>NZ_JBHSBL010000020.1:410387-521800 GCF_042650585.1 Actinoplanes subglobosus
CCCCCCCGCCGGTGTTTCTAGGCTTGTCCCATGGCGGAGATGACTAGTCGGTTGTCCAGAAGAGGGCGCGGGCGTATTGGGCGTACAGGCCCTTCGGGTGGGCGCGGAACAACGGCTCCGTGCCGAAGAGGACCGCCCGGCCGCCTCCTGCTGTGGTGCCGGAGACGACTGCCGGCTGGCCTGCGGCCTGGGCCGGGCCGTTGGTTCCGGCGTCGGTCGGCAGCCAGTGGCCGGCCACCAGCGGAGTTGTGCCGTAACGCTGCTCGACGGTCACACCCGAGCCGACGGTGAACCAGAGGGGGGAGTAGATGAAGGAGTTGCCGGGGGAGCCGGCGCCGACGATCGGGCCCTCGTTCGTCACGGTGACCACGCCGTTGGCGTCGCCTCGGCCGGCTGTCGCGGTCACCGGCAGGACGCCGGCGGCCGCGTTGAAGTTCGCGCCCGTGGCGCCTCGGGTGAGGACGCCGCCGCCGCGCGCCAGGAACGTGTCGACGGTGCCGCGGGCGGCCGGGGTCAACGCCGCATAGGAGAGACCGGAGGAGACGATGAGAGTGTCGATCGTGGACAGGTCGAAGCCCGCGTTGAGGAGCGCCGTCGAGACGGGCTGGACAGTGAAGCCCATCTCCCGCAGGGCGGACAACTCGTCGGCGGAGACGGCCGCGGCTATCGCCGGCTGGTCGAACACGACGCCTTTTACGCGACCGGGGGCGGCGGTGAACCGTACTCCCAAGGTCTTGGAGAGAGCGACGGCCTCGGGCCGCGCGTCGGCCGGGACCACGACGGTGGCCGCGTCGGTGCGCCGCAGCTTGACGCCCCGGGTGAGCAGTTCGTTGACCGCGCGCACGTCGTTGCCGTCGCGCAGCGACAGGGCGAGGTCCCGTCCGCGCGGCGCGTCGACCGCGCCGGTGGGTGCCGCCCTGGTCACCGTGGCGACCGGCGTGCGCGGCAGGGAACGGAGGCTGCGGTCGACGGTGGCGCCCCAGAGCAGGCCGTGGCTCCAGCCGGAGATGTCGTACATCTGCGGGACCAGGTCGGAGATGTCCCGCCCGGCTTCGAGCAGGACGTTCGCGAGGCCACGCTTCGGCTGATGCATGTCGACGATGTAGGTGCCTTTGCCGTAGTGGCGCCCGTCCAGCCGGAAGCTGGTGAGGGCGCGTGTCACCCGCACATCGTGGGAGGTCAAGTGGTTGACGAGGCGGGCGGCGGCGGGAGTGCCGGCCGGGATGACGTAGGAGCGGGGGAACGTCGCGGAGTAGCGGTCCTCCGGGCCGAAACCGTCGACGAAACCGTCCGGGATCGTCGGCGACGGCTCACCGGCCCAGCCGCGGCGGAACTGTTCGATCTGGTCGGCGAGCAGGGTGGCCCGGTTCGTGTCGGCGTAGGTGAGAGCCGCCTCGATCGTCGCCGCGGCCACATCGGTGTTGATCCGGGACCGGCGCTGCAGTTCCTCGACCGGCAGGTTGTTGTAGGCGGCGTTGTTGACCTGCAGCGGTACCTCCACGGTGTGCCCGACCGCGCCCTGATAGATGGCGTACATCGGGGTGAAGATCGGCGGCCAGTCGTCCCAGTCACCGGGGGCGTAGTCCCGGAACGGGATGTCGGCGCGGGTCGTCTCCGCGTGCCCGAGCCGCTGGATGGCCTTCTCCATGCCGAGCGCGTTCGGCAGAGCGTGCTTGATGTACAGGTCGTACTCGTAGTTCTGCCCGTGCGGCGGCGTCGCCGGCTCGATCAGGGTCGTCCCGGTGTAGCCGTGCTCGTCGAGCATCACGAACGGCTGCGTCGCGATCACCACGTCACGCGCCATCCGCGACTCCGGTTGCGAGCTGGTCGCGAAGTCGCGGTTGATGTCGAATCCGGCCCCGTTGGCCCGGGTGCCGGCGACGCGGCCGTCCGGGTTGAGGCTGACGCTGACGTAGACGCGGCTGCGCCTCAGGAACGCCGTCGTCGCCGGGTCGGTGGCGGTGGCCAGGCGCTCGATGACCCGCAGGGCGCCGTCGGTGCCCTCCCACTCGTTGCCGTGGATGTTCGCGTTGATCCAGACCGGTGTCTTGTAGCCGGCGGTCAGGGCCCGGTCCCGTCGTGCCGCGCCCGGATCGTTCTCGATCAGCTGCCGCCAGCGGTCCTGCCGCGCGGCCTCCGAGGCCGACTCGGGGGCGGTCACCGTCACCAGATAGAGATCACGGCCTCCGGCCGAGGTCCCGGCGATCTCGGCCGAGACGCGGTCCGAGGACTCCTGGAGGGCGTTCAGTTTCGGGGCGATCGCGTGGTACGGGACGAGCCCCAGCTTGATCGACCGGTCATCCGGGTTCACCGGCCAGACCGGCAGGCTGTTCTGTCGCGGGTAGCCTTTCCGGCCCGTTATCGCCCACGCCGGCTCCGGAGCCCCGGCGCTGAGCTCTGGAGCCCCGGCGCTGAGCGTGCGTGCCGACAGTGCGCTGACCGCGGCGCTGTCGAGGGCGGCGCTGTCGAGGGCGGCGATGTCGTTGCGTTCGGGCCCGTTGCCGAAGTCACGGGTCGACGGGGCGTCGCCCGGCGCCGCCGTCGCCGGGTTGGCGAGCAGAGCCGAGGCGAGCAACGCGGCACCGATTCCGGCCAGCGTTCGTGACAGATCCACAGAGCACCTCCGTTAGGGTCCCCCGACCCTCCCTGTCCCATCGAGTGATGCGCAATCATCGATGCCGGTGTGTCGCCATACCGTTGAGGTCATCCCCGCCCCACTGTTCGGCGCGTTCCGCCCGGGTGGCGCACGGCGCGGTGTCAGATCAGGCCGAGGCGGCCGAGTGTCTGATCGTCCCAGGGCAGGATGTCACTGCGGGTGAAAAGCGCCTGGTAGAAGCGGACACGGCCGGGCTCCATCCCGGCCAGCCGCAGCGCCACCGGTTTCTCGAGCTCGGCCCGGCCCAGCAGCCGCAGGCCTTCTTTTTCCAACGTCCGCAGCAGCCAGCGCTCATGTCCGTCCAGGTCCCGCGACGACGGCTCCAGCAGTGCACTCCAGAACCCGCCGTCCGGGCTGATCCGGCCGACCAGCGCGTACGGCCCGACGGCGGAGAGCCCGAGGACCCATTCGCGCCCCTCGTCACCCAGGACGTAGGTGAACGCGACATCGTTGTTGTCGTCGGTCTCGTCCTCGACGGTGAACTGCAGCCCGATCTCGGCGACCAGTCTCGCCCACGGCTGCCTGCCCATCGTCTCGTTGATCGCCCGGAACTGCGGGTCTGCCAGCGAGGTGTACGTCCGCTCGATCTGGCGGAGGACATCGTCCACGGCCGGGGCCTCTCTCTCACTTCGGGTGGCCATGGATCATCCCATCCTGGTCCATGTGCACTCGTACCTTGCTCTGCGGTACCCCGCGGGAGGTGTGGCCGACCGGCTCCTGGAAGTCGTAGTCCCGCTGGTCGGCCCGGCGCGGGTTGGGGGTGCCCCGGTACCACGCCTCGTAGGTCAGGCGGTTGGCGTAGTTCTCGTCGCCGGCCCATGCCGATCCCTGTTGGTTGCGTCGCTTGCGGTCCTCGAACTCGTCCGTGCCCGGCACGTGTTGCCGCTGTTTCGGGCCCTTGATCCCCTGCGGATGCTCGTGCGGGGCGCCCCGGGCGCCGCCGGGGGCCGGTGGCCGCGGTGCCGGCGCACCGGTGCGTCCCGTGGCGCGGGGGAAGCCCGTGGCGGCGACGCGGGAGACGATCCGGGCACCCGGCGTCGAGCGTGGGCCGCCCTGCCCCGCCTGGCCGCCTTGCTGGCCGCCCTGCTGGCCGCCCTGCTGGCCGCTTTGTCGGCCGCCTTGCTGGCCGCCGCCGCTCTGCTGGCCGCCGCCGCTCTGCTGACCGCCACCCGACCGGCGCCTAGCCATTGAGGACCGTCTCGATCGCCTGGTTGATGATCTCGTCGACGATCGCCCCGATGATCATCTTGAAGATCGGGATCTCGGCCAGCGAGGCCCCGAACGTCACCGCAGCGGTGGCGATTGCCTGCGCGATGGCGATCGCCAGCGTCACCAGCTGGACGATCACGTTGATCTTCAGCACCAGCACGATCAGGGCGGCGCACAGCATGCCCGCGCCGACGATCAGGCACGACTGCGCCATGGTGGCGAGGTTTGCCGACGGCGCCGAGCCGTCCGCCCACGCCTGCTGGAAGGCGGTGATGTCGGCGCCGAGGTTCGCCGCCCACACCTGCTGGGCCGCCGCGTCACCGGCCGTCACCGCCTGCTCCAGCGCGGCCCCGAAGTCGATCCACGTCATGGCGACGTCGATCAGTTTCTCCTCGTCGGCCTCCGGCCAGTTGAAACCGAGCTCGCCGAGCAGCCACACCAGCTCGCCGGGAAGTTGCAGACCCATGCCGGCCTACCAGCGGAACGTGTCGAAGGACTGGGCGTTGTCGCTCTCGGCACGGTCGTAGCCGTCCGCCATCGCCGTCAGCGACTCGACATGGCTGTCGAGGGTGTCGAGGTTGCCGTCGCAGCAGTCGAGAGCGGCGTCCAGCACCGCGTCGTGGGCCACGCCGATCAGCGTGCCCAGATCGTCGGTGCCCCACGGGGCACCGAGGCCCTCCAGGTCCGCCAGGAAACGGTCGGTCAGCGCGCCGATGTCCTCGGCGGCACCGGCCAGCTGCCGTGCGGCGGACCGGATCGCCTCCGGGTCGATCTCGATGCCGCTCATGCGCGGTCCCGGTGGATGCGGGCCATCACGGCCTGCACGGCCGACGAGATCTCGGCCATCCGGCGCACACCCTCGTCCTGCACCTGCCGCAACTGGCCGTCCAGGGCGGCCAGGTCGACACCCTGCGCCGAGCCCGCCGACGCCCGTAGCTCATCGAGCGCGGCGTTGACGGCCGCGGTCAGCTCCTCCGACAGGGTCCGCGAGTCGAGGCGCATGGCCCGCGGGTCGAGGTCGATCGACTCGATCCGGCCCTCCCCGGCGACCACGCGCACCAGGCCGTCGGCGGCCTCGGTGGTCACCGTGACCGGCTCGCCGTCCGGCGGCGTCTCACCGCGGCGTACCGCGTCGAGGAGCCGCCGCGAGCGCTGCAGCAGATCGTCCGTCGCATCCGTGCCCAGATCGGCCATCGATGATCCTCCCGGCGGAAAGAGCCGAGTGTACGTATCGACGTCCACCTGTGGGTGGAATTCAGGCGGTGTGTGACTCCCAGGTGGCGTACATGGCGGCGTAACGGCCGCCCGCGGCGACGAGCTGGTCGTGGGTGCCCTCCTCGATGATGTCGCCGTCGTCGACGACGATCACCCGGTCCGCCCGACGGGCCGTGGACAGGCGGTGCGCGACCAGGATGGCGGTCCGGCCCTCCAGCAGGCGCTGGATCGCGGCCTCCACCCTCAGCTCCGACCGCAGGTCCAGGCTCGACGTCGCCTCGTCGAGGACCACCACCCGGGGTTCGGCCACGAAGACGCGGGCCAGGGCGATCAGCTGGCGTTCGCCGGACGAGACGGACTGGCCGCGTTCGTGCAGGATCGTCCGCAGGCCGTCGGGGGAGCGGTCCACCAGGTCGCGCAGGCCGACCGCGTCGACGGCCGCCCACACCACCTCGTCGGGGACGTCGGGGCGGGCGAAGGCGATGTTGTCGCGCAGCGTCCCGGCGAACAGGAACGGCTCCTGCGGCACCACGCCGACCTGCCGGTGCAGCGAGTCGAGGGTGACGTCGCGCAGGTCGTGGCCGTCGATCAGCACCGTGCCGGAGTTCGGGTCGTAGAGGCGGGACACCAGTTTGGCCAGCGTCGACTTGCCGGCGCCGGTCGGGCCGACACAGGCGATCGTCTCGCCGGGCGCGATCCGCAGATTCACCCCGCGCAGGACGGGGCGCGTCTCGTCGTACCCGAAAGTGATCTCCCGCAGCTCGATCCCGCCGGACGCCGGCGGCAGCGGCTGGGCCCCGGGTTTCTCGCGGACCGCGGGGACCGTGCCGAGCAGGCCGCGGAGTTTGCCGAGCGCGGCGCGGGCCTGCTGATAGTTGGTGTAGAGCTGGACGAGCTGCTGCACCGGCTGGAAGAACGCGTTCAGGTAGAGGACGAACGCGGTCAGCTCACCGATCGTCAGGGTGCCGCGCAGCACCATCCGGCCGCCGATCAGCAGCAGCGCCGCCAGGCCGAGCAGGCCGATCACCGATGTGCCGGGGCCGTAGACGGCGTTGATCCGGCCGGTGTGGTCGTTGGCGTCGCGATAGGCACCGACCACCTCACGGTGGGCGATCACGTTGCGGTCCTGCTGGTTGTGGGCGGCGATGACGCGTACGCCGTTCAAGCTCTCCGTCAGGTGGGTGAAGAGTCCCGCGATCGTGTCGCGCTGCCGGTTGTACCCGACGTCGGCGGCCTTGCGGAACCAGAGCGTGAGGAGCAGCAGTGGCGGCACCACCAGGAGCAACGTGATCGCGGCGAGGGTCGCGTCGTAGTGGACGAGGACCGCCGTGACCACGACCATCGTGAGCCCGTGGATGAGGAACTGCGCGAACCCCTCCTGCAGCAGTTGCTGGAGCGCCTCCACGTCGGAGGTCATCCGAGTCATGGTGACGCCGGCCTTCTCGGTCGTGTAGTGGTCGAGGCTGAGCCGCTGCAACTGGGTGAACACGCGAACCCGCAGGTCACGGGTGCTGTAGGCGGCGAGCCGCCCGCTGGTGCGGATGCGCACGGCGGTGGCGGCGGCGGTCAGCGCCACCGAGGCGAGGAAGGCGACGGCCGCGACCACGAGGACGGTCACGTCCCGGGCGACGATGCCGTGGTCGATGCCGACCTGCACGAGGTAGGGCCCGGACTGCAGGAGCAGCGCCTCGACGAGCACGGCGACGGCGGCCCCGGCCAGGAGCGCGCGCCGCCCGGACAGCAGCGACCACAGGGTGAGCCGGCCGCTGTCGGGGGCGTGGCTGAACGTCCCGGCCGGATCGGGGTGGGCCGGTTCGCTCGCTTCGAGGAGGGTGACGCCCGCCGCGAGTTCCGGCGGCACCCCGGCGAACGGCGTGTTGCCCGCACGGCGGGTGCCGGTGCCGCCCATCCCGGCGATCGCCCCGGATCCGGGACCGCCGCCGGGACCGCCGAAGCCGCCTCCGAACATGCTCATGTGAGGACCTCCGTGGCCAGGACCCGTCCGTAGCGGGGTTCGGTCGCCAGCAGTTCGGTGTGGGTGCCGGAGGCCACGGCCTGACCGTTCTCGATCAGCACGACACGGTCGGCGAGACCGATCGTGGCCAGCCGGTGGGCGACGACCACGGTGGTGCGGTCGCGCATCAGGTCACGCAGCGCCTCGTGGATCTCGTGCTCGACGCGGACGTCGACGGCACTGGTGGCGTCGTCGAGGATCAGCACCGGCGGGTTGACCAGCAACGCGCGGGCGATCGCGACGCGTTGCCGCTGGCCGCCGGAGAGGGTGTAGCCGCGTTCGCCGACGACGGTGTCGTACCCCTCCGGAAGCTCCTGGATGAAACCGTCGGCGCCGGCCGCGACGGCCGCGGTGACGACCTGCTCCCGTGTCGCCGCGGGATGTCCGAAAGCAATGTTGTCGTGCAGGGAGACGGAGAACAGGAACGGCTCGTCCGGCACGATCCCGACCCGGTCGCGCAGCGTCGCCAGGGGGTAGTCGCGGACGTCGGCGCCGTCGATCAGCACCCGCCCGGCGCCGACGTCGTAGAACCGCGCGGCGAGACGCGCCACGGTGCTCTTGCCGCTGCCCGTCGCACCGACCAGCGCGACCGTCTCGCCGGGCCGGATGTGCAGGTCGAGACCATCGAGACCGAGAGTGCCGTCGGGATAGGTGAATCGCACTCCCTCGAAACGCACGTCGCCCCGCGGTTGCGGGATCACCGGTTCGTCCGGGTCGTCCAGCTCGGCCGGGGTGTCCAGGATGTCGTAGATGCGCTGCGCGGACGCGGCCGCCCGCTGCCCCATCATGATGATCATGCCGAGCATCCGGAACGGCGGCTGCAGCATCAGCACGTAGGAGTTGAACGCCACGATCGTGCCGACCGTCGCGTTGCCGTCGAGGACCATCAGCCCGCCGACCAGCAGCACCATCGCCAGCCCGAGCCGGGGCAGGTTGTCCATCACCGGCATCCATCGGCTGCGGATCCGGGCGTCGGTCGTGTACGCCCACCGCACCCCGTCGGCGGCCCGGGCGAGCGTGTCGATCTGCCGTTTCTCGGCCGCGAACGCCTTCACGATCCGGACGCCCTGGATGTTCTCGTCGACCACCGTCGCGACCCCGGCCAGCCGGGACTGGATCAGCCACGACACCGGGAAGATCGCCTTGCGCATCCGGACGCCGAGCACCGCGATGACCGGCATGGTCAGCATCGCGACCACGGCGAGCGGCGCGTTGATCGACACCATCAGGGCGAACGCGATGCCCGCGATGGTGCACTGGACCAGGATCGACGGGCCGAACGCCAGGTACATCTGCACGGCCCGGATGTCGCTGGTGGCGCGGGAGATCAGTTCGCCGGACTGGACCCGGTCGTAGAAGCCGTACGACATCCGCATGAAGTGGCCGAAGACCAGGTTGCGCAGGTCGTACTCCATCTCGTACGCCGTGCGCAGCAGGTAGAGGCGGGCCAGGAAGTTGATGACGCCCTGCGCGACGGCCAGCCCGGCGATCAGCCAGACGTACTTCTCCAGCCCGTCGGTCCGGTCGACGAGAGCCTTGTCGATGCCGATCCGCACCAGGTCGGGGATCTGCACCTGCACGATCAGGCCGATGAACGAGAGAACCAGCGAGGTGATCAGGAGCGCGCGGTGGGCACGGACGATGGGCCAGGCGCGTCGTAACCAGCTTTTCGTGGGATCCGGGTGGATGCCGGCCTTGGGGGCGCGGCGCGGCGCGACGGTCAAGCGGTGCTCCTCACGAGGGATAGTGCTTAGCTTAGCTAACTATCCAGTCTTCTCAACCCCGTCCCACCGCGGCCGATGGAGGCGTCATGTTCCGCCGCCTCGCCGCTCTCGCCGCCCTCAGCGCCCTGTCCGTGACCGGCCTCGCCGCCCCCGCCCACGCCGCGACCACCGCCTGCCGCGCGGAAGCGGGGAGCCCACGCTGCCAGGTGTGGACCGCGAAGTTCGACTGGGCGCCGGACGGCGACACGATCCGCGTCGACCTCGCCGGGGACGGCACGAAGGACCTGGTCTCGGTACGCGTCCTGGGCATCCAGGCGATGGAGATGAAGACCTACTCGCACCACCCGGAGCGCCGGAAGGGCGACTGCCACGCCGTCGCCGCCAACGCCCGCCTCGAACAACTGCTCAAGGCCGGCGGCGGCACGGTCCGTCTCACCTCGCTCAAGGCGTCCAGCCGGAGCCAGGGCCGGCCGCTGCGCTCGGTCGCGGTCAAGGTCGGCGGCCAGTGGCGCGACGTCGGGGAGCAGCTGATCCGCGAGGGCTACGTGCTCTGGCAGGCGTGGCCCGGCGAGTGGGCGATGGACGAGGCCTACCACGCGGCCGCCCAGCAGGCCGCGGCCGCCGGACGCGAGCTCTACGACACCGACAGCTGCAAGTCCGGCCCGGCCCAGAACAGCGGCATCACCCTGACCGTCAACCCGGACGCCGACGGCATCGACGAGAAGAACCTCAACGGCGAATGGTTCCAGGTCCACAACCCGTCAGCCGCGGACGTGCCGATCGCCGGCTGGTGGGTGCGCGACTCCGGGCTGCGCCGCTACACCTTCCCGGCCGGCACGGTGGTGCCGGCCGGTGGCGACGTCTACGTCCACATCGGCAAGGGCAGGGACACCGCGACCCACAAGTACTGGGGGCTGACCAAGCCGATCTTCACCAACGTCGACCCGGCCAACCACGGGGTCGGCGACGGCGGCTACCTCTTCGACGTCCACGGCGACCTGCGCGCCTGGATGATCTACCCCGACGCGGGAGCCTAGACCGGGCCGGCGTCCCCGTTGCGCCAGTGGCGGCGGCACAGCACCCGGTAGGTCACCTCGGCCGCGTCCGACGTGTCGCCGACCGCCACCTGCGCGCCCGAACGGGCCACCCGGCCGTCCTCGATCCGCGCGTTCTGCCGGCCCGGGCGCCCGCACCAGCAGGTCACCTCCACCTGCAGGGACACGATGTTGTCGGCCAGCTCCAGCAGCCGCTGCGCGCCCGGGAACAGATGCGACATGAAGTCCGTCGAGATCGCGTAGCAGTCCACGTCGACGCACAGCTCGTCGACCACCCAGGCCAGCTGCTCGACCTGCTCGGCCCGGAGGAACTGCGCCTCGTCGACGATCACGAAACCGCCGGCCGGCACCTCGCCGGCGATCAGCGCGGTCAGCTCGGTGCCGTCGGTCACCTCGATGGCGTCGGCGGCCACCCCGAGCCGCGACGACATCACCCCGGCGCCGGCCCGGTCCATGCTGGTCAGCAGGATCCCGGGCCGGCCCGCCTGCCGGCGGTTGTACGCGTTCTGCAGCGCGAGCGTCGACTTGCCCGCTCCCATGCTGCCGTGGAAGAGCGTCAGCTCGTGAAAGACCGGAGCGAGACTCCTGGCGCGGGGCACCACGGGGGTGCTGACGGTGACCGGAACCAAGGTGAGCCTTTCTCAGGACTTTCGGCGGGCCGCCATACGCTACCCGACCTTGTCCGGCTCCTCGGAAGCCCGGCGGAACGGATCCCCGTACGCCCGGATCGCCTGACGGGCGAAAGCCTGCTGCTGGGTGGAGACCCGCTCCGAACGGCCGCGACCGAGGAAACTGACGAACCAGTGCAGCACCGCGGTCACCCGGTTCTTGAAGCCGACCAGGTAGAACAGGTGCACCGCCACCCACACGACCCAGGCCGGGAAGCCGGCGAGGTGCACCTTCCCGATACTCGCGACCGCCGAGAAGCGGGAGATCGTCGCCAGGCTGCCCTTGTCGAAGTAGCGGAACGGCTGACCCGTCTCCTTGCCGGCCAGACGGCGCTTGATCTGGTCGGCGGCGTGCCGGCCGCTCTGGATGGCCACCTGCGCCACCCCGGGCAGCGGCTTGCCGTCCGCCCCGGCCAGGTTCATCATGTCGCCGAGCGCGAAGATCTCCGGGTGACCCGGCAGCGACGTGTCCGGCTCGACCAGGATCCGGCCGGCCCGGTCGGTCTTCGCCCCGGTCGCCGCGGCCAGTCTCGCGGCCAGCGGCGGCGCCGCCACACCGGCCGCCCACACCTTCGTCATCGCCGGGATGCGCTCGCGTTCCCCGTTCGACTCGACCTCGATGCTGCCGGCGTCGACACCGACGACCATCGTGTTCGTCCGCACCTCGACGCCCAGCTTGTCCAGCTGCCGCTCGGCCTTGGCCGAGAGCTGGTCACCGAATGTGTTGAGCACCGCACCGACCGCGTCGACCAGCAGGATCCGCGCCTTGCGGGAGTCGATGTGCCGGAACTGCCCGACCAGGTTGCGGTGTGCCAGCTCGGCGATCTGCCCGGCCATCTCGGTACCGGTCGGGCCCGCGCCGACGACCACGAACGTCATCCAGCGCTCGATCGTCTCCGGATCGGTGTGCAGGTCGGCGACCTCGAACGCGCCGAAGATCCGGGCCCGCAGCTCCAGGGCGTCGTCGACGCTCTTCATGCCGGGCGCGTGGTCGGCGAACTGGTCGTTGCCGAAATAGGACTGGGACGCCCCGGCCGCGACGATCAGCGTGTCGTACGGCACCGTGTAGTCGATGCCCGGCCCGGCCACCGACACGACCTTGGCCTCCACGTCGACGTCCTGCACCCAGCCGAGGCGGACGTCCACGTTCTTCTGCTTGCGCAGCACCTCACGGATCGGCGGCGCGACCTCGCCCTCCGACAGGATCCCGGTCGCGACCTGGTAGAGCAACGGCTGGAAGAGGTGGTACGCCGTACCGTTGATCAGGGTGATCTCGACGTCGGCGTGACGCAGCGCCTTGATCGCGAAGAGCCCGCCGAAGCCGGCCCCCACGACTACCACTCGATGACTCATCAGTACTTCCTCACCCTCTGGGGCACCCAGCAACCACCTTGGTATGCCCCGGGCCCGAGCGGAAGTACCGTCAGCTCAGACGCTGTGTGATATGTCCCAGCCAGCGGGCCACCACGTCCAGCTCGGCGTCGGTGAAGCCGTCGGAGATCTCCGCGTTCAGCTCCCGCACCGCGCCCCTGGCCGTCGCGACCGCCTCCCGGCCGGCCGGGGTGAGACGCAGCCGGACGGCCCTGGCGTCGACCGGGTCCGGCGCCTTGACCAGGAAACCCGCCTTCTCCAGGCGGCTGACCAGACCGCTGATCCCGGACGGTGACGCGCAGAGAGCCGCGCTCACGTCGCCGACCAGCGCGTCGTCGTGAGCCGCCAGGTGGAACAGCACACCCGCCCCGGCCGCGCCGATGCCGCTGTCGCCGGAGCGCGCGTCGATCCACCGCCGGACCGAGCGCTCGGCGATCATCATCTCGAAGACGAGGCGGTGACTCATCAGGACGCGTTCGCGATCTGTTTCTGCAGCCAGGTCAGCAGCTCGGGCCAGAGGGTGTCACGGGCGGTGCGTCGCATGAACCCATGGTGGCCGATCCGGGCGACACCCGCGTCGGCCGGGGTGTGGGTGCGGCGCTCCACCGCCGCGTTCGGCAGCCTCGCGGCCAGCTTGTCGACCTGCGCCGGGGTCGCCCACGGGTCGTCGCTCAGCCCGATCACCAGCACCGGCTGGGTCACGGCGGCGGCCCGCTCGGCGCCCCGCATCGCCGGGTCGCCGAACAGATAGTCCGTCAGCGCGCCCCAGCCCGCCCACTGCCGCACGGCGGCGACCGGGACGTCCTCCCCGAGACCGAGGCGACGGGCCGGGACATAGCCGAACACGGCGCCGAGCGCCGGCCCGAGCAGGGACAACACGAGGCGTACGCGAAGACGCTCCACCCGGTCCGGAATGGCGTCGATCGACGCCACGTGCGAGGCGACGAGCGCGAACGCCGTCAGGCCGGGGCCACCACGCCCCAGCGCGAGCGCGTGCCCGCCGATGCTGTGCCCCACCGCGAGCTGCGGCAGCCCCGGGAAACGGCCGGCCGCCCACGCGGTCATCGCCGGCACGTCCTGCTCGATCCAGTCACGCATGCCGACCTCCCGGTGGTAGCGCGGCGACCCGGACCGCCCGGTGCCCCGGTAGTCGTAGGTGACGGCGGCGATCCGGTGGCCGGCCAGGAACGACGCGAACCCGGTGTAGAACCCGGCCGGAGTCGCCGTCGCCGGATGCATGACGAGCACCGCGACCGGCTCCTCGTCCGGCTCGAACAGCGTCCCGGCCAGCCCGCCGACCTCGATGGAAGTATTTCGCATGCGACATAAATTAGCACGGGCCATCGATTGAAACGTTACGAAGATGGCGGCAGGATGACCCGCATGACGCACGTGTGCTTCACCCTCCAGGTCGATCCGTCGAAGCTCGATGCCTACCGGGAGGCGCACGCCGCCGTCTGGCCGGAGATGCTCCAGGCGCTGGCCGCCACCGGCTGGCACGACTACCGGCTCTTCCTCCGGCCGGACGGCCTGCTCGTCGGGGTGCTGCGGACCGACGACTTCGCGGCCGCCCAGGAGGCGATGGCCCGGACCGAGGTGAACGCCCGCTGGCAGGCCGCCATGGCCGAGTTCTTCCCGGCCCTCGGCGAGGCCCGCCCCGACGAGGGCATGCTCGTCCTCGACCAGGTCTTCCACCTGGAGGAGCAACTGGAGCGCCTCTGATCCCCGGTCATCCCCGCCAGGCGGTCACCAGCTCGCCGGCGGCCGCCGCCTCGCGGAACAGCGGGACCAGCCGGTCATAGGCGTCCTCCAGGTACGACAGCGCCCACTCCGCCTCCCACAGGTCCTCCGGGTAGACGCCGATCGACTCCAGCAGCGCCCGGTCGTAGCCGGCGGCCAGCGCCGTGAACGGGGTCGCCGCCAGGAACGCGGCGGCCGCCCGCACCTCGACGGCATCGAAGATCCGGAACGGCTCGCCCGGCTCGAACACGTTCACCGGCGGATCGAGGTCGAGCAGCAGGAAGTGCAGCCCGGCCCAGGCCTTGTCGGTGTGGGTGCCGGGCAGCCCACCGGCGAACTCCAGCGCCGTCAGGGGATCCTCGCCGGCCAGCCGCAGCAACTCGGCCACGGCGTCCGGCCCGCTGCGCCGGAAGTAGGTGATCACGCTCATCGACGCATTGTGCCGGTCCGGCCGGTGGACCGGAAACGGACAGCGAACACACAGGTCAGGGGTGGAACGGGCGGCCTACCCTGGAATCCGGACGGCACGCGTGATCGCGGCCGGCAACGGAGGAGACGTTCGGTGGGCTTTGTCAAACGGTTCGTGCTCTCGATGGTCGCGTCGAAGCTGCAGCGGATGTCCCACAAGCGGCACAACCCCCTCGCGGACGGCATGCTGCGCGAGGTCAACCGCAAGCTCTACGGCCACGGCCACCACCCGGGCGGTTACGGCCACCCCGGCGCCTACGGGCATCCGGGTGCCTACGGCCACCACGGCCACTACCGGCACCACGGGCACTACCGCCACCACGGCCACTACCGGCGCCGCCGCTGGTTCTGAGTGGCCGGACATCGGCCGGGAGCCGCGACTTCTTAGGGAAACCGGGTCAGATCGTGCCGCCGGGTGCCGATAGGTGGCAGGTGGGCAGCGAACAGGAGCGGCGGCGCGTCGCGGCCCTGCGGGAGTACCACCTGCTCGACACCCCGCCCGCCGCTGAACTGGAGGCGGTGATCCGGGTCGCCGCCACGGTCGCCGGCGTGCCTTACGCGACCCTGAACCTGCTCGACGACCAGAAGCAGTACCAGCTCACCACCGTCGGGTTCGCCGGGAGGCCGTGCGACCGGGAGGACTCGATGTGCGCGGTGCGCCTGGACCACGGTGTGTTCGTGCACCTGCCGGACGCCCGGGAGGACCCGGACTACCGGGACAACCCCTGGGTCACCGGGGAGCTCGGGTCGATCGTGTTCTACGCGTCGGCGCCGCTGATCAGCCCGGGCGGCCTGGTGATGGGCACGCTGTGCGTGTTCGACGGCCAGCCGCGGCGGCTGAGCCAGGACCAGATCGACCGGCTGCGGGACCTTGCCGGGATCGTGGTGGCGTTCTTCGAGCGGCGCCGGCTCGCGCGGCTGTCGGCGGGACTGCGGGAGACCATCCAGGGCCGGGACCAGTGGACCCGGACCGTCCTGGACAACATCGACGCCGCGGTGATCGCGATCAACACGTCCGGCCGGGCCACGCTGGTCAACCGGGCCGCGCACGGCCTGCACCCGGACACCGACATGGACGCCGGCCCGGACCGGGCGGCGGCAAGGTACCAGCTGTACGAGCCGGACGGCCGGCGCCTGATCCCCGACGACCAGGTGCCACTGGCCGTGGCGATGCGCGACGGCACGTCGGTGAAGGGCCGGGAGATCATGATCCGGATGCCCGGCCGGGAGCCACGGTCGGTGCTGGCCAACGCGGCGCCGTTGCGGACCGCCGACGGCATCGTCAGCGGCGCCGTCGTCGCCCTGCACGACATCACCGCCGAGCACGCGCGGCGGCGCATTCTGGAGGAGGCGCACGAGCGGCTCGCCGCGGCCAACGCCGACCTGCGCCGCTCCAACATCGACCTGACCCACTTCGCCGGGGCGGTCAGCCACGACCTGGTCGCGCCACTGGCCTCGGTCGGCGGCTATCTGGAGCTGCTCGACGACCCGGACGAGCCGCAGCCACGGATCACCGAGTGGGTGACGTCGGCCGCGCGGGCGGTGGCCCGGATGCGGGACCTGATCGACTCGCTCCTCGACTACGGGCGGGCCGGCAGTGCTCCGGTGCGGGCGCTGGCCGTACCACTGAAAGATCTGATCGACGAGGTGCTGCACGACCTGGCTCCGGAGATCGCGGCGGCCGGCGCACGCGTCAGCGTGCCCGGACCGCTGCCGGAGGTGATCGGTGACCCGGTGCTGATCCGGCAGCTGCTGCAGAACCTGATCGGCAACGCGGTGAAGTACCGGGATCCGGGGCGGCCCGCCCGGGTCGAGATCACCGCCGACGGTCCGGCGGTCCGGATCGCCGACAACGGGATCGGTATCCCGGCGTCGCGCCGCGAGGAGGTCTTCGACATGTTCGCCCGGGCGGACGGGCAGGCGGCGCGGGGGCACGGCATCGGCCTGTCGAGCTGCCTGAGGATCGTGGAACGGCACGGCGGGACGATCACGATCGGGGACACGCCCGGCGGCGGCACCACGGTGACGGTCACGCTGCCGGGGAAACAGTCAGATCACGGGTAGCGGTGCCGATGGGACGGAGGTGGATCTGGCTGAACGCGTGTCGGAACGGGAGCGGCTGCGGCTCGCCGCACTGCACGAGTACCGCCTGCTCGACTCTCCGGCCGGGGACGAGCTGGAGGCGGTCGTCCGGGTCGCCGCGACCGTGGCCCGGGTGCCGAACGCCTCGCTGAACCTGATCGACGAGAACCGCCAGTGCCAGCTCACCACCGTCGGCTTCGAGGGCGGCGACTCCGAACGTTCCGACTCGATGTGCGCGGTCCGGTTCGAGACCGGCCGGTTCACCCACATCCGGGACGCCAGCACCGACCCGGTCTTCCGTGACAACCCGTGGGTGACCGGTGTCCTGGCCGATGTCCGGTTCTACGCGTCGTTCCCGCTGGTCACGCCGGAGGGACACGCGCTCGGGTCACTGTGCGTCTTCGACGGCGCGCCGGCCGAACTCGACGAGGAGCAGATCGAGCGGCTCAAGGACCTGGCCCAGATCATCCTCGCGCTGTTCGAGCGACGGCGGCAGGCGCGGATCAACGCCGAGCTGGCGACGCTGGCCGAGGAACGGCAGCGGTGGACCGACACGCTGCTGGAGACCATCGACGTGGCGGTGGTGGCGGCCGACGAGAACGGGCGGCTCACCCTCTTCAACCGGGCCGCCCGCGAGTGGCACGGCATGGACGACTTCCCCGATCGATATCAGCTGTTCGAGACCGACGGGTGCACCCCCCTCGCGCCGGAGCGGGCGCCGTTGCCGCGGGCGCTGCGGGAGGGCAGCGTCAAGGACGCCGAGATGATCATCAAGCGGCCGGTGGGCGAGCCGCTGCACGTCAGCGTCAGCGGCCGGGCGCTGCCCGGGCCGGGCGGCGTGCCGCGGGGTGCCGTCGTCGCGATGAACGACGTGACCAGCGCCCGCGCCCAGCAGCGGGCGATCGAGGAGGCCCGGCGGGAGCTGGCGGCGGCCAACGCCGACCTGCGCCGCTCCAACGCCGACCTGAGCAATTTCGCCGGTGCGGTCAGCCACGACCTGGTGTCCCCGCTGTCCGCGGTCGGCGGCTATCTGGAGCTGATCGGCGAGGAGGTCGAGGGCCGCCCGAAGCAGTGGGCCGAGTCGGCGTCCCGGGCCGTCGCCCGGATGCGGGACCTGATCCGGGCGCTGCTCGGTTACGCCCAGGCCGGCAGCGCTCCGGTGCGCCGCGTCACGGCCGACCTGGCCGACCTGTTCGAGCAGGTCAGCACCGACCTGCGCCCGGCCGCCGAGGCCGCCGGCGCGAGGGTCGAGACGACCGGCGCGCTCCCGGTCGTCGACGGCGATCCGGTGCTGATCCGGCAGCTGCTGCAGAACCTGATCGGCAACGCCATCAAGTACCGCGACCCGGACCGGTCCTGCCGGGTGCTGGTGACCGCCGAGCACGGCCCGTCCGGCTGGACCGTCGCGGTCGCCGACAACGGGCTGGGCATCCCGCCCGAGCAGCGGCACCGGGTCTTCGAGATGTTCACCAGGCTCGGCACCGGCACCGCGGGGGGCCACGGCATCGGGCTCTCCACCTGCTGGCGGATCGTGGAACGGCACGGCGGCGACATCCGGGTCGACGAGACACCCGGCGGTGGCACCACCGTGCTGTTCACCCTGCCCGACCGGGTCACCTCAGAAGAGGGGTGACCGGCCCTTGTAACCCGCGCTGACGCGCAGCCCGGCGACGAAACCCTTGCCGTTGCCGCGGTAGACCATCAGATAGCCGGTCGACGACTGGATCGCGGCCAGGTCGGTGAACCCGTCCCGGTCGAAGTCGCCGACGCCGAGCAGGTCACGCAGCCCGGTGGAGGTGCCGACCTTCACCCGCGCCTTGAACCCGCCGGTCTTGCCCGGGTAGAGGTAGAGCGCGCCGGTGCTGGTCAGCCTGACCAGCAGATCCTGGAAGCCGTCCCGGTCGAAGTCGCCGACGCCGGCGAACTCGCTGCGGTCCTTCCAGTCGCCGTAGGCCAGCGCCACCCGCTTGCCGAACCTGGCGCCCGCCTGCCCCGGGTAGAGGTAGACGTTGCCGTTGCTGGTCTGCGACGCGAGCAGGTCCGGGTAGCCGTCCCGGTTGAAGTCGCCGATCGCGGTCAGCTCCCGCAGGTGGCTCATGTTCTTCCAGAGCTTCTTGGGGGTGCCGAAGTTCCCGCTGCTCAGGCCGGGGTAGAAGTAGACCGCGCCGGCCTTGGTCCGGACGATCAGGTCGGTGTAGCCGTTCCGGTCGAGGTCCATCCGCAGCAACGCGTTCGCCGAGGCGAAGGCGCCGACCTTCTGCCGGTCGCCCTCGGTCACCAGCGTGCCGTTGCCGGGGTACGCGAACAGGTTGCCGGTCGACGTGGTGCGGGCCATCACGTCCGACCAGCCGTTGCGGTTCCAGTCGGACAGCTTCGCCGCGGGCAGCCGGGCGAAGTCCAGGTAGTCGTTGTCGATGTTGATGGTGACGCCGCCCCAGGTCTCCTGGTGGGCGCCGCGGTACTGCTTCATCCGCCGTTTCGGCATCCAGTAGCTCGCCGGGACGGCCGCGTCGGTGACCGTGACGACCTGGTCCCAGCGGGCGATGTCGACGTAGTCGGGCCGCACGTACCCGGCCTTGTTGTAGACGGCCACCTGGTCGGCGATGCCGGTGGAGGCACTGCTGTAGTAGCCGGAGAAGTAGCCGAAGTCGTGCAGGCGGGCGGTCCACGCGTTCATGAACGCGAGCACGCCGTCGCGGCACGCGATGTTCTTGCTGTCGTACGACTCCATGTCGTAGATCAGCACGCTCTCCTGCGACAACCCGAGCGCGATCGCCTGCCGGACGGCGTCCTCGGCGGTGGCCCGGCCCTGCGCCGCCGCGTTGGCGTCGTCGATCAGGTTCTTCCGGGTGACCGTGGTGCAGCTGGCCTGCGGGCCGACGTAGAGCGGGATCAGCCGCCAGCCGCGGGTGACCTGCTCGCGCACCCACTCGGGGGTCAGGTTGGCCTGGGTGCAGCCGCGGTTGTTGCCGCCGAAGTAGATGCCGGCCGCCCGGTACGGCGACGACGCCAGCCACTTGGCCATCGTGTCGCTGGACGGGGCGGTGCAGGCGTCGAACCCGTACCCGGTGAAGTTGCCCGGCTGCGGCGCCAGCGCGGTGGCGGCGCCGGCGTTCCCGTTGATCAGCGCCAGCGGGGCGACGGAGAGTGTCACCACCAGTGCTGCGAGTAGCCGCCTCCGGTATCTGACGATGCCGGCGGTGAGTTTTCGCAACATGGGGACCTACTTCATCGACGTGGAGGGCCCATAGAGGTAAGCAGAAGGTGTCACCGCGGTCAATTCCTCGTCCAGGCGCCGACCAGGTCGGCATATCGTCCGGGCCGGGCCGCCAGCTCGGCGTGCGATCCGGATTGGACGATTCGCCCGCCGTCGAAGACGAGCACCCGGTCGGCGTTCTCCGCGGTGACCATCCGGTGCGCGATCGAGACGGTGGTCCGGCCGCGGGTCAGCACGGCGAGGGCCGCCTGCACCGCCACGTCGGTGGCCGGGTCGATGCCCGAGGTCGCCTCGTCGAAGACCACCAGGTCCGGGTCGGCCAGCGCGGTCCGGGCCAGGCCGGCCAGCTGCCGCTCACCCGCCGACAGCAGCTCGCCGCGCAGCCCCACCGGGGTGTCCACGCCGTCCGGCAGCGCGTCCAGCCAGTCGCGCAGCCCCAGGCGGTCGATGATCCGCACCACGTCGGCGGTGGTGGCACCGGGCCGGCCGAGACGGATGTTGGCGTCGAGCGTGCCGGCGAACAGGAACGGGTCCTGCGGCAGGATCACCACCCGCCCGGCGGTCGGCGCCAGCCGGTCCAGCGGGACACCACTGAGCCGGATCGTGCCGGCGGCCGGTTCGAGACGGCGGGTCAGCAGCTTGGCGAAGGTCGACTTGCCCGACCCGGTACGCCCCACGACCGCCACGTGCTCCCCGGGCGCGATGGTGACGTCGACGTCGTGCAGCACCACCGGGCCGTCGCCGTAGCGGGCGCTGACATGCTCGACCCGGACCCCGACCGGCCCGTCCGGCAGCGGCCGCCCGTCGGCGATCTCGGCGCTCGGCGTGCCGGCCAGTTCCCGCGCCCGCCGCCAGCCGGCCAGCGCGTTCTGCGCCTCGCCGAGGCTCTGCACCAGGAACTGCAGCGGCCGGACGAAGAACGTGACCAGGAAGACCATCGCCACCACCTGCCCCGACGACAGCCGTGGCGCGCCGGGGCCGGCCAGCGACCACCACACACCGCCGAGCAGCACGGTCACCGTCATGGCGGCGATGGTGATCTCACCGAGGGACGCGTTGCCGTGCAGCGCCGGCTGGGTGCGGATGAGGCTGTCCCGGGCCCGGTCGACGGCCGCGTCCAGCTTGACCCGGGCCCGCTGCTCGGTGCCGGTCGACCGGATCAGCGCGGCGCCGCCGACCGACTCGGTGACCGCCCGCTGCAGCTCGGACAGGTCGCGCCGGGCGTGCCCGAACCGCCGCCCGATCACCCGCTGCATCACCGCCATCCCGGCGATCAGCACACCGGCCAGCAGCAGCACCGGCACCGCCAGCTGCCAGCTGTAGACCGACATGATCACGCCGGCGATCAGCAGCTGCGCGGTGTTGGTGACGAACTGGACGCCGCCACCCTGCAGGAAGGTGGTCGTCTGGTCGAGGTCGCTGGTCAGCCGGGCCACCAGGTCGGCGGCCGGGGTGCGGTCGGCGGTGCTCGCCGCCATCTCGTGCACCCGGCGCAGCCCGGTCCGCCGCAGCCCGGCGATCGCCGTCTCCACCCGGGCCTGCAGACGCCGGTTGAGCAGCAGCGACGACCCGCCGGCGACCAGCACCGCGACGGCGCCGACCGCGACCGCGGGTCCGACCGTGTGCGGGGCCAGGCCGGCGTCGATCACCCGCTGCACGGTCAGCGGTGCGACGATCCGGCCGCCTCCGGCGAGCAGCGCCAGGACCGCGGTCAGCGCGAGGCCGTCCCGGAGCCCGGCTTCATCGAGCAGGCGTACGCGCATCGCGAACCGTCTCCTCATCATGGTCGTAAGCGGTCACGATGCGCCGGTACTCCTCGTCGCCGGCCAGCTCGTCCGGCGTGCCGTCGGCGGCGATCCGCCCGGCCCGGACCAGTACCACGCGGTCGGCGATCGACAGCGGCCCCGGCCGGTTGGTGCTGAACAGGACCGTCGCGCCGAGGCCGGCCAGCCCGTCGAGCACCTGCCGTTCGACCGCCGGGTCCAGCGCCGACGTGGCGTCGTCGAGCAACAGCAGCCGCGGCCGGCGCAGCAATGCCCGGGCCAGGCAGATCCGCTGCCGCTGCCCGCCGGACAGGGTCGCCCCGCGCTCGCCGACCACGGTGTCGAGGCCGTCCGGCAGGCCGCGCACGATCTCGTCGGCGGCCGCCAGTCGCAGCGCCGCCCACAGCTCGTCCTCGGAGCAGGGCCGGCCCAGGGTGAGGTTGTCCCGGATCGGCTCGGCGAACAGGAACGGGTTCTGCGACACCACGGCCACGGCCGCGGGCACCTCGCCACGGGCCAGGTCACGCACGTCGACGCCGTCGAACCGGACGGTCCCGGCGCTCGGGTGGGACTGCCCGCCGGCCACGTCGAGCAGGGTGGTCTTGCCGGCACCGACCGCACCGACGACGACCGTGACGGTGCCGGGCGCCAGGCTGAGGCGTACGCCGGAGATCAGGGCCCGCCCGTCGCGGACCAGGCGGGCGCCGCGCACGTCGACCCGCAGCGGCCCGTCGCCGGGCAGTTCCCGGTCGCCGTGCCGGGCGGCCGGGGTGGCCAGCACGGACCGGACCCGGTCCCGGCCGGCGCCGGACATCGGCAGCATCGACAGGAACCGGCTGATCACGTTGAGCGGGATGGCCACCGTGATCAGCAGGTAGACCACGCCGACCAGGTCACCGACGGTGAGCGCGCCGGAGGCGACCCGGGGTGTCGCGGTGGCCAGCACGACCAGCACGGCGGCGGTCGGCAGCAGCTCCAGCACCGGGTCGAAGATCGAGCTGATCGCGGCCATCCGCAGGTCGGCGGCGCGCAGCCGCTCCACGACGGGGGTGAACCGGGCGTCCTCCTGCTCGATCAGGCCGAGGCTGCGGACCACCGGCCCCGCCTCGATCGACTCGTGCGCGACGGCGCCGGTCGCACCGCGGGCCTCCTGGGCCTGACGGGCGCGCGGCGCCAGCAGCCGCTGATAGACGACGTTGATGCCGAGCACCGCGCCGATCAGCCCGAGACCGGTCAGGCCCAGCGACACGTCCCGCCGGAACAGCTCGGTCAGTGCCAGGAACAGCATGAACAGCATGCCGAACGCGAAGAACATGAACTGGACCGGCGACCACTGTGCGTCCACGTCGGAGACGGCGTGGGCGAGCAGCCGGCCGGGGGAGTGGCGCCGGTGCCAGGCCTGGTCGAGTTCCAGGTAGTGGTGGGTGACCGCGCGCCGGGTCTCGGCCTGCGCCCGGAACTGGACCCGGCCGGTGGCCACCCCGCGGACGAAGATGGTGGTCCAGCGGACCGCGGAGACGCCGAGCACGAACAGCGCGCTCGACCACCAGTCGCCGGCCGGCACGTGCTGGCCGGCCAGGGCGGGGACGACGACGTGGTCGGTGGCCCAGCCGACGGCGGCGGCACCGCCGACCATGGTGGCGCCGTTGACGAGACCGGCGACGGCGGCGGCCGACGCGGGCACCGGATGGGCGCGGGCGCCGGCGAACAGATACCTCACCCCCAATTCCTATCAATTTGGTGGGTCAATCGGAAAGGGTGTCCCATGACGATCCGTGATCACCACCCATCACGAACGCTGATAGTTCACCCGATGTCCATGTCGCGTTGTGCCGGGTGACCATCGGGCCGCGCCTATGGTGGTCAGACGCCTGAACGCACGGTTAACGGAAGGCAAGTGCGATGCGTGGCTCGGTTCTCGAGGTCAGCACGAGCGCCGACGGCAGTGTGGTGATCCAGCCGCACGGCTCGGTCGGCCCCGACGAGGCGGTGGAACTCCGGCAGCTCCTGGTGCACACGGTGCGCCGGGTGCGCCCGCTGCGCCTGATAGTCGATCTCGCGTTCGTGCGCGAGCTCGACCCGATCAATCTCGGTTCCGTGGTCGCGGCCTGCGGCCTCGGCGACGACCACCAGGTGGCCGTCTTCGTCGACAATCCCAGCGGTCCTCTCGCTGCTCAGCTCGCCGCGGCGGGCGTGCCGTCGCAGAGGCTGCGTCTCGGTTAACGGTTTCGGTCAGCGGTCATCGTCCGTCCATCCGCTGTTAACCTGCGGAGACGTAGCATCCGGCGATGACCGCTGTTCTCGCCCCCACCCGCGCCCTGCTGGCGCGGACCGTCGCCGAGTCCCTGATCGGTGACAGTGGCAATCGGTGGAAGCACACGGCCGGGGTGGCGCAGCGGGCGGCCGAGCTCGCCGACCGTCTCGACCTCGACCCCGACGTCCTGGTGGCCGCCGCGTGGCTGCACGACATCGGCTATGCCGCGCCGATCGCCCTGACCGGGTTCCACCCGCTCGACGGCGCCGTGCACCTGAGCACCGAGGGCTGGCCGGCCCGCATCGCCGGTCTGGTCGCCTTCCACTCCGGCGCCCGTTTCGTGGGCGCGGCCCGCGGTCTCGCCGAGCAGATGGCGGCCTTCCCCGACGAGCGCAGCCTGATGGCCGACGCCCTCACCTACGCCGACCAGACCGTCGGCCCGGCCGGCGTGCGGGTCGACACCGAGACGCGTTACGCGGAGATGCTGCACCGCCAGGGCCCCTGCTCGTGGAACGCGAAGGTCGGCGCCGACCGCCGCCCCCATCTGCGTGCCATCGCCGCCCGCGTCGAGCACCTGCTAGCCGTCTAGGCCTTTCAAGAAGCCTTCGAGCGCTTCCCGGTACGGGGTGAGCGTCCGCAGATCGACATACTCCTCCGGGCCGTGCTGCCCGTCGCCACCCGGCCCGAAGATCACCGCGGGCACGCCCTCGGCCGAGTAGAAGCGCCCGTCCGCCGCCCCGTGCTTGCGCAGCAGTGACCCGTCGAACCCGGCCTCCCGCGCGGCCCGCCGCAGCCGGAGCACCTCGGCACTGCCCGGATCGGCGAAGTGCGGTGCCCCGAGAGCCTCGACCGTCGCCGTCACGCCGGTCACCTCGCTCAGGAACGCGGCCACCTCGTCCGGGCCGCGCCCGGCCAGGTCGGTGTCCGACGGCGGGAACCGGATGTCCAGCAGCGCCTCCGCGGTGGCCGGCACCACGTTCGCCGCCTGGTTCGGCGTGCTGATCGAGGCCACGTTCACCGTCGTCACCCACGCCTCCGCGGCCGGCACCGGATAGCGCGCCAGCAGCCGGTGCACGCCCGCGGTCACCGCGGTCAGCGCGTTCGCCCCGAGCCACGGGTAGGCGGCGTGCGCGGTCCGGCCGGACGCGGTGAGCCGGGCCCGGGCGATCCCCTTCGACTCGGTGACCACCCGCAGCCCGCTCTGCTCGCCGATGACCACGAACCCGGCCCGGACACCCTGCGCCACCTGATGCCCGGTGCCGTCGAAGCCGCCCACCTCCTCGTCGGTGACCAGCTGCAGCGCGAGCCCGTAGGGCAGGCCGGCGGCCAGGTCCCGGAAGACCCGGGTCATCACGAGGGCGGCCGCCTTCATGTCGTGGGCGCCGCGGCCGTAGAGGCGGTCGCCGTCGAGCCGCGGGACGAACTGATGCGGCTCACCGGGCACCACGTCCAGGTGCGCGTTGAGGATCACCCGGGGTGGGCCGGTCCGTCCGGGGACGGTCAGCAGGGCGCTCGGTTTACCGCGGGACTCGAATCGCCGTACCACGAAATCGGGGCCGGCGACCGTGAGCAGCAGGTCGAGCGCACGCCGCAGCTCGTCCGGCCGGTCCGCGGTCGAGCGGATCGCGATCAGCTCCGCGAGCTCCTCCATGGACGGACTCTACGACGGAATCCGCTCGCCCGCCTCGACCGCGATCGGCAGCCTGTTGCCGGCCGGCGGCAGCGGGCAGGTCGCGAAGTCGACGTACGCGCACGGCAGGTTCGTGGCCCGGTTGAAGTCGATCGTGACCGTGCCGTCGGCGGCCGGCGGCGCCACCGACAGGCTCCGGTTGGCGGCGTAGGTGGTCAGCCCCGAGGTCGCGTCGGTGAACAGCACGGACAGCGAGCCCGGCGTGCTCCCGTTGAACGCGATCAGCGACAACGACTCGCCGCCGGCCTCGAACTCGACCCGCCCCGGCGACTCGTAGACGTGCTCGATGCCCTCGGCCACCGATCCCACGGTGTACTCCCGCGGCTCGTCGAACGGCACGTACCGCCCGGTCACCGCCCACTTCTCGTCGGCCGGGTAGGCGGGCGTGCCGGTGTAGGCGGTGAGCAGCGGGCTCCGCGGGCTGCGCGGCCGCACCACGTCGTAGCCGCCGCGCCGGGCGATCTCGATGTGCACGTCACCGTGCTCCACGATCACGTCTCCGCGCTCCTCGATCGGCGCGAACGTGTGCGTGCCGGTGATCGTGCCGGTGGCGGTGGTCAGCGACTCACCCTCGGCCAGGACGACGGTGACCCCGGACGGCCCGGTGCTCCACGCGCCGGGGGCGTCGTCGATGCGCTGCGGCGTCTCGGTGAGCCAGTGCAGGCCGGTGATCGCGAGGAAGCCGTGCGGATCGGCGCGCCGCCCCTCGTGCTCGGTGTGCCATTGGTCCCACTGCTGCTGGAACGAGGTCGTCATGACAGATGACTTTAATCCCTACTTCGAGCATGGGAAATGGACGGTGGACGTGACATCTGCTAACTTCGGCGGCAGGTCATGAGTGCCAGCACACAGCCCCGGCTTGCTGGCCGGCAACCCTTCCGTTCGCGACGGGGTGCCCCGGGTGAGGACCGGGCCGCTGCCATCCGGCAGCGGCAAACGGCGAACCCGTGGAGGCGCGGTCATGCCATCTTCCTCTCTCGACGTCATCCCTTCCTCTCTCGACGTCATCCCTTCCTCACTTGAGGTCATCCCTTCCTCGCTTGAGGTCGTCTCGGACGGCAGCGACTTCGTCCACCTCGACTACGCGGCGTCGGCTCCCTGTGTGCGGGCGGCCGCCGACGCGGTCCAGGACCTCCTCCCGCGGTACGGCAGCGTCCACCGCGGCACCGGGGTGCGCTCCCAGACGTCCACCCTCGCCTACGAGCTGGCCCGCGACGTGGTGGCCGAGTTCGTCGGCGCCCGTCCCGGCGACACCGTGATCTTCACCCGCAACACCACCGACGCCCTCAACCTGCTGGCCCGGGCTCTGCCACCGGGCACCACCACCGTGCAGTTCGACGGCGAGCACCACGCCAACCTGCTGCCCTGGCCGAACCCGCTGCGCCTGGCCACCCCGTCGTCGCCGGGCGAGGCGGTCACCGCGCTCAAGACGGCGCTCGACGGGCTGACCGGCCCGGTCGTGGTCACCGTCACCGGGGCGAGCAACGTCACCGGCGAGGTGTGGCCGGTACGGGAGCTCGCCGACGTGGCGCACTCCTACGGCGCCCGGGTGGTCGTCGACGCCGCCCAGCTCGCCCCGCACGTGCCCGTCGACCTCGACGACCTGGGTGCCGACTATCTCGCGTTCTCCGGACACAAGCTGTACGCGCCGTTCGGTGCCGGGGTGCTCGCCGGGCGCTCCGACTGGCTGGACGCGGCGGAGCCGTACCTCGCCGGTGGTGGCGCGAGTGCCGCCGTCGGTGACCGTCCCGGGGACCTGACCTGGGCGACCGGCCCGGCCCGGCACGAGGGCGGCACCCCGAACCTGCTCGGCGCGGTGGCGATCGCCGCGGTCTGCGAGGCGCTCACCGAGGCCGGCCGGAGCACCCTGCGCGACCACGAGCAGCGGCTGCTGGCCCGGCTCCGCGCCGGGCTGGCCGGCGTGCCCGGCGCCACCGAGGTGAGCCTGTTCGGCCCGGACCACCCGCGGGTCGGCATCGTGTCGCTGGCGCTGTCCGGCCACGACCCGGCCGAGGTGGCCCGGCGGCTGGGCCGCGACCACGGCATCGGTGTCCGGGCCGGCCAGTTCTGTGCCCACCCGCTGGTCCGCCGCCTGACCGGGGCGGACCGGACCGGCGCGTGCGGCGACGGCGTGCCCGGCCTGCTGCGGATCAGCTTCGGCCTGGGCAGCACCACCGGTGACGTGGACCGGATCGTCGCGGCGCTGGCCGGGGTGCTCGGCACGGATCGCACCTGACCTACAACCCGGCCGTTCCTGTGATCCACACCCCGGGCGGCCGATGCTGCGTTCGTGGTGACGTGGATGGCGAGGCTCCGCGACCGGCTTCCGACCGGCGGGAGGCTCAGCGACGAGGATTGGGCCGGCCGGCACCGGCTGCTGACGGTGCTGCTGGCCGTCTGCATGGTGCTGCTCACCGTGTTCGGTGTGCTCCGGGACGCCGAGGCCGGCGATCTCCTGATCACCGACGGCATGGTGCTGACCAGCCTGGTCGTCGCCACCCTGCCGCGTAACCGGCGGGTCCGGTCGCTGGCGGTGGCACTCGGCTACGTGGCCGCCAGCGGTGGGTTCGTCGCCATCTGCCAGGGACTCACCGAGGCGCACTTCGCGTTCTTCATCCTGATCCCCGCGCTCGCCCTCTACCGGGACTGGGCGCCGTTCGGCGGCTTCCTGGTCGGCACCACCCTGCACCACGCCGGCTTCGGCGTGGTGCAGGCGGACCACACCTTCGGGCACGACGCGGCACGGCAGCACCCGATGGTCTGGGCACTGCTGCACGGTGCCGCGGTGCTCGCCGCAGCGTCGTTCCAGCTGCTCGCGTGGCGGTTCAACGAGATCGAGGAGCTGCGGGCCGAGGAGCACCTGAGCGAGAGCCAGGCCCAGCTCAGTGTGGCCTTCGACGAGACGCCGGTACCGATGGCCATGTTCGCCCCGAACGGGCGGCTGCTGCGCACCAACGTCGCCTACCGGGACTGGCTGCGCCTGCCCGCCGGACTGCCCGAGGGCTTCTCGATGGCCGACCTGCCACTGAGCCCGATCAACCCGGGCGAGCAGCCGATCACCCGGATGCTCACCGAGACCCGCGAGCCGATCACCGTGACCCGCCAGTACCGGCGTACCGACGACGACTCGCTGATGTGGGTGCAGACCCACGCCACCGGCCTCTACGACCGGGACGGCTCGCTGCGCCTGACCTTCGTGCACTGCCTGGACGTCACCGCGGTCCGCGACCACGAGGCCGAGCTGCGCTACCAGGTGCGGCACGACTCGCTGACCGGCCTGCTGTCGCGCAAGGCGTTCGAGCACGACCTGACCGAGCTGCTCGCGGCCAGTCCCGAGCCGGTCAGCGTCATCTACCTCGACGTGGACCGCTTCAAGTCGATCAACGACGGCGCCGGGCACACCACCGGCGACGACGTGCTCCGCGCCCTCGCGAACCGGCTGGCCGAGGTGGTCCCGACCGGCTCGCTGCTGGCCCGTCTCGGCGGCGACGAGTTCATCGCCGCACTGGCCGGACCGTCCGGCACCGGCCTGCGCGTCGGCAACGGCATCCTGGCCGCCCTGGCCGGCCCGCTCGCGGTCGGCGGCTACGAGCTGCCCGTCTCGTGCAGCATCGGCGTGACCACGGCGGTCGGCGCGATCCCGGCCGACGACGTGGTGCTGGCCGCCGACACCGCGATGTACGCGGCCAAGCGGGCCGGCGGCAACCGGCTCCAGGTCTTCACCGACGAGTTGCGGGTGCCCGTACAGGAGAAGATCGCCGCCGAGGCCCGGGTCCGCCGTGCCCTGGCCGGCGACCCGCGGCTCACCCTGCCGCTCTGGTTCCAGCCGGTGGTCTCCACCGTGAACGGGCAGATCGCCGGCGCCGAGGCGCTCGTACGGATGCGCACCCCGGACGGCGAGATCCTCAGCCCGTACCACTTCGTCGGCGCCGCCGAGGAGACCGGCCTGATCGTGCCGCTCGGCGAGCACGTGCTGCGCTCGGCCGTCGAGCACCTGCTGCACTGGCAGGACCGGCTCGGCTACGTCTCGGTCAACGTCAGCCCGCGCCAGCTGGCCGAGCCCGACTTCGTGCCGATGGTCGCCGGCGTGCTGAACCGGGTGCCCTGGCTCGACCCGTCCCGGATCGTCCTGGAGATCACCGAGACCGCCCTGCTCTCCTCGGCCGTCGACGTCGGCGAGCGGCTCGCCTCGCTCAAGCAGCTCGGCGTGCGTATCGCCCTGGACGACTTCGGCACCGGCTACAGCTCGCTGACCTGGCTCAAGTCACTGCCCGCGGACATCGTCAAGCTGGACCGCTCGTTCGTGGCCGGGCTGGCCGAGGACCCCCGCAAGGCGTCGATCATCCAGGCGGTGCTGTGGCTGGCCCGCTCGCTGACCATGTCGACCATCGCCGAGGGCGTCGAGGAGCTCGCCGACTGGGAGGCGCTGCGGGCCGCCGGCTGCCCGGCCGTGCAGGGTTACCTCTTCAGCAAGCCACTGCCCGCCGCCGAGTTCGACGTCATGCTCCGGGAGTCCTTCGAAAGGGCCACCTTCGAGGGAGTTCATCTGCGCGAAACCATGGGGACCTCAATGGCCGGTTAGAGTCCGGCCATCCTTGACAATGTTGATCCTTTCATCGGCACAGCGGCCACCGACCTGCCCCGGGCACACGGTCTCGCCGCTACCTGGTGGTGGCCGAAGCCGCAGGTGGGCAACACCCACCCCGGGGCCACCTCCCCCCTCGGCATGGTCTCGGCGTGCGCGTACTCGGGGGCGTATCCGACCGGCTACGGCCGGTACGCCAAGAACACCGAGGGCGTGCCGGAGGAGATGTTCGACCGGCACCAGGCCTCCGGGTTCACCCACTTCCAGCAGTCCGGCACGGGCGCGATCCGCAAGTACTACAACTATGTGCGGGTCACCCCGATGGTCCAGCCGCTCGACGACCTCGGCCAGTCCTGGCCGCTGGAGGACGAGCGCGCCGAGGCCGGCTACTACGCGGCCAACCTGGACACCGGCGTGCGCTGTGAGATCACCGTGGGGGAGAAGGTCGCGGTCCACCGCTACACGTTCCCCGACCACCACAGCGCCCGGGTCGTCATCGACCTGTCCTGCGGCGGCCTGGCGATAGATCTCGGCCGGACCGTGCCGCTGCGCGCCCAGGCCGAGAGCATGGGCCACGGCCGGGCCCAGGGGACCGTGGTCATGGAGGGCATCCCGCTCTCCGTCCACATCGAGGTGGACAGTCCGGGCTGGCGGCAGATGCTCTGGTACGACCGGCGGCTCATCCCCGGCGGCACCCGGCTCGACTTCGACAGCATCCGGCACACCACGCTGCGCCCGTTCGGGATGCTCTTCATGGGTCCGGCCCGGGCCGGGCAGACCATCGAGGTCCGGATGGGATTCTCGCTGCGCGGCTGCGACCAGGCCCGGCAGAACCTGGAACGCGAGTGCGGAACCGGCGTCTCCGCGTTCGAGACCGTGCGGAGCACCACCCGGTCCCGCTGGCGCGACCACCTAGGCCGGGTCCAGGTCGACGGCGGCACCCCGGCCCGGCGCACGGTGATGGCGACAGCCATGTACCACTCGCTGATCAAGCCGTGCATCGCCGACGACGAGAGCCCCAACTGGCCCGACCCGGGCCCGTACGCGTTCGACATCTGCACCATGTGGGACATCTACAAGACGCAGATGCCGCTGCTGTCGGCGATCGCGCCGGACCGCTACGCCGACATGCTGGAGTCGCTGATCCGGGTCTGCGAGGAGGAGGGCAACTTCCCGATCGGCTACCGGATGGCCCGTGGCGCCGACCGGTTCTTCCGGCAGGCCAGCGCACTCGCCCACACCGCCCTGGCCGACATGCAGGCACTGCGGCGGCCCGGCATCGACTGGACCTGGGCGCTCGTGCACATGGTCGACGACCTGCGGCGGCTCTACGGCGAGGACTTCTGGGAGCACGGCGTGGTGCACCCGATCACGCACACCCTCGACCTGTCGTACGCCCACTACTGCACCGCCAAGGTGGCCCGCGCCCTCAACGACCACCGCCTCGCCGCCGACCTGGAACGCCGCAGCCGCGACTGGGTGAACGCCTTCGACCCGAAGACCGGCCTGCTGCGGGACTCGGAGTTCTACGAGGGCGGCAAGTGGAACTACTCGTTCCGCCTGATGCACGACATGGCCGGCCGGATCGCGCTGGCCGGTGGCGACGCGGCGTTCAGTTTCATGCTGGACCGGTTCTTCGGTTACGGCGCGGCCCCGGTCAAGCAGCCCGGCCGCTGCCCCGACCCGGCCGAGATGGCCACCGGCTACGCCCTGAACCGCTTCGAGGGCCTCAACAACGAGCCGGACATGGAGGTGCCCTGGGCGTACCACTACTCGGGGCGCCCGGACCGTACCGCCGAGATCGTCAACTCGGCGCTCACCTGGCAGTTCGGCACCGGCCCCGGCGGCCTGCCCGGCAACGACGACTCGGGTGGCCTGAGCGCCTGGTACGTGTGGGCATCCCTGGGCCTGTTCCCGGTCGCCGGCCAGAACCTCTTCCTGGTCAACGCCCCGGCGTTCGAGCGCGCGACCCTCCAGGTCGAGGGCGGCGAGTTCGTCATCGAGACCTCAGGGCATCGAGAATCACCGATCGGCGTCGACGGCATCGACCGCGACCCGGCACCCCAGTACGTTCAGTCCGCGACCCTCAACGGGAGGCCCCTGCACGCCACCCACCTGAACGCCGCCGACGTCCACCAAGGCGGACGGCTGCACCTGCGGCTCGGCCCCGAGCCCTCGACCTGGGGACACGGGATCCGGCCGCCATCCCTCTCTGATTCCCACCCTAAGGAACAACGATGAGCCGACCGACCCGCCGCCTCGTCATCGCGGTACGCGCCGATCCGGTCATCTGCGGGCACTCCGGCGAGGCCCGCAACCTCGCCGAGGTGGCCCTCACCCGCGGCTTCGACGACGTGGTGCTGCTCACCTGGCCGATCCCCACACTCCAGTCGGCCGGACTGCCTCTGAAGCCACTCGACCGGCTCCTGCCGTACAGCCCCGGCATCACCGTCGAACGCCCCGAGGCGGTCGGCGACTACCGGGTGCCGGACGGCCGGCACCTGGCCGGGCTCACCGGCCGCCTGGTCGAGCTGCTCTCCGAACCCGTGCCCACCGTGTGCCTGTCGATGTACCTGGTGCCCCACACCCAGGTGATCAACGACGCGGTCACCGCGGCGAAGGCCGCCGGGTTCGACCCCGACGTGCACACCATCGCCAAGGCGGTCGGCTCCGACGTCACCAACGTCATCCGCTCCTGCCTGCGCGAGGGGCGGTTCGGCGCGGCCACCGTGCTGCTGACCACCTTCCTCGCCAGCGACGAGGTGGTGGCGGTCTCCGAGTACACCCGCGACGAGATCATCGCCTCGGCCGAGGAGGTCGACGCGCACTGCGGCACGACCTTCGCCGAGCAGTGCCGCGAGCGCGTCACCGTCAGCTACCCGCCGATCGACTCGTCGGCCTTCACCGACCTCGACCCGGCGGCCGTCGACGCGGCCCTCGAACGCCGGGGCCTCAAACGCGACCGCTACGTCCTCTTCCTGTCCCGGGTGGCCCGGGCCAAGGGCATTTACGACCTGGTCATCGCGTACGGCCAGATGCGCTGCCGCGACGACGTGAAACTCGTGGTCGCCGGGACCGGGCCGGCACTCGAACACGTCCAGGCGATGGCCAAGGAGGACGACCGGATCGTCTTCCTCACCGACGTGGACGACGACGAGAAACCGCTGCTGATGGCGGGCTGTGCGGCGTACGCCCTGCCCACCAAACCGGAGCCGGACTTCGTCGAGACCTTCGGCATCGCCCTCGCCGAGAAGGGCCTCGCCGGAGGCGGGCCGATCATCACCACCACGACCGGTGGCGTCCTCGAGGCGGTCGGCGACGCCGCGGTGATCGTGGAGGCCGGCGACATCGCCGGTCTCGCTGACGCCGTCGACCGGGTCGTTCTGGACATGTCCGAACAAGAGCGGCGAGACCTGGAGATCCGGGCGCGGGAGCACGCCATGACCTTCGACCGGTTCGCGGTCTTCGACCAGCTCTTCGCGGCAAAACCCCTTTAATGGGTACGGGACGCGCCGCTCGCAACGGCGTGTCCCGGCCCCCTGTTCACTGTGACGACGATCTCCGATATGGTCTCCTCCGCTGTGGAGGGGCCGTATCGGGGGATGAGCATGTTCAACTGGATCAGTTCGTGGTTCAACGAGCGTGTCGACCCCGCGCCCAACCCGCTGCGGATGACCGTCGCCGACGTCGACGCCGAGCTCGCCGGCCTGCGTGCCGTGCCCGGCTGGGACCGGGACCGTTTCGCCCGCGAGCGCGCCGACCAGCTCCTCGACGTCCGGGCCGTGCTGGTCCGGCACGAGGCCGAGGCTCAGATGCGGCCCTCGGCGGCCAGTCGCTCCAGCTTCGCATATCCCTCGTCGACGCCGACCTCCATGCCGCTCTTGAGCCAGGCGTCCCTGCCCTCGAAGCTGTCCACCAGCGACTGAGCGTGCAGGCGGGTGCGGCCGTCACCCAGGTCCTCGAACCACAGGGTCTCCAGGGAGACGCCGTCGGGCTGCCCCTCCCAGGTGAAGGTCTGCACGATCCGGTCCGGCCCGACCTGGTGGAACGAGCCGTGGAACCCGAACTCCTCGCCGTCGCGGCTGGCGACGTAACGCCAGCTGCCGCCGGTCCGGGCATCCCAGTAGTCGATCTTGTTGGTGAGCGAGTCCGGCCCGCACCAGAGCGCGAACAGCTCCGGATCGGTGTGCGCCTTGAACAGCTGCGCCGGGGTCGCCGCGAAGTCGCGGGTGATCCGGATGATCGGCAGCTTCGGGTCGGCCTCGATGGTCGCCTCGGTCATGACTGTCCCTCTCCCTCGGTGTCGTCGTTCATCTCCGCCAGCACCGCGTCGAGCCTGCGGTAGCGAGCCTCGGCCCGCTGGCGGTATCGCTCGATCCACGCTTCCATCAGGTCGAACACCTCCGTCTCCAGCCGCACCACGCGGGGCTGCGGGCCGGGCGGGCGGCTCACCAGACCGGCGTCCTCCAGGACGCGCAGGTGCTTGTAGACCGCCTGGAGCGACATCCGGTACGGCTCGGCGAGCTGGTTGACCGTCGCGTCGCCGCCGGCCAGCCGCCCCACCATGTCGAGCCGGGTCGGGTCGGCCAGAGCGCCGAAGACCCGTTCCATCGTGTCCGCCGACATCAGCCCCTCATTTCAACCTCTTGGTTGAAACTCAAGTTAGACCCATCCACCGAGGATGTCAACCAAGAAGTTGAAAGTGCTGCTCAGCGATTGTCTGGGAAGGTCGTCCCAAAACTTGAAAGCGGTGCCCCGGGAAACGATCCGTAAACGTATTCTCGACAGATGGTTACCGAACTGTGCACCTCGGGGTCACTGCGGAACCTACGATCGATCTCACTCGCCGCGTCGCGGGACACGTAGGAAGTCCACGCTCTCCCTGGACGTTCGCTGCCCGCGGCCCGCCCGGAACGGGAGGGATGTCCTAGTGCACGACGAGATGCTGACGCTGTTCGACGACTGCATCGCCCGGATGCTCCAACTCCGCGCCCACCTCACCGTCGCCCGCCGCGTCCACCCGGGCGAACGCCGCGCCGCCGTGGTCAGCGCCATCGAGGTCGCGGCCCGTTTCGCCTCCGAGGCCACCCGGACCGTGTCCCCGGCGTCCCCCCTCACGGTCGCCGCCCCACTCCCGGCCCGAGTCCCGGCTCCGGTCCCGGCTCCACTCCTCGCCCCGGTCCAGGCTCCACTCGCCGCCCCGGTCCCGGCTCCACTCGCCGCCCCGGTCCCGGCTCCACTCGCCGCCCCGGTCCCGGCTCCACTCCCCACCTCGGTCCCGGCTGCGCTCGCCGCCCCGGTCCCGGCTGCGCTCGCCGCCCCGGTCCCGGCTGCGCTCGCCGCCTCGGTCCCGGCTGCGCTCGCCGCCCCGGTCCCGGCTCCATTCCCCGCCCCGGTCCCGGCTCCACTCGCCGCCCCGGTCCTGGCCGAAGCCCCGCCGCATCCCACCCGCGCCGCTGACGCGCCGCCGGTCCCCGTCCGCGGCGTCGACGCGCCGCCCGTCGCGGTTCCCGGGGTCTCGGTGGTTGCCGTCTTGCGGGCGTTGCCGCCGGAGGCCGCCGGCCCGTCACCGGATGCGCGCCCAGCCGGGTCCCCGGTGGTGCCCCGGAACGGGTCGACCGGTGCCCCCTCCACCTCCTTGGCCGTCGTGGCCGCCGCGCCGGATCCTGACGCCTCCCCGTCCGGTGCTGGTGGCGCGCCTTCGAACGTCCTTCCTTGTGCCCCACTGACCGCCATCGGTCGTGAGTCTTCGGTTGCCGACCCGGGAGACCCGTCGAGCACCCTGCGAACCGCGAGGTCAGCCGTCCCCGATGAGCCGCACCCGGCGTCCTCGAAGCTGACCACCCGGCTGGATCCCGTCCCCGATCTCCGCGCCAACCTCACCGCCGCGTCGTAAGCGCCTCCGCTCCGCCGGATCCACGTTCCCGTGCCTTCATCTGCTCCCGTGCCCTTACTGGCTCCTGTGCCCTTACTGGCTCCTGTGCCCTTACTGGCTCCTGTGCCCTTACTGGCTCCTGTGCCCTTACTGGCTCCTGTGCCCTTACTGGCTCCCGTGCCCTCATCTGCTCCCGCGGACTTCCTTGCCTCCGTGGACCCACCAGCCGCGCGGTGTTGTTCGCCCGGGTCCGTTCCCCGCGCCCCGGAATCCACTACCGCAGTGTGGTCCTTCCGGCCCTGCGCGATTCGGCCTTGTTCGCGGCGATCCCGACCGTTCTCGCGACCCCGGTTGCGTCAGCGTTCATCAACGCGAGCCGCCTCAGGGGACCAGCGCGTTGAGGCAGGCGTCCGGGCTTCGCATCGCCGGAGCAAGGATTGTCGGCCGCTTTTCAGAACAGAAAGCGGGGCAATCGTGGCTTCCTCGTGCCGTCGAGCGCTAACCACGAACCCTCACCGTTCCGCCCTGCCGGATCTTGCCCGCTAGACCACCGTTTCCGGTGGTCTAGCGATCAAGATCGGCCGGGGTCGGCCCGGCGAACGTCGCTGGTCAGCGAGTTGGCAACGGCGAGTCGACCCGTGGTGAGTTGGCAGCGGCCGGCCGCAGGCCGGCAGGCCTGCGGCCTCTGGCGTGGTCGGTGGCTGCGGTGCTGCGGACGGGCTCGGCGGTGGCGTTGTGGAGGGCGGGCTCGGCGGTGGCGTTGCGGAGGGCGGTCGGCCGGTTCAGGGGTGGGCGGTGACGGCGTCCAGGACGTCGTCGGCAGGGCAGCGGCTGCGGTAGACGTACCGCTCGGTGAAATCTGCGACCGCATCGCGCAACTCGCGGGAGACGCCCTGGCGGGAAAGTGCCGCGTAAGCGGCCAGGAAACAGTCCCTCGCGGCCGCCGCCAGCACCGGATCGGTGAGCGCGTCGCGGGCCGCCCGCTCCCACAGCGCGGGCTCGCCGGCCAGGTGAGCGGTGGCCTCGGCCGCCTCCTCGGCGGCGCGTGGATCGTCCAGCAGCACCGAGGCCACCGTGGCGGGGATCCGCCACCCGTCGCCCGGCTGCCGGTCGGCGGCGTCGATTTCGAGGTGGCCGCGAGCGGCGACCGGCGGACGCAGAGTGGCCATGTGCCGTTCCAGGTCGGCGACGGTCAGCCGGCCCCCGGACCGCAGCGTCTGCCGCGGCGTGGTCCCGGAGCTTCCGGGAGCGTCCATGACGTACGCCGCCCAAGCCTCCCGTGGCTCCCCGCGCAACGGGCGTACCGGCAGGTCACGCCGGAGAGCCTGACGCACGCTCCGCCACCCCGCCGGCCGGCCGTGCCGCAACGGCGAGTTCGCGAACGCGGCCGCGAGAACCGGAGCCAGCATGTGTGCGAGTTCCCACCGGCGGGGCAGCCCCAGTGGCCCGCCGCCGTCGAGCCCCGCCTCCAGGCCGACCCGGATGCCGGCGGTCGCGGAACCGAGGGCGTGCGCCGGCCCCTCCGGATGCGCTGCCTCCGTGGCCTGCGGCAGAACGGTGAGCCGGCTCCCGTCGACGATGCGCTGCGCCGCGGTGAGGTCGTCACCCATCCGCCGGAGCGCGACCTCGAGGCCCGGTGACGGTGGTCCGCTGACCACGAGGATCCGAGGCGACCGGCTGTCCAGGAATCCGTGCCGCAACGGCCGCCTCCCCGCCGGCGCCAGGGCCGGATCGACCAGGAGATCAACCGCGATCCCGATGAACCCGGGCAACCCCGGCGAGAACGCCCGCGCCGCGACGAACTCCTCGGCTGCCTGCTCGCTCAGGGTGCCCACGCCGCCTCACTCCTTCTCCGGGGGAGCGACGAGCATAGCATTCCTATCTGCCTAATAGGAGAAGCTGCTCGGTGCCTCCCGGGTCGAGTCGCGCGGTCCCGTGCCGCCGGTTCACATGCTGCCGCAGACAAACCGGCCGAACGCCACAGTCCTCCCGTCTCGCCGCTGTTTCCCGTCCGCCGAACAGGGCGTTTACCCCGAGATGCAACTTCTCCCGCCTCCCGCCTCCCGCCTCCGGCCTCCCGCCGTCCGCCGTCCTCCCGCCGTCCTCCCGCTGTCCGCGGTCCGTCCGCTGCCTGCGGTCCGTCGCCCGCCCGTTGTCCGCGGTCCGCCGTCCGTCGCCCGCCCGTGGTCTGCGGTCTGCGGTCCGTCGCCCGCCCGTGGTCTGCGGTCTGCGGTCCGTCGCCCGCCCGTGGTCTGCGGTCTGCGGTCCGCCGTCCGGCCGCCGCCTGCGGACCGTCGCCCGCCGCCTGCGGACCGTCGCCCGCCGTGGTCCGCGGTCCGTCGCCCGCCCATGGTCCGCCGTCCACCGCCCGTCTGCTTCCGCCTCCGGCCGCTCCCGCGCCTGGGTGAACGAGATGGCGCGGGGCGGGGATTCGGGATGGGTTCCTAGGATGCCTTAGGGGTTGTGGGGTGGGGACCTGGGGGTGGAATCGGGGAAAGCGCCGGAACAACCATTTGCCACCTGGTCATACGGTCGATCCATGTCATCGACGAGCGCCACGGTTCGCCACGCCGCCCTGGACGCGCCGCTTCTTCTGCTGGCCTACGGCCTGTTGCGGCTGGTCGACGGCCTCGATGACACCCACGATCCGGGCCTGCTCTGGACGTTTGCTCATCTGGCGTTGTTCGCGTCGATGGCGTTGTTCGCGGTTCTGGCCACGGCTGTCCGCAAGCTTGTCCCGCCCGGCGCGCGGACTCCGGCCGCGGTGGCCGCTTCGGCGACTGTCGCCGGTGTCGTCTGTTTCCTCTGGACGGTCACTGGAGCGCTGTCGCCCGGGTTCGGCGGGGCGACACCGCTGCCCGGGCCGCTCCGGATCGCCGGTCCGCTGTTCTTCTCGCTCGGCCTGCTCACCCTGCTCGGCCTGCTGGTGGCGGCCCGGCGCGCTCCGGCCTGGAGCCCGCTCCTGTTCGGCGCCGGCGTCGCCGCAATGATCATCGATGCCGGCGCGGTGGCACCCGCCGCGCTGATCCTTCTCGCGGCCCTGGCCCCACTGGCCCGCCCCGCCGACGGTGACCCGGCCCGCGCCGCCAGTCGCCCGGCCCGAGCGGATGCTCGTCTGCCTCACGCCATCGGCGGTCCGACCCAAGCCGTCGGCGGCCCGGCGCGCGCCGCCAGTCGCCCGGCCCGAGCGGATGCTCGTCTGCCTCAGGCCATCAGCGGTCCGACCCAAGCCGTCGGCGGCCCGGCGCGCGCCGCCAGCAGCCCGACCCAGGCCGTCATCAGCGCAAATGGCGTCGGTAGCGGCACGTCCCACGCGCGTGATCGCCTTTCGCACCTCGGCAGCGGCCTGGTTCCTGCCGGTAGTCCGGTCCGTGCCGGTAGCGACCCGCTCCGCACCGATGGTCACCCGCTCCGCACCGATGGTCACCCGCTCCGCACCGATGGTCACCCGCTCCGCACCCCGAAGGCTTTCGGTGAGGGCCCTCGTTCATTGGTCGGCGGCGCCGTGGGTGACACGGCGCCCGCTGGCCACTTGCGGCCCGTCACCTCTCTCCGGCCAGGCCGCCTGCACTGATTCGTTCGATTGCGCCGCCCGGTTCGAGTCGGTCCGGCTGATCCGCTGAGGGCGTCCTCGCCGGGCATGTTCCACCGATCGGTGCCGCCGGGGCGGTCCTCGCGGATTGGGACGCAGCGTGGATCTACGCGCACGTCGGGTTCAAGCCGCATGCGGTGAGCGGTCGCGGGGGTTCGCGGCCATCCGTGGGCCTGCGGTGGTTCGGGCTCTTGCGATGATCCGGTCGGTTGGGCTCCAGGGAGCTTCGGAGGCAGGGAGCTTCGGAGGCAGGGAGCTTCGGAGACGGGGTCCTTTGGCCGTGGATCAGGCGGGCATCGGCCGTGCAGAGGGGTTCCGGTCGCGGCGGCTGAGGCCACTGCCCTGCACGGCAGTGACCGCCCAGTTCACGACGATGAGGGCACACGTAACGGCAACGTGTGATCTCACCCTCGCTATCACGCAATGCCGCGCGGTTTAAGGGACTCCGGGATCGGCAACACCGGCTCGGGTGATCGATATCGACACGAACCGGACGCATGAACTGAAAGACCATCCTGCTTCGCCGGACTGAGCGGCATCTCCCCATACCCCAAGGCCGTCGGATACCTGCTGGTGCGGTGACCGTCGACGTGTGTGCCGGGGTCGGCCTGGGCCGATCTTGACCGGCTGACCACCGGAAACGGTGGAAAAATGGTCAAGATCCGGCGGGGCGACCCGGTGAAGACCGACAGTCGCCGCACCCGGGGCGATCGACTGCCATCCGGACCCGCGACTCCGGGCGCCCACCGACCGGCCCACGGAACCTACCGACGACCCGCGGTGAGATCGAGCAACTCGGACCTGCCCGAGACGCCTGTTTCAGCAGGGTATAGGTCACCCGGACGGATGTTGCCGACACGCGAAACCTCTTAAGTGCGCGGCATTGCGCTATCACGAGGATGAGCGTCCACAATCGGCCTTCCGTGATCGTTCATCCTCGCCATGGCGGGGTCCGGCGCACACGATCGGGGATGTGTTGGCCGGAGCGCCCGGCGATGATCACGGCTGTCGCGGTGTCCCGGTGCCGGACGACTGGCCGTTGATGTCGGCGACGACCATGCCCGTGGTCAGGGTTTCGACCTGGGCCACGACCCGGCCGGACGGGGTGATCACGCTGGTCGGGCCGTAGGCGATGCGGTCGGGGTCGCGCCGGCCCGTCACGTCGGCTGAGATCACCCACATGCCGGTCTCTCGGGCCCGTTCGGCTCGGATCGTGTTGTGCAGGGGTCTCCAGTGTTCGGCGGCGGCGCGGCGCAGCATGTTCTGCGAGGCCACGAGGAGGACCTGCGCGCCCCGGGCGGCCACCGCCGAGGCCGCCGCGGGAAACCGGGTGTCGTAGCAGATGTTGATGCCGAACCGGACTCCTCCGACGTCGAAGACCGGGTAGTCGTCGCCCGGGGTGAAGATCCGTTCGCCGTCGATCAGGTGGGTCTTGCGGTAGGCGCCGAGGACCGTCCCCCGTTCGATCACGACGGCGGTGTTGTGGAAGGCGGCCCCGCGGCGTTCGATGAGGCCGAGCACGAGCACCGGCCGGATCGGTGCGAGCCGGGCCAGGATCGCGGCGAATCCTGGTGACGAAAGGTCGACCGCGGTCCGTGTCACGTGCTCACTGCTGACCAGGTAGCCCTGGAGGAGGCACTCCGGGAACAGCAGCACGTCGAGTCCGGCGGCGCCGGCGGCGAACGACTCCACGACGGCCAGTGAGGCCGGCACGTCGTCGAGGAGTTCCGGAGTCTGGCACGCCCCGATCCGCATGGCCGCAGGCTAGCCGGGCGGTCGGGCATGATGCACGGTGTGATGCTGCTGGTGCCGTCCGATGTCCTGCGTCCACGCCGTCCCGATGAGCACTTCGCGGACGAGGCGGCGGCTGCCCGGGACGCCGGTGTCGAGGTCGCTCTCGTCGATCACGACGCGCTGGCCGGCGGTGACATCGAGCGTGGGGTGGCGCGGGTCCCGGCCGGAGCCGGTGCGGTTTATCGGGGCTGGATGCTGGACGCCGGCCGGTATGCGGAGATGGCCGCCGCCCTGGCCGCCCGTGGGGTGACGCTGCGTACCGATGCGGGGCAGTACCGCCGGGCGCACGAACTGCCGGGCTGGTATGCGGCGATCGCCGGGGATACGCCGGAGACGGTATGGACGGCCGGTGACGGGCGGGACGCGTTCCGGGTGGCGTGCGGTGAGCTGGGTGGCGGTCCCGCGGTGCTGCGTGACTTCACGAAGTCGATGAAGCACTACTGGCATGAGGCGGCGTTCGTCCCGGACGTCGCCGACGGTGACGCGGCGTGGGCGGTGGCGGCCCGGTTCCGGGAGTTGCGCGGGGACGGGTTCACCGGCGGGTTCGTGCTGCGGCGGTTCGAGTCGTTCACCGGGGCCGAGGTGCGTACCTGGTGGGTCGATGGGGTGTGCCGGCTGGTGACGGCCCATCCGGACACTCCGGATGAACTGCCGCCGGACGGTCTGGTGCTGCCTGATCTGGGTGGGGTGGATCTGCCGTTCGTGACCGCCGACCTGGCGTTGCGCGCCGACGGCCGCTGGCGGGTGGTCGAGATCGGCGACGGTCAGGTGAGCGACCGTCCCCGCAGCACGCCGCCCGAGGAGCTGATCACGGTGTTGGCGGGCCGGTGAGGGCGGCGCGTTTGGCGGCGTACTCGTCGTCGGTGAGGATGCCGGCGGCGTGGAGTTCGGCCAGGTGCCCGAGGAGGGCGCTGTTGTCGGGTGCGGCGGTCATCCGGTCGCGGATCAGCGCGGCGAGGTAGGCGGCGGTCCGCCGGTCGGCGCTGAAGGAGACCGTGGTGCCGCCGGTGTCGATCTCCACCGAGGAGCGGATCAGGCGATCACGGGCGGTCACCCGGTCGACGGTGGTCAGCGGCACCCGTTCGCGGCCGGCGCCGGTGCCCATCAGGCCGCCGGTGCTGGCGAGTTCCAGCCGGTCGGGGTAGACGAGCAGGTAGAGGTCGGTGCCGCCGGTACGGGTGTGTGCGACGGCCAGGGCGCCGGTGGTGTCGACGCTGTGCCGGCGGGCCCGGTCGAGTGCCTGAGCGCAGTGATCGGGAACCGTCATACCGTCGTCGGAGCTCACGATGAGTCACCGTAGCTCATCGACGAGGGTCCATCAGGTGCGTAGGCTTGCCGCCCATGGAGGAACGGGTCTTCACCGATCGGGGGGAGCTGGTCCTGCGGAGCCGGGACGGACACTTCGAGCTCATCAGCAACGGTGTCCTCCTGATGGATACGCGATCGGACCGCTCGGAACGGGTGCTGGTGCGCGCCGCCCTGGATGCCATCGGGCCGCGGCCGCGGCTGTTGATCGGCGGGCTGGGGGTGGGGTTCGCGCTGGCCGAGGCGGTCCGTACGGACGCTTCCGAGATCATCGTCGTCGAGGTCGAGCCGGCCGTCGTGGACTGGCATCGCGGGGTGCTGCGGCCGTTCAGTGAGGGGGCGCTCGACGATCCGCGGGTGCGTGTGGTGACCGCCGACCTGGCGGTGTGGTTCACCGGCACCAGTGATCGTTTCGACGCGATCTGCCTGGATGTCGACAACGGCCCGGGGTGGACGGTCTTCGACCACGGGACGCGCCTGTCCCGGCCGTCCGGGCTGGCCATGTTGCGGGAGCATCTGCGGCCGGGCGGGGCGCTGGCGGTGTGGAGCGCGTCGGCGGGGCCGGGATTCGCGGCGACCCTGACCCGGATGGTCGGCCCGTGCCGGACGGTGCGGATCCCGGCGGGGCGGGCCCGGCCGGATGTCGTCTACGTGGCGTCGTGCGCGGGCGACGATCTACGCGGTGTCCGCAGCCCGTGAATCAGGCGGTATTCGATGAGGTCGGGGTGCGGCGGGAAGTCGTCGGGGACCGAGCGCCCGGTGGCCCGCCAGCCCATCTTCTCGTAGAAGCGCCGCGCCCGGAGATTGCCGGCGAGCACCCACAGGCGGCCGGTGCCACCGAGCAGTTCGACGATCTCGGCGTGCGCGGCCGCGGCCAGCCCGGTGCCCCAGGTGCGGGTAGCCGTACCGAAATGAAGCAATTGATCGGCTTTTAAAGCGACGTATCCAGTGATCTGTCCGTCCTGGAGGATCACCAGGACCCGCACCGACGGGTCGTCGATCTCCTCGGCCCACCGGGCGGTCAGCTCGGCCCGCGGGAACGGGAACTCGTCCTGCGGGAAGATCCCGGACAGCGCGCGGATCGAGCCCTCCTGCTGCACATCCATGATCGCTTCGACGTCGGCCGGTGTGGCCGTGCGCAACACGCTCACGCCACACCGAACCAGCGGTCGGCCAGTTCGTCGAAGGTCGCCGCCGCGGGCAGCCGTTTCATCCAGGCCGGCAGATTGCTGAAGTAGTGCAGCAGCGCCCACGCCATCATCCGCCGCGGGAACCCGTCGTCGGCCGGTTGCCCGTAGGCGCGCAGGAACCGCCCGAGGAACCGGCCGTCACCCTCGGCGACGAAACAGCCGACGCCGACGAACTCGTACTCGGCGGCGCCCCGCATCGCCGGTTCGAAATCGATCAGCCCGCTGAACCGCCAGCGACCGTCCGAACCCGGCGCGACCAGCAGATGGTCCCGCATGATCTCAGTGTGCAGCAGCACCCGCCGCCGGTCGGTCAGATCCACGTCGAGGGCCTCCGGGAGGCGCTCCAGCCACGCCTGGTCCAGGCCCCGGCGCCGCTGCCGCTCGGCACATCCGGCCCGTTGCGCGGCCACGAACTCGTCCCAGTCGGCCGGCCACCACCCGTCGATCTCCGGCAGCGGCAACGCGTGCAGCGCCGCGACCGCATGCCCCAGATCGTCGGCCAGCCGGTCCCGGTCGCCCGCCGCAATCCGGTCCCACACCGCGCTGAGCTGCACCCCCGGCATCCGTTCCATCAGCACGAACGCCCAGCCGTCCCGCTCACCGGCCGCTTCCACCCGCGGCGTGGCGATCGGCAGCCGCCCGTGGACCGCCTGCAGAACCCCGGTCTCGACCGGGAACTCCGCCCGGTACACCTGCGGGAACAGCTTCAACACCAGCCGGCCCGCACCGTAGACGGGCAGCGAACCGGACGCGAACCGCTCGGCACCCGCCGGATCCACCCCGAGATCCCGCAGCAGCGCCTCGACCCCCGGACGCAGCGCACCCTCATCGAGCGCGTCGAACGATTCCGCACTCCCGGCCACCGGCAACTTCGACACCGGAAAGACCATAGGGGGTACGTGCCACCACCACCCGACCGCAGGCACTCCCTCCCCGGCTGCGCCGCGACCGCCCTCCCCTGCGCCGTTCGCAGTCCAGGCGACCGGCTCTTGTGGACGGACCGGTCGTCAGGCGTACCCGGAAGGTGCATTTCGCGACGGACCGATGCCACCTACCGTCGGTGATGTGCGCATCACCGATCTACGTGCGGCGATCAATCTGATCTTGCCCCTGCCCGTTACCAGGGAGAACAGGTCTGGAGGACTGACGTGACCGAGACGCCCGAGTCGCCGGACCGGCCCGCATGGGATGTCGCGTCAGCGGCGTACTTCGACCCGACGACCATGGCGATGACGCCCCCGGCCGAGCACCTGAGGCCCGCCGCCGACCCGTTCACACCGGTGTCCCCGCCGGCCGACCCGTTCACACCGGTGGCCTCGCCGGTCGACCCGTTCGCATCGGTGGCCTCGCCGGCCGACCCGGACGGCACCGTGGTCGTCGGCCGCTTCGAACCCGCACGCCAGCAGCAGCACTACCCGGCCGGGCCCTCCGACTGGCCGGCCGCCGACGGGTTCGGGACCACGGAGCAACTCCAGCCGCTCCCGCCGCTCCCGCCGGGCCGGGGATACGGGAAACTCCCGGTGATCGTCGCCGCCCTGGCCGTCCTGCTGGTGGCCGGGGCCGCCGGCGGTGTCGTGCTGATGCGGGCCTCCGACCGCACGGACGCGGCCGGCACCGATCCCACGCCCCCGGTCACGCCCACCGACACGGTCACCACCGAGGTCACCCCCACCGAGACCGTGACCACCGACTACACGCCGACGACCGAGTCCACCCCGACCGGGTCCACCCCCACCGAGTCCACCCCGACCGTCGACCCGCAGGAGGCGGCGCTGACCCGGCTGGAGTCGCTGCGCGCCCAGGACCTGGGCACCGTCACGTTCGACAGCCGGTTCGTCGCCCAGATCGCCTCGAAGTATCCGGGTGTCAGCGACCCCTACCAGACCGCCGCCGACGGCACGCACACGTTCCAGCTCAGTGACATCCTCGCCGAGCACGAGCGCCTCCGCTCGGAGCACGGCGACACCGAACATCCGGTGATCCTTCTCAAGAGCACCGACTACGGTAAACAGCAGCTGGTCGGCGGCGAGCCGTTGTGGGTGACGTTCGCGGTCGGCGAGTTCCCCGACAAGGCCGCGGTGCTGGCCTGGTGCTCCACCCACTTCGGCCACCTGTCCCCGACCGAGCTCAAGAACCAGTGCGACTCCCGTAACCTGCGCCCGGTCACCTGACCGTCAGAACCGCACACGAGACGGCCTCGACGGTGACCGGGGGTGTGATCGCGGATCACCCAGCCTTTACGCTGGACCACGAGACCTTCCTGCACCAGCCGGAACAACGCCTCCCGCGCGGGAGTGCGGCTGACCTCCAGCCAGTCGGCGATGTCCGCCTCGACGAGCCGACGGGTGGGGGCGCAGCTTACGCCTTTGCCCCCCGGGTGGGATTGAAATGTTTCAAGCGTCGTGCTTACCATCAGGGCGCCCCTCCCGCCTCGGTTAGAAAGGCCCAGGTGTTGACTCAGCAGCCCCGCAACGGTCGGGCTCCCTCGGTGAAGGACGTCGCCGCCGCAGCGGGCGTCTCCCTGGGCACCGTCTCCAACGTGCTCAACCGGCCCGCCGTGGTCAGTGTCGCCACCCGTGAGCGGGTCGAGCGGGCGATGGCCGAGCTCGGGTTCGTGCGTAACGAGTCGGCCCGGCAGTTGCGCGCCGGCACCAGCCGCGCCCTGGCCTACGTGATGCTCGACGGCGGCAACCCGTTCTTCCACGACGTCGCCGAGGGCATCGAGACCGCCGCCGAGGACGCCGACCTGTCACTGTTCGTCTGCAACAGCAACGGCCGGTCCGAGCGCGAGGCCAAACACCTCGACCGGCTCCTCCAGCAGCGCGTCCAGGGCATCCTGATCACCCCGGTCGACCCGGACGCACCGCACCTGGCCGATCTGGCCCAGCGGGGTCTGCCGTTCGTCATGGTCGACCGGTTCAGCCGGGCCGGCGGGCACTGCTCGGTCGCCGTCGACGACGTCCTCGGCGGCCGCATCGCCGTCGAGCACCTGATCGATCGCGGACATCGCCGTGTGGCGTTCGTGGGCGGGCCGTCCAGCATCGGCCAGGTTCGTGAGCGTCTTCAGGGCGCCCGCGCGGTGTGGGCCGAGTTCGGCATGCCCGAGGAGGACCTGATCCACCTGCCGACCGAGGCGCTCACCGTCAACGAGGGCCGCTCGGCCGGGGAGCGGCTGGCCGGGCTGCCCACCCGGCGGCGCCCGACGGCGGCGTTCTGCGCCAACGACCTGCTCGCGCTGGGCCTGCTGCAGCACGCCGTCACGGCCGGGCTGCGGGTTCCCGACGACCTGGCGATCGTCGGCTTCGACGACATCGACTTCGCGGCCGCCGCCGCGGTGCCGCTCACCTCGGTCCGGCAGCCGCGGCAGGAGCTCGGGCGGACCGCGGCGCGCCTGGTCCTGGACGAGGCCACCAATCCCGATCACGTCCACGAGCAGGCCACCTTCGTGCCGGCCCTGGTCGCCCGGGCGTCGACAGGCACCGCCCGCCGGTGATCCGGGGTGCGGGTGGTGCCGCCGGGTGGCGGTGATCCGGGGTGTGGGTGGTGCCGCCGGGTGGCGGTGATCCGGGGTGTGGGTGGTGCGCCGGGTGACGGTGAGCCGGGGCGCGGGAGGGCCGCACCGCCCGTCGGTGACCGAGGGCGCTTCGGCTGATACCTTCCGTCGGTGATCGAGGGGCTCTACGACGTCATCCATCGCCGCCGCGACGTCCGTGCGGAGTTCACCGGGGAGGCCGTCGACCCCGAGGTCCTCGACCGGATCCTCGCCGCCGCGCACGCGGCCCCGAGCGTCGGCCTCTCCCAGCCGTGGGACTTCGTGATCGTCCGCTCGGACACCGTGCGCAAGGCCTTTCACGAGCACGTCCGCACCGAGCGGGACGTCTTCGCCGCGACGCTGAGCGGGGAGGCCGCCGCCCGGTTCGCCCGCATCAAGATCGACGGGGTGCTGGAGGCGGGCCTGTCGATCGTGGTCACCTACGATCCGGCGCGCGGCGGGCCCGCGGTCCTCGGCCGGCACGCGATCGCCGACGCCGGCCTGTACTCGGTCTGCCTCGCCATCCAGAACCTGTGGTTGTCCGCCACCGCCGAGGGTCTCGGTGTCGGTTGGGTGTCGTTCTACCGCGAGGAGTTCCTGGGCGAACTGCTCGGCATCCCGGCCGGGATCCGTCCGGTCGCGTGGCTCTGCGTCGGCCCGGTCAGCCATCTCGAAACCGTCCCCGACCTGGAACGGCACGGCTGGCGGCGGCGGCGCCCGGTCAGCGAGGCGATCCACGAGGACCGGTGGAACGGATGAGACTGCACGTCGGCTGCGCCATGTGGAGCCTGAAATCGTGGCAGGGCCGGTTCATCCCGGCGTCCGGCACTGATCGCCTTCGGTCATACGCCGGGTGGTGCAATGCGGTCGAAGGCAACACGACCTTCTACGCGACGCCCACCCTCGCCACGGTTTCCGGGTGGGCGGCCCAGGCCCCGGCGGACTTCCGGTTCGTCCTGAAGCTGCCGAGGGAGGTCACGCACGGCGCCGCTCTCTCCGACATCTCCGGAATGTCGGAGTTCTTGCGTGTGATCGAACCGCTCGGGCCACGGATCCACGCCCTGTGGGTGCAACTGCCGGGATCCTTCGGACCCGGCGACCTTCCGGCTCTCGCACGGTTCCTGAGACTTCTGCCCGATTCTTTCCGGTACGCCGTAGAGGTTCGCGATCCGGCCTTCTTCCACCACCCGCGCCACCTCGAGGACCTGCTCGGCACCGTCGGGGCGGAGTGGGTGCCGTTCGACACGACCGAGTTCTTCCGCACACCCCCGACCAGTGACGCCGAACGTGACGCCTGGCTGAAGAAACCCCGCATGCCGTTGCGCACCGACGCTCTCACCGATCGGCCGATCATTCGCTACCTGGGGCGGGACGCCACCGGCCGTACCGTCGAAGGCTGGCGGAAATGGGTGCCGATCGTCGCCGGCTGGTTGCGCGAGGGCCGATCGCCGACGTTCTTCGTGCACACACCGGACAATGCGGACGCGCCGGAACTGTGCCGCCGCTTCCACGACGAGGTCCGCGCCCTGGTGCCGGACCTGGAGCCGTTGCCACCTCCGCCACCGGCGTCGTCCCTGGAACCCGAGGGCCCGCCCACCCTGTTCTGAGCCGCCCGGCGCGGTGTTCTCCAGTGGAGGGTTGTAGGTTGCCGTCCATGATCAAGACGCGTCTGCTGGGCGTGGCACAGTTCCTGCTGATCGCGCTATATCTGCTCGGCGGGTTCGGGCTGCTGCTGCTCGCGGTCGTGCGCAGCGGCGACTGGAGTGCGCTGCTGGCGCCGGGGCTGGACCGGCTCGGCGACCCGAAGGACTCGATCCCGTTCGGCTGGGACTCGGTCTCCAACCCGTTCGCGTGGATCTTCGGCATCGCCCGGCTGACGGCCATGCTGGTGGTCCCGGTGGTGGCGGTCGGCGTCCTGCTCGGCGGTTTCGCGGTGGCGTCAGGCCGGCGCGACGGCGACGCCCGCCGGATCCGGCGGGCCCTGCTGCTCATCGTGCTGTGGCTGGCACTGGCGGCGGTGGCCTTCACCCCCTACGGCGGCAGCCTGCACACCTGGCTCGCCGACTGACCGCCCGCTGTGAACGGGTGAGGGCCCGGCTCGGTGGCCGGGCCCTCGGGGGGTCAGGAGTGCGGGCAGGTGTCGCGGTACTCCTGGATGGCGGTGCCGGACGGGGCCGGGCACAGGAACTGGTCGTAGCGGGTGTCGTTGTCGATGAAGCGCTTCAGCCAGGACAGGCTGTACTTCGCGACGGTCACGCTGCCGCCCTCGGTCGGGGCCGAGTGGCTGGCGTTGTTGAGTTCCAGGTAGGCCTTGTCGGGCGCGGTGGTCAGGCTCGTGTAGAACGGCTCGGCGTGTGACGACACCGGAGCCACCGTGTCGTTCTCGGCGCCGATGATCAGGGTCGGAACGCGTACCGTGGTCCAGCTCTTCGTGCCGTGCCACGGGGTCATCGGGACCGCCGCCTGCAGTGCGGGCCGGGTGCGGGCCGCGGCCAGGCTGCCGCCGCCACCCATCGAGTGGCCCATCACGCCGAGGCGGGTGGCGTCGATGCGGGTGCGCACCGAGCTGGTGTTGGTCAGGTAGTCGAGGGCGGCCAGCAACTGCGTGCCGCGGCTGTCCGGCTGGTCGAGGGTGCTGCGGGTGTCGATGGTGATCACCACGAAGCCCTGCGAGGCGAGCCGCGGGCCGAGCCAGGCGATGCTCGACTGCGACGCGGTGAAGCCGGGGGAGACGGCGATGGCCCCGAACGTTCCGGCGCTGGTGTCGGTCGGGTAGTAGATGGTGCCGCCACCGAACGTGGAGACGCTGGAGCGTGCCACGGTGACCTGGGCGATCGCGAACGTGCCGCGGGACGCCTCGATGCTGGCGTTGGTGGGTGCCGGGCCGCGCTCGTACGGGTTGGCGGCCGCGGCCGGTGGTGCGGGCGTCGCCAGGACGAAGGCGGCGCAGAGAGCGGTCAGTAGTGCGAGCTTCCGGGTGCGGGCAGGAACGGGCATGGGAACTCCCTGGGGTATTGGGGCTCCTGGAATCGAGGGATGTCGATAAGTTAACCCGGCGGTAACAAAGGAGGTAATCCCAGCCCGTACCTGGACCCGGCGGTATGTCAGACGTGTGGACAGGTGTCGCGGTACTCCTGGATGCCCGGGCCCGCCGGCGCCGGGCAGAGGAACCGCTCGTAGCGGGTGTCCTCGTCGAGGAACCGCTTCAGCCAGGCCACGCTGTACTTCGCGACCAGCGGGTTCTGGTTCGCCGTCGGCGCCCAGTGGCCGGCGTCGTCCAGCTCCAGGTAGGCCTTCTCCGGCGCGCCGGTCAGGCCCACGTAGAAGGCCTCCGCGTTCGAGCCGACAGGTGCGATGAGATCGTTGTCGGCGCCGACGATCAGCGTCGCCGCGCGTACCTCAGGCCAGGTCTTCGTGCCGTGCCAGGGAGCCAGCGGGAGCGCCGCACGCAGCGACGGGCGGGTCCGGGCCGCGACCAGCGCGCCTCCACCGCCCATCGAATGACCGGCGACGGCAAGACGATCAGGATCGATCTGGGTACGGACGGCGCTGCTCGTGGTCAGGTAGTCGAGGGCGGCCAGCAACTGGGCGCCACGGCTGTCCGCCTGGTCGTAGGAGCCGGTCGTGTCGATCGTGAACACGACGAAACCCTGCGAGGCCAGACGTGGGCCCAGCCACGCCACACCGGACTGTGACGCGCTGAAACCGGGCACGATCGCCACCGCCCCGAACGAGCCCGCCGACGTGTCGGTGGGGTGGTAGACGGTGCCGCCACCGAACCCGCTGACCTCGGCGCGGGCCACGGTGACCGACTCGATCGCGAACGGTCCGGTGGCGGCCTCCAGGGACGCCACGGTCGGGGCGGGGCCTCGCTCGTACGGGTTGACGGCAGCCGACGACAGTGCCGGGGTGGCGACGACGGCGACCGCCGCGGCACACAGCACGGCCAGGGCGCGACGGGGGAAAGGCATGGGAATCTCCCAGGTCGGAGGGGGAGTGGGAGATCTGCGCAGATCTGTGGCGGCGTCAGGTTAACCGGCCAGTAATAAGACACTTTTAAATCGGTTGCCGTCGCCCGGCCGGTCCGGTTGGGTGGACCGCATGACGTACTGAGGCCTTTACCCAGCGCACCCCGCGGCGGCGTCCACTGCCGCCTGCTCCGGCACCGCCCTCGTCGGCGTGCCGTGAACCGTGCCCTCAGCCCGGCGCCCCCGCATCCCGCGGGCCGCGCCCCACCGTCATGGGAAGAAGCATTTTGTCTTCACAGCACTCCACTCAGCAGTCCACCCGTGCCACCGTCACCGTCTTCGCCGAGTCCGGCAGCTGGATCGAATCCGACGCCGTCGACCAGTGCCACCAGGTCGCCGCACTGGACGGCATGATCCACGTCGCCGGGATGCCCGACCTGCACCCCGGCAAGGGCGCCCCGATCGGCGCCGCGATGCTCTCCTCGGTGCTCTACCCGCTCCTGGTCGGCTCGGACATCGGCTGCGGCATCGCGGTGTTCCCGATCCGGCTCAAGCGGGTCGTCCCGGAGCGGCTGGCCGGCCGCTTCCCCGACCTGGACGAGCCGGTCGACCCGGCCGATCTGCCCGGCACGGACATCCCCGCCGGATACACCGACCAGCTCGGCACCGTCGGGCGCGGCAACCACTTCGTCGAGCTCGCCAGGGTCGACGAGGTGCTCGACGGCGGGCACGCCGAGCGGCTCGGCCTGACCGCGGGGGACACCGTCCTGATCGTGCACAGCGGCTCCCGCGGTCTCGGCGAGCGCATCCTGCGGTCGCACACCGAGGTGCACGGCGCGGGCCCGGCCGCCGACCCGGCGGCCTACCTGGCCGCCCACGACGAGGCGGTCCGGTGGGGACACCTCAACCGGCGGATCATGGCCGAGCGGGTCGCCGACGCCCTCGGCGCCGAACTCGGCGAACCCGTCACCGACGTCTGCCACAACTCCGCCGAGGTCCGCGGCGGGCACTACCTGCACCGCAAGGGCGCCGCACCCGGCGACGGCACCGACGTGCTCATCGCCGGCACCCGCGGCACCCGGTCGTTCCTGGTGGCCGGGCATGCCGGCGCCGGGGCCGGGCACTCGGTGGCGCACGGCGCCGGGCGCAAGATGTCCCGGAGCGACGCGCTGCGGCGTGGCCGTGCCAAACACACGGTCGAGGAGCTGCGGCGTACGGCGGTCGGTTCCATCGTCGTCTGCGGCGACCGCCAGTTGCTCTTCGAGGAGGCGCCCGGCGCCTACAAGCGGATCGAGCAGGTGATCGGCGACCTGGTCGCGCACCGGCTCGCCACGCCCGTCGTCAGCACGGTCCCGCTGGTCACCTACAAGACGGCCGATCTGGCCCCCCGGAAAGGAGGCCGTCGATGAGTGCGGCTGCTTCGTCGAGTGCGGCCTCCGCGGGTGCGGCGGCTCTCCGCGCGGTCACCGGGTGCGTCCCGGTGGTCCGGTGGCGGCGGTTCGCCGACCGTCCACCACGGCCGGTGTTCTTCACCCGCCCGCCGCGGCGGGGCGGTTCCCGGCACACCGGGACCTCCTGGCAGGGCGGGGGTGAGCAGCGGTGATCGGCTGGTGGAAACGAGCGGCCCGGCCCGCGCCCGACACCGGGGGGCTCTGCCGGCCGGTCTTCACCGGACCGGAGCCACGCCACGGAGCCGGATCCTCCGACGGCTGCCGCGGCACCCGGTCACGGCCGCCGGGCACCGGCCGCATCGCACCCTTCCGGCGGTGGGCATGAGACCGCCGTCGATTTTCCGGTACGGCCGGGAAGGGCACCGTGGCTGTCCGCGCGAGGTCGCCACGGCTCCCGGCCGAGACGCGGCCGCCGGGCTGAATGCGGTGGTCACCGGAATGCCACGACCGTGCCGCCATGGTGTGGGCGGCGACTCCGCACCTCGTGGAACGGGGGCACGATGGCCGTACATCTGATGGTTTCCGCCGGCCGCGGACCGCAGGAGTGCTCGTGGGCGCTGGCCCGGCTGGTCGGTCGGCTGGAGGCCGATGCCGCGCAGCGGAAGATCACCACCCGGCGGGTGGAGACCGTGGCGGGGGAGCGGGCCGGGACGTTCCGGTCGGTGCTGCTGGAGATCAGCGGTGCGGGGGAGGCCGAGTTCGCCGCGTCGTGGAGCGGGACGCTGTGCTGGCAGGCGCCGAGTCCCTATCGGGCCGGCCCCGGGCGCAAGAACTGGTATGTGACGGCGCGGCGGTGTTCGGTCGGCGTCGAGCGGACCGTCTTCGACGAGGCGGACGTGGAGATCGTGCCGACCCGCACCGGCGGGCCCGGTGGGCAGCACCGCAACAAGGCCAGCACCGCGGTCCGGGCCACCCACCGGCCCAGCGGGATCGTGGTGGTCGCCGACACCGAGCGGCAGCTCAGCCTCAACCGGGGCATCGCGTTGCGGCTGATCCGGGAGCGTCTGGAAGCCGGTGACGCGGCGGCCTCGCAGGCGGCGGAGACGGCGCGGTGGCGGATCCACGACGAACTGGTCCGCGGCAACCCGACCCGCGTCGAGCGGCCCTGACACCGTGCCGAGGGGCGGCGGCCCGAACCGGTGCCGCCGCCCCTCGCAAGAGCTCCAGCACGCCGGTGGATCACGAACCGCGATCGCCGGCACGCCGGGCGTGACGCCCTCATTGATCAATGACGTCCCCCGGGGGCCGATGGTTGCCCGGGAGGCGGGAACGTAACGGGGTGTTCACACTCGGCCGAGCTGCTTCACGTGCCGCAGCAGGGGCGCGGACTCCACCCGGTCGACGCCGTCCAGGCCGCTGATCCGCTCGGTCAGGTAGCGGTAGAAGGCCGCCATGTCGGTGCAGATCACCGTCGCCACCAGGTTCGTCGAGCCGGTCGTGGCGGCCGCGAAGACCACCTCCTCGTGCTCGGCCAGCGCGGCCCCGACGGCGGCCAGCCGGGCGGGCGCCACCGTCACCCAGAGCAGCACCGGGGCCAGGAAACCGAACACCTGCGGCCGTACCTCGACGTCGTAGTAGAGGGCCCCGGACCGGCGCAGCTCCCGCATCCGCCGGCGGACCGTCGACTCCGGCCAGCCGGTCGCCGCGGCCAGCTCCGCGTAACCGGCCCGCCCGTCCCGCGACAGCACCTCCAGCAGAGCCTCGTCACCGTCGGCCAGCCGGATCGGTGACGTGCCGGCCGGGCCGGCGGGCCGGCCGGAGGCGCCGATCGTGAACGGTGGCGGTGGCGGGGCCGGCACCCCGTCCGGGGTGAGCGCGGCGATCTGCCCGGCGGTCAGTGCGTCGTCGCGCCGGTCCGGGCCGACCGCGCCGCCGACGAAATGGTGGATCAGGCAGTGCGCGGTCACCGACACCAGCCGGGGCGTGCGCGGCAACCTGTCCAGCAGCAGCGACTCCCGGTCGGCGTGCGCGGCCAGCCGGGCCAGGCAGGAGATCTCGGTGCCGCCGGAGAACACGCTCACCCAGGCGGTGTCGGGCCGGCGGGCCAGCGCGTCGGCGAGCGGCCCGGCCATGTCCGGCGAGGTGTGCAGCCGCAGCATCCACGACTCGTAGCCCAGCCGGATCGGATTGGGCATGCCCACCACCCGGACCCCGGCGCCCTCCCGCAGCCGCCGGTAGCGCCGGGCCACCGTCTGGTCGGAGATGCCGAGGACCGCACCGATCTCCCGGTAGCCGGCCCGGCCGTCGACCCGCAGCGCGTGCACGATCTGCCGGTCCAACATGTCGATATCCACCCCGTGAACGCTAGCCGAATGTCGAGATCCGCCGCATGCCGCTGAAAACGTGGTGCGGTGGGAAGAGCAGGCGGCAGAGTGCGGCGCATGCGAAAGTGGTCACCCCTGCTCGCCGTCTGTCTCGGCACCTTCCTGCTGCTCGTCGACGTCACCATCGTCATCGTCGCGCTGCCCAGCATCGCCGCCCACCTCGAAGCCGGCCCGGACGACCTGGCCTGGGTCCTCGACGGCTACGCCCTGGCACTCGCCGCGCTGCTGCTCGGCGCCGGAGCCCTCGCCGACCGGTACGGGCGCCGGGTCACGTACCTCACCGGTCTCGTGCTCTTCGGTCTGTCCTCGCTGCTCTGCGCGCTCGCGCCGACCGTGGACACGCTGGTCGCCGCCCGGGTCCTGCAGGGCGTCGGCGGCGCCGCGATGTTCGCCACCACGGTGGCCATCCTCAACGTCACCTACCGGGGCCGCGACCGCGGCATCGCCTTCGGCGTGTGGGGCGCGGTCAACGGCGCCGCCACCGCGGCCGGGCCGCTGGCCGGCGGCCTGCTCACCGAACATCTCGGCTGGCGCTGGATCTTCCTGGTCAACCTGCCGATCGTCGTGGTCGCGGTCTGGTTCACGATGCGTACGGTCACCGAGTCCCGCTCCGACCGGGCCGGCCGTTTCGACATCCCCGGCACGATCACCTTCACCCTGGCCGCGACCGCGCTGGTCTACGGGCTGATCCGGGCCGCCGACGACGGCTGGACCGCCACCGCCGTGCTCGGCCCGCTCGCCCTCGGCCTGGCCGGGACCGCGCTGTTCGTCGCCGTCGAACGCCGCTCCGCCGCACCGATGCTGGACCTCGCGCTGTTCCGGCGACCCGGGTTCACCGGGCTGATCATCGCCGCGTTCCTGTGCCAGGCGGCCGCGTTCGCCTACCTGCCGTTCACCACGATCTGGCTGCAGCGGGTCCTCGGGCACGGGCCGGTCGACGCCGGACTCCTCGGCGCCCTCCCACTGAGCGGCGCCGCGCTGCTGGTCGGGGCGCTCGCCGGACGGTTCCTCCAGCAGGCCCGGCCGTGGATCACGATCGGAGCGGGGCTGCTGCTGGTCGCGGCCGGCGACCTCGCCCAGTCGGCCGTCGGCGCGGACAGCGGCGGCGCGGTCCTCATCCCCGGGCTGATCCTGGTCGGGCTCGGCGTCGGCGTGGTGCTGCCGGTCCTGTCGTCGGCGGTGCTGAACGAGGTGCCGCACGAGCGCAGCGGCATGGCCGGCGGGGCACTCAACACGTTCCGCCAGCTCGGGTTCGCGTTCGGTGTTGCGATCTTCGGCACAGTCTTCGCCGACGTCTCCCCTCAGCAGAACGTGTACGCCGGCGGGCTGAGTGACGCGGTCGTCATGGCCGCCGGGTTCGCCCTGGTAGCGGCCCTGACAGTGGTGCTGCTGGCCCGTCCGAGGGCGGAACAGCCGGTGAAAATCGGGTGACACGCCCCAGCGGCGGTGCGGCAGCATGGCCGTCGTGGTGGAGACGCGGGGACCCGTTCGATATCTGTGGTGGCTGGCCCGGCAGGTGAAAGGCTGGGTGGCGCGCGGGGCGATGTTCGGGTCGCTCTGGTTCGTCAGTCTGGCCGTCACGCCGTACCTCATCTCCCAGGCGATCGACCGCGGCCTCGCGCCGCGCCGCGCCGGCGTCCTCTTCGCCTGGGCCGCGGTGATCCTGATCGTCGGCGCGGCCAGCGCGGGGCTCGGCATCATGCGGCACCGCAGCATGACCAAGCTCCGGCTGGCCGCCGCACTGAAGACCGCCGACCTGGTGATGACCCACGCCACCCGGCTCGGCGCGGCCCTGCCCCGCCGGGTCACCGCCGGCGAGGTCGTCACCATCGGCATCTCCGACGTCTGGACCGTCGGCCGCGCCATGAACGCCGGTGGCGTCGGCGTCGCCGCGGTCATCGCCTTCTGCGTCGTCGCGTTCCTGCTCGAACAGATCTCCGGCCTGCTCGCCGCGGTCGTCCTGATCGGCGTGCCGGTGCTGGCCCTGATCATCGCGCCCCTGCTGCGCCGCACCCAGCGGGCCGCCGGACGGTACCGCCACCACCAGGGCGAACTCAACGGCAGGCTGGTCGACGTGATCGGCGGCCTGCGCGTGCTCAACGGGCTCGGCGGCAAGGAGGCCCACCTGGAGCGCTACCGGCGTGAGTCGGCGAGACTGCGCGACCAGGGCTACCGGGTCGGCGGCCCGTCCAGCTGGATCGGCGCGCTCGGCGACGGCCTGCCGGTGGTGTTCCTCGCCGTGGTGATCTGGCTGGCCGCCCGGCTCGCCGTCGACGGCGACCTCACCGCCGGACAGCTCGTCGCGGTCTACGGCTACACCGCGATGCTGGTCATCCCGGTCAACGTGATGATCTTCGTCGGGTTCGACGTCACCCGGGGCATCGTCGCCGCCCGCCGCATCACCGACTTTCTGCGCCTGCCCGAGGACGACCCGGCCGGCGAGCCCGCCCCCGACGGCCCGGCCGCCCTGTACGACCCCGGGTCCGGGGTGCGCGCCGAACCCGGCCGGTTCACCGCCCTCGCCGGCGACCGGCCCGCCGACGCCGCCGAGATCCTCGACCGGCTCGGCCGCTACCGGCCCAGCGACGCCACCTGGGGCGGGCGGCCACTCGCCGGGATCGCCCAGCCCGACATCAGATCCCGCATCCTCGTCGCCACCCACGACGCCGACCTGTTCGCCGGACCACTGCGGTCGGTCGTCGCCGGCGCGGCCGACCCCGACGACGACCGCGTCCGCCGGGCCCTGGACACCGCCGTCGCCCACGACGTCGGCGACGACCTGGACCGGCCCGTCGACTGGGGCGGGCGCAACCTGTCCGGCGGGCAGCGGCAGCGGGTCCGGCTGGCCCGGGCCGTCTACACCGACCCGGAGATGCTGCTCGCCGCCGAACCCACCTCGGCCGTCGACGCGCACACCGAGGCCGCCATCGCCGATCGGCTCAGCGTCGCGCGTACCGGCCGCGGCACCGTCCTGGCCACCACCTCGCCGGTGCTGCTCGACCGCGCCGACACCGTCCACTACCTGGTCGGCGGCCGGGTCGCCGCCACCGGCACCCACCGGGAACTGCTCGCCGCCGTCCCCGGGTACCGCGCCCTCGTGGCCCGCGCGTTCGGAGACGACCTGTGACCGCCCCGCTCCCCGCCGTCGGTTCCCGTTCCGTCCGTGACCGCCGCGTTCCCCGTCGGTTCCCGCTCCGGAGGTCGTCTGTGACCACGCTGCTTCTCGTCGGTTCCGGCTTCGGAGGTCGTCTGTGACCACGCTGCTTCTCGTCGGTTCCGGCTTCGGAGGTCGTCTGTGACCACGCTGCTTCCCGTCGCCAGTCCTCGCGAGGTCGTTCTCGCCGCCCGCCGGCTGATCGCCGCCGACGGCCGGGCCGTCACCGGGATGCTGGTCCTCAGTTCGCTGGCCGCCGCGGCCGGGCTCGGCGGGCCGTGGCTGCTCGGCCGGATCATCGACACCGTCGCCGCCGGAGGCCGGGTCGGCGACGTCGACCGGCTCGCCCTCGCCGTCCTGCTCTGCGCCGTCGCACAGACCCTGCTGTCGCGCTACGCGCTGTCCGCCGCCTACCGGTTCGGCGAACGCACCGCCGCCCGCATCCGCGAGATCTTCCTCGACCGGGTGCTCGGCCTGCCCGCCTCCGTCGTCGAACGCACCCCCGCCGGTGACCTCGCCGCCCGCGGCAGCACCGACGTCGACGGCGTCGCCACCGCGCTGCGCGACTTCCTGCCACCGATCTTCGTCGGCGTAGTGCAGATGGTGTTCCTCATCGTCGCCGTGATCGTCCTCGACCCGCTGCTCGGCAGCGTCGGCGTCATCGGCTTCTCCGGCATCTGGTTCATCACCCGCTGGTACCTCCGCCGCGCCCGCAACGCCTACCTCACCGAAGGCGCAGCGACCTCCCAGCTCGCCGACGAACTCGCCGCCACCACCGACGGCGCCCGCACCGTCGAGGCGTTCGGCCTGCAGGAACGCCGCATCACCGCCGGCGGCGCGGCCCTCACCGAGACCCGGCGCACCCGGCTCGTCACGCTCGGCCTGCGCAGCGTGTTCTTCCCGCTCGCCGAAACCTCCTACGCGGTGCCGGCCGTCCTCGGGCTCGTCCTCGGCGGCCTGCTGCACCTCGACGGCCGGGTCAGCGTCGGCACCGTCGCCGCAGCCGTCCTCTACCTGCGGCAACTGGTCAGCCCGCTGGACACCATCCTGATCTTCCTCGACCAGATCCAGGCCGGCGGGGCATCCTTCGCCCGCGTCGAGGGCCTCGGCGCCGTCCCCAACCCGGGCCCCGTCTCCAACCTGACACCCGCCGACGAGCGCATCGAGGTACGGGGCGTCCGCTACGCCTACGACGAAGGCCGCGACGTGCTCCACGACGTCGAACTCACCGTCCGCCCCGGCGAACGCCTCGCCATCGTCGGCCTGTCCGGCGCCGGCAAATCCACCCTCGGACGGCTCGTCGCCGGCGTCGAACGGCCCACCGCCGGCACCGTCACCGTCGGCGGCGTCGCCATCGCCGAACTGCCACCCGACCAGCTGCGCCGCCACGTCGTCCTGGTCACCCAGGAACACCATGTGTTCCGGGAGACCCTGCGGGAGAACCTCATGGTCGCCGCACCCGACGCCGAACTCGAGGCCGCCCTGCACACCGTCGGCGCCGACTGGGCCGACGACCTCGACCGCGACCTCGGCGAACACCCCCTCGACGGCGCGCAGGCCCAGCAGCTCGCCCTCGCCCGGGTGGTCCTCGCCGACCCGCACACCGTCATCCTCGACGAGGCGACCGCCCTGCTCGACCCGACCGCGGCCCGGGCCGCGGAACGCTCGCTGGCGGCGGTACTGCACTCCCGGACCGTCATCGCCATCGCGCACCGTCTCCAGACCGCACACGACGCCGACCGCGTCGCCGTCATGGACGCCGGGCGCATCATCGAGCTCGGCACCCACGACGAACTCGTCGCCGCCGACGGACCCTATGCGGCGCTGTGGCGCTCATGGCACGGAGGCGAGAGCATGCCCGCCACCGCCTGATCCGGGGTGGCCGCCCACTTCCCTGCGGCGGCTTCCCCGCGGCGGCCTTTCGCGGCGGCTCCTCCGTGGCGGCCTCCCTGCGGCGGCCTTTCGCGGCGGCTCCTCTGCGGCGTCGCCCTGTGTCGGCGTTTCGCGGCGGCTCCTCTGCGGCGTCGCCCTGTGTCGGCGTTTCGCGGCGGCTCCTCTGCGGCGTCCGGCCTGCGGACCCGGGACCAGCCGACTTCCGGGCTCGGATAGACTCGACGCCGCAGCCGAACCCGGCGACCCGAAAGTGCCAGGGTGGTATGCCGAAGCGAGTTCGCATCGAGCGCCCGACCTCCCGTCAGCGCCAGCTATCACCCGCCGGCATCGCTGAGGCACGCGGGCGTGGGCGTGTTCCCGGACGTCACGCTCTGTCTGTCGGCTCCGCCTGAAAACCGACCACGTGCCCCCTCGGGCGGTGCCGTGTGTCCGCGCGGGCGGTGCTGTGTGTCCGCGCTGCCGGCACCTTCAAAATCGTCCCTCGCATGTCTCATGCCGCCCGGAACGTCGTTCAGCTTCCCGGTCTTCGGCGGCCATCGTGACAGTGACGGTGAGTTCACACAGCCCTGATCGTGCGACCTGGTGTCGTGGTTGGCGGCGCTGGGTGTGCCCGGTGGTTGTTTGGGGTTTTGTCTCGTCTTGTTTGGCGGGCGTTAGGCGTGCCCGGTTGTTGTTTGGGCGTTTCTGCCGTCGTGGTTGGTGGTGGTCGATTTGTTGATGGGGTTGGTGTTGGTGGGCGGCGGTTTTGCCCGGTGGGGTTGCTGGGTGGGGGTGCCGTCCTGGGTGGGGCGGTGGGGGCGCCCGGCGTGTGCCTGGGTGTAGGTGCTGGCTTGTGTGGGTGGGGTGGTGGTGGATTTGTTGATGGGGTTGGCGTTGGTGGGCGGCAGTTTTGCCCGGTGGGGTCGCTGGGTGCGGGTGCCGCCCTGGGCGGGGCGGTGGGGGCGCCCGGCGTGTGCCTGGGTGGGGGTGCCGTCCTGGGTGGGGCGGTGGGGGCGCCCGGCGTGTGCCTGGGTGTAGGCGCTGGCTTGTGTGGGTGGGTGGTGGTGGTGGTGGTGGTCGATTTGTTGTTGGGGTTGGTGTTGGTGGGCGGCGGTTTTGCCCGGTGGGGTTGCTGGGTGGGGGTGCCGTCCTGGGTGGGGCGGTGGGGGCGCCCGGCGTGTGCCTGGGTGTAGGCGCTGGCTTGTGTGGGTGGTGGTGGTGGTGGTGGTGGTCGATTTGTTGTTGGGGTTGGCGTTGGTGGGCGGCGGTTTTGCCCGGTGGGGTCGCTGGGTGCGGGTGCCGGCCTGCGTGGGGCGGTGGGGGCGCCCGGCGTGTGCCTGGGTGTAGGCGCCCGCTCGTGTGGGTGTGGTGGGCCTGTGGGTGTGGTGGCCCTGGTGGGCTGTGGGCGTTGTGGTGGGCCTGTGGCTGTGGTGGCGGTGGGCCTGGTGGCTGGGCGTGATGGCTGTGGGCGTTGTGGCGGCCGTGGTGGGTGTGGGCGTGATGGTGAGTGTGGTGGGTGGTCGGAGTGGGTCGGGGATGGGCCTTGACCCGGGTGAGCGGCCGCACGTAATCTACCGGTAACTCTGAAACGTTTCACGATTTGAACGCCGAACACGACGAAGAAGAGCGGATCTCCATGACCAACCCCGTAGTCTCCGAGCTCATCGCCCGCTCCAACCGCCTCGGGGCGGATCCGCGGACGACCAACTACGCCGGCGGCAACACCTCTGCCAAGGGGGCCGACATCGACCCGGTGACCGGGGACTCGGTCGACCTGGTGTGGGTCAAGGGCTCCGGCGGTGACCTCGGCACCCTCACCGGGAAGGGGCTGGCCGTGCTCCGCCTGGACCGGCTGCGGGCGCTCACCGGTGTCTACCCGGGCGTCGAGCGTGAGGACGAGATGGTCGCCGCTTTCGACTACTGCCTGCACGGGCGCGGGGGCGCGGCGCCGAGCATCGACACCGCGATGCACGGGCTGGTCGACGCGCCGCACGTGGACCACCTGCACCCGGATGCCGGGATCGCGATCGCGACGGCCGCCGACGGGCCGGCGCTAACCAAGGAGATCTTCGGCGACCGGGTGCTGTGGGTGGACTGGCGGCGGCCGGGCTTCCAGCTGGGGCTGGACATCGCCGCCGCGTACCGGGCGAACCCGCAGGCGATCGGCGTCATCCTGGGCGGGCACGGGATCACCGCGTGGGGTGCGACCAGTGACGAGTGCGAGGCGAACTCCAACGAGATCATCGATACGGCGGCGGCCTACATCGAGGAGCACGGCCGTGCCGAGCCGTTCGGCGCGACAGTGGTGACGGCACTGGAGCAGAACCGGCGACACGAGCGCGCCGCCGCCCTCTTCCCGGTGATCCGGGGGCTGGCCTCCACCGACCGTCCCCAGGTGGGCCACTACAACGACAGCGACGTGGTCCTGGAGTTCGTGGGCAGCGAGCGCCTGGCCGAGCTGGGCGCTCTCGGCACCTCCTGCCCGGACCACTTCCTGCGCACCAAGGTCAAGCCACTGGTCGTGGACACCGCCCCGGATGCGCCCCTCGACGACGTGGTCGCCCGGCTCACGGAGCTGCACGAGGCCTACCGGGAGGACTACCGCGGCTACTACGAGCGGCACGCCACCGCGGACAGCCCGGCGATCCGGGGCGCCGACCCGGCGATCGTGCTGGTCCCGGGCGTGGGCATGTTCTCGTTCGGCGCCAACAAGCAGACCGCGCGGGTGGCCGGCGAGTTCTACGTCAACGCGATCAACGTAATGCGCGGGGCCGAGGCGATCTCCCGGTATGCGCCGATCGACGAGTCGGAGAAGTTCCGCATCGAGTACTGGGCGCTCGAGGAGGCGAAACTTCAGCGCATGCCGAAGCCGAAGGCCCTCGCCACCCGGGTCGCCCTGGTCACCGGCGCCGGTTCGGGGATCGGCCGGGCGATCGCGCTGCGCCTGGCCGCCGAGGGCGCGTGCGTCGTGGTCAGCGATCGCGACACCGGGGCGGCGGCGGCCGTGGCCGCGGAGATCGGTGGGACGGATGTCGCCGTGGCGGTGAGCCTCGACGTCACCGACGAGAACGCCGTGGCTGCTGCCGTACAGCAAGGGGTGTTGGCCTTTGGCGGGGTTGATCTGGTCGTCAACAACGCCGGCCTGTCGCTGTCGAAGTCGCTGCTCGACACCACCGCCCGGGACTGGGACCTGCAGCACGACGTGATGGCCAAGGGCTCGTTCCTGGTGTCGCGGGAGACCGCGCGGGTGCTGATCGCGCAGCGCATGGGCGGCGACATCATCTACATCTCCAGCAAGAACTCGATCTTCGCGGGGCCCAACAACGTCGCCTACGGCGCCGCCAAGGCCGACCAGGCCCACCAGGTCCGTCTGCTGGCCGCGGAGCTCGGCCCGCACGGCGTCAGGGTCAACGGCATCAACCCCGATGGCGTGGTACGGGGTTCCGGCATCTTCGCCGGGGGATGGGGCGCCGACCGTGCGGCCGTGTACGGGGTGCCCGAGGAGAAGCTGGGTGAGTTCTACGCGCAGCGCACCCTGCTCAAGCGGGAGGTCCTGCCCGAGCACATCGCCAACGCGGTCTTCGCGATCACCGGTGGCGACCTGACCCACACCACCGGCCTGCACGTTCCCGTCGACGCGGGTGTCGCAGCGGCGTTCCTGCGATGAGCGAGGCGTTCGCGGCGGTGGATCTCGGCGCGTCCAGTGGGCGCGTCGTGGTCGGCCGCTTCCACGACGGCACCCTCGACCTGGAGGTCGTGCACCGGTTCGCCAACGAGCCGGTCCGTGTCGGCGGCACCCTGCACTGGGACATCCTGTCGCTGTACCGGGGGGTGCTCGACGGGCTGGCCAAGGCTGGTCCGGTGCGGAGCATCGGCATCGACTCGTGGGCCGTCGACTACGGGCTGATCGACGCCGACGGGGCGCTGCTCGGCAACCCGGTGCACTACCGGGACTCGCGGACCGACGGGATCGCCGAGCGGGTCAAGGACCTCTACAGCGTCTGCGGGTTGCAGAGACTTCCGTTCAACACGGTCTACCAGCTGCTGGCGGCCGAGCCGACGGCACAGTACGCGGCGGCCGAACGGCTCCTGATGATCCCGGACCTGCTCGCCTACTGGCTGACCGGGGAGATCGGGGCGGAGTACACCAACGCCTCGACGACCGGGCTGCTCGATGTCCGTACCCGCGAATGGTCCCTGCCGTTGATCTCCGAATTGGGCTTGCGGGCCAGGCTGTTGCCACCGGTGCGGCAACCCGGCGACCGGATCGGCCTCTTCGGCGGGACGCCGGTGATCGCCGTCGGGTCGCATGACACCGCCAGCGCCGTGGTGGCCGTGCCCGCGACCGGTGACGACTTCGCCTACATCTCGTGCGGCACCTGGTCGCTCGTCGGCCTGGAACTCGGCGAGCCGGTGCTGAGCGAGGCGTCCCGCGAGGCGAACTTCACCAACGAGGGCGGTGTCGACGGCACCATCCGCTATCTGCGCAACGTCATGGGCCTGTGGCCGCTACAGGAGTGCCTGCGCGAATGGGGCTCGCCCGGCCTGCCCGAACTCCTGCTCGCCGCGGCGGCCGAACCGGGTCTGGCGCACGTCGTCGACCTGGACGACCCGGTCTTCATGCCGCCCGGCGACATGGCGGGCCGGCTGCGCAAACTGGCCGGCCTGCCCGCCGACGCGAGCCGCGCCACCATCGTGCGATGCATCCTGGACAGCCTGGCGCTCGCGCAACGGCGCGCGGTGCGCCAGGCCCAGGAACTCGCCGGCCGGCACGTCGGCGTGGTGCACCTGGTCGGCGGCGGCGCGCTCAACGGACTGCTCTGCCAGCTGACCGCCGACGCCTGCGGGCTGCCGGTGCTGGCCGGGCCGGTCGAGGCCACCGCCATCGGCAACCTGCTCGTCCAGGCCCGCGCCGCCGGCGTCGTCGAGGGCGGGCTGGATGCGATGCGGGCGCTGGTGCGCGAGACTCAACAGATCGTGCTCTACACACCGGGCGGCTCGGCCGCCGACTGGGACGCCGCGGCCGCACGAGCAGGGAGGTGACCGTGCGGATCGCGTTCTTCGCCACCTGCCTGGCCGACACCCTCTTCCCGGAGGCGGCCAAGGCCACGGTGCGGCTGCTGGAACGGCTCGGGCACGAGGTCGTGTTCCCGTTCGAGCAGACCTGCTGCGGGCAGATGCACATCAACACCGGGTATCAGAAGGAGGCGTTACCCCTGGTCAGACGGTACGCCTCGGTCTTCGACCGGTACGACGTGATCGTGGTGCCGTCCGGGTCGTGCGCCGGGTCGATCCGGCACCAGCACGGCATTGTCGCCGCCACCCACGGCGAAGCCGGGCTCGCCGCCCGCAGCGCCTCGGTCGCCGCCCGTACCTACGAGTTGTCCGAGCTGCTCATCGACGTGCTCCAGATCGAGGACGTGGGGGCCTACTACCCGCACCGGGTCACCTACCACCCCACCTGCCACAGCCTGCGGATGACCCGGGTCGGCGACAAACCGCTGCGCCTGCTGCGGCGGGTGCGCGGGCTCGACCTGGTCGAACTGCCGGCAGCCGAGCAGTGCTGCGGGTTCGGCGGCACCTTCGCGATCAAGAACGCGGAGACGTCGACAGCGATGCTCGCCGACAAGATGACGAACATCGTGTCCACCGGCGCCGACGTCTGCACCGCCGGGGACAGTTCCTGCCTGATGCACATCGGTGGCGGCCTGTCCCGGCTGAGGACCGGCGTGCGGACCGTCCACCTAGCCGAGATCCTGGCCTCGACGGAGTACGCGTGACCACCTTCCTGGGGATGCCCGTGACGGCGCCGCGCGGCGTCGGTCACCTGCGCGGCGACCAGACGTTCCCCCGGGCGGCCCGGGACGCTCTGCAGAACTCGCAGCTGCGGCGCAACCTGCGACACGCCACCACGACGATCCGTGGCAAATCGGGCCGGGTGATCGCCGAGCTGCCCGACTGGCAGTCGCTGCGGGACGCCGGTTCGGGCATCAAGGCCGACGTCATGTCCCGGCTCCCCGAACTCCTGGTGCGGCTCGAGGAGCGGGTCGTCGCCGCCGGTGGCGTGGTGCACTGGGCGGCCGACGCCAACGAGGCCAACGCCATCGTCACCGAGCTGGTGAAAGCCACCGGCTCGGAACGGGTCATCAAGGTCAAGTCGATGGCCACCCAGGAGATCGGGCTCAACGAAGCCCTGGAAGCGGCCGGGATCACCCCCGTCGAGACCGACCTCGCCGAACTCATCGTGCAGCTCGGCGACGACAAACCCAGCCACATCCTGGTGCCGGCCATCCACCGGAACCGGTCCGAGATCCGGGAGATCTTCCTGCGGGCCATGCCCGGGGTCGACCCCGCCCTGACCGACGACCCGCCGGTCCTCGCCGCGGCCGCCCGGCGCTACCTGCGGGAGACGTTCCTGTCGACGAGGGTGGCGGTCTCCGGGGCGAACTTCGCCATCGCCGAGACCGGCACGCTCGGTGTCGTCGAGTCCGAGGGCAACGGGCGGATGTGCCTCACCCTGCCGGACACCCTGATCACCGTGATGGGCATCGAGAAGGTGCTGCCCACCTGGCGCGACCTGGAAGTCTTCCTGCAACTGCTGCCCCGGGCGTCGACCGGGGAACGGATGAACCCCTACACCACCATGTGGACCGGGGTGACACCCGGAGACGGGCCGCAGAACTTCCACCTCGTGCTGCTCGACAACGGGCGCAGCGCCGTCCTCGCCGACACCGTGGGACGGTCGGCGCTGCACTGCATCCGGTGCTCGGCCTGCCTCAACGTGTGTCCCGTCTACGAGCGGACCGGCGGGCACTCGTACGGGTCGGTCTATCCGGGGCCGATCGGGGCGGTACTGTCGCCGCAGCTCACCGGGGTGGCCGACAACGCCTCGCTGCCGTTCGCGTCGTCGCTCTGCGGGGCCTGCTTCGACGCCTGCCCTGTCAAGATCGATATTCCGTCGCTGCTGGTGCATCTGCGGGACAAGGCACCCCATCCGGTGGCCGAGAGAGCGGCCATGGCGGCCGCCGCACGGATCATGGATCGCCCCCGGTGGTACGCGTCCGCGCAGCGCGCCGCCAAGATGGCCCGTATCGCCGGGCGGCGGGGACGAGGGCTGCCACCGCCGTTGTCGGGGTGGACGGCGGGGCGCGATCTGCCGGAGTTCCCACAACAGACGTTCCGCGACTGGTGGGCCCAGCGACCAGCCGTCCCACCCGCGGGTGAGCCCTCCTCGGGTTCGGAGGAGGGACGGTGAGCTCACGTGACCTCATTCTCGGGCGGGTGCGGGCCGCGCTGCGTGACGCGCCCGTGGTACCGGAGGTGCCCCGTGGCTATCGGCCCGCCGGGAGGGACACGGCCGACCTCGAAGTGCTCGTCGACCGGCTCGTCGACTACAAGGCCGAGGTGTATCGGGTGACGTCCGCCGAGGTGGCCGCCACCGTCGCCGGCCTGGTCGGGAAGGGTGGGGCGGTGCTCGTACCCCCTGGTCTGCCCGAGGAGTGGCGCCCGGAGGGTGCCTTCGCCGACGACGACCTCGCGCCGGATCGCATCGCCGCCGCCGACGCCGTGCTCACCGCGGCGGCCGTCGCCGTCGCCGAGACCGGGACGATCGTGCTGGACGCCTCACCCGACCAGGGGCGGCGGATCATCACGCTGCTGCCGGACGTACATGTCTGCGTCCTGCGGCCGTCGCAGGTGGTCGCCTCGGTACCGGACGCGATCGCCCGCCTCGACGCCACCCGGCCGTTGACGTGGATCAGTGGGCCGTCGGCCACCAGCGACATCGAACTCAACCGGGTCGAGGGCGTCCACGGCCCGCGCCACCTGCACGTCCTGCTCCTGACCGACTGATCCGCCATCCGCGCCCGATCCACGGCGCGGGTGTGGTCAGTGGCTCCGGCCGGCGATCATGGCCAGCAGGTCGGCGTGGGTCGACGGGTCCGCGGCGGCGACCAGGCCGCCCCGGCCGCTGTGCGGCGGGTGGCCGTCGAGGTCGGTGACGATGCAGCCGGCCGCCTGGCACAGGGCGATCCCGGCGGCGAAGTGGACGCTGTCGCTCAAGTCGCCGTCGGTGACGTAGGCGGCCCGCCGCCCGGCCGCGACCCAGGCGACGGCGAGCGTGGTGGAGACGACCCGGGGGCGGAACCGGTCGATGAAGGCGTCGTCCGACAGCAACGCGGCTGCCAGGAAGTCCGGGCGGTTCGGGAACGGCGGATCCAGGTTCAGGTCGACCAGGCGTGACGCGCCGGACGGGGTGAGCGGCCGGTCCACGCCGCTGTGCCGGAGCCGGGCCGTGTCGCCGTCCGTCCAGAGGATCTCGTTGTTGAACGGGTCGGCGACGGCCGCCACGATGGTCCGGCCGTTGTCGCGCAGGGCCACGTTCACCGCGGTCAGCATGGTGTTGGCGGCGTAGTTGAGGGTTCCGCAGAGAGGGTCCACCAGCCACATCCGGGTGGTGTCGCCGATGCCGGTCCGGCCGGACTCCTCGCCGAGGATCGTGTCGCCGGGGCGGGCGGTGCGAAGGACGTCCAGGATCGCCTTCTCCGCCTCGATGTCGGCGACCGTCGCGAAATCGTCGCCGTCCTTGGCGAACCGTGCCAGCGCGGAACCGGCCAGCGAGGACTCGTAGCGGGCGCGGACGACGGCGGCGCCCGCGGATGCCGCCGCGATGGCCAGGTCCCGGTCAGTGATCGACATGCATGCACCCTACAAACGACCCGACGACGGCGACCCGGCGCGCTTTCGACGGGAATCGGGGCGGTGAACGCGAACCCTCGGCGTCACCGGGTCAGGGCCTCGACGTGGCGGACGAGGTCCTGGGCGGTGAACGGTTTGGTCAGGTAGTCGTCGGCTCCGGCGTCGAAGGCGGCGGCTACCTCCAGCCAGCGGCCCCGCTCGGTGATCAGCAGAATAGGCACGTCGGCGGTGTCCTCGGCGGACCGCAACGCCTGGCACAGGGCGGTGGCCGTCATGTCGTGGCCGGCCGCGTCGAGGGAGGCGTCCAGGACCGCGCAGTCCGGCGGGTGGGCGTGTGCGGCTCGGAGGGCGGACTGCCCGGAGTTGCGGGACGACACCTCCAGGCCGGCCGAGGTGAGGACCGTCTCGATGATGCGCAACAGTGTCGGATCGTCGTCGACCACGAGAACCGAAGCCACCCTCACCCCCAAAGCGCCCACGACGTCGTTGATCACTCCATACAGTAGGGGCCGTGCCGGAGATCGGGGACCGGATCTGGACCGTGGGACGGCTGCTGCGCGCCGGTGTGCTGCTCACGCTGGCCGTCGTCGTCGCCGTGGCGGCCACCGGGTTCGTGCGCAACAGCGAGAGCCTGCGGGCCTACGACGAGTTGCGGCGCTCCGGCGAGATCATGGAACGGATCATCCTGCTGCGGGCGGCGGTCGAGGACATGGTCGCGCCGGCCGCGCCGGCCGCGCCGGTGGGCGTTCCGGTCACGGTGCCGACCGGCGTGCCGGACGCGGCCGATCCGGAGGGGCCCACGAACCCGGTGGACCCCGTCGATCCGGCTGACGTGGCTGATCCGGTCGGTGCCGCGGCCGCCAATCCCGGACCGCTGAACACCGCCGACCTGGCGGGCGCGTCCCCCGTGGCGCCGTCCGCGCCGGCCGACATCCTCCGGTTCCGGGCGGCCGAGGTGGGGCGGCTGGCCGGGTCCGACCCGGTGCACCGTGAACTCCTCCAGCGGATCGACCCGGCCGCCGACATCACCGTCCTCCGCGCCGCCACCGACGAGATGCTCGGCCACGAGGAGACCCTGCTGGACCGGCGGATCGGCGACACCGGGGCGGTCGCCCGCAACAGCCGCTGGATGATCGTCTGGATCGCCGTGCTGGCCATCGGTCTCGTTCTGATCGCCGGCCACCTGCTGGAACGCCGCTTCACCCGGGCGGCCGCCGGACTGACCGGAGCCGTCCGCCGCGCCCGCGACGGTGACCTGTCCCGTCCCGCGGAGGTGCACGGCCCGCGCGAACTGGCCGAGCTGACAGCCGCGTTCAACGAGGGCATGGCGGGGCTGGCGCACGCCCGCGACGAGGCGAACGCCGCGACCGCGGCCGGTTCGGCGTTCCTGGACGCGATGAGCCACGAGGTCCGCACCCCGATGACCGCGGTGACCGGCATGACCGGGATGCTCCTGGAGACCGGCCTCGACGACCGGCAGCGCGAACTCGTCACCACCGTCCACGCCAGCGGCACGACACTGCTCACCGTCGTCGACGACCTGCTGGACCTGGCCCGGATCGAGGTCGGCGACCTGTCCCTGGACCGGCGGGCGTTCTCGCTGCGTGGGTGCGTGCGCCGGGCGATGGATCCGGTGGCGTCCGCGGCTGAGGCGAAGGGCCTGCATCTGGCCGCGCACCTGGCGGCCGGCTGCCCGGAGCGGGTCCGCGGCGACGACGTGCGGGTGGGCCGCATCCTGACCGCCCTGCTGCGGCGGGCCGTGGAGGACACCGAGCACGGGGCGGTCACGGTGAGTGTCTCCGCGCATTCCCATCCGGATGGTCTGGAGGTGCACTTCTCGGTCCGGGACACCGGGCTCGGCGTTCCGTCGGACCGCCGTCCCGACCCGGGTGTCCTCCTGGCCCGGCGGCTCGCCACGTCGATGGGCGGCGGTGTCGCCACCGAGAACCGGCCCGGCCAGGGCACGACGGTCACCGTCACGGTGCGGCTGGACGAGGCGCCACAGCCGGACCGGACCGGGCGCTCCCCGGTGGACGGCCGCAAGCGGCAACTGCTGGTGCTGGTCGCCGAGGACGATCCGGTGGACCAGCGTCTGACCCGGCGGCTCCTGGAACGCCGCGGCCATCGGGTGATCACGGTGGCCGACGGGGAGGCCGCGGTCGAGGCGGTTCAGCGTGACCGGTACGACCTGGTGCTCCTCGGGTCCGGTCTGCTGGTGCTGGACGGTGCCACGGCGGCGAGGCTGATCCACGCCGACCCGCCGCCGCACGGGGCGCCCCGGATCGTCGCGATCTGCTCCGACCCGGAGGAGAGGGGCGACTTCGTGACCGCCGGCGTGGACGGGATCCTGGCCCGGCCGGTGGACGTGGCCGAACTCGACGTGGTCCTGGCGACGGCTGCGGCGTACGCCGATGTCCGTCTCGCCGGTCTCGGACCGCTGCCCGGACCGGACGACGGTGAGCCCGCGATGATCCGTGCCTGTGCCGACGTGATCGCCGGACCGGGCGCCGAGCCGGAGGACCGCCGCCGTCTCGCCGAGATCCTGCACAACTTCGCCGACCGCCTGCCCGGCCTGCTGGACCGGATGGACGAGGCCGCGGCCAGCGGTGACACCCGCAACCTGGCCCGTCTCGCGCACAGCCTGAGGGCCTCGTCGGCGACGCTGGGCGCGAACCGTTTCGCCGCGCTCTGCGCCGATCTCGAGGCCCGGGCCGGCCGTGTCCCGGAGACCGCCGACGTGCTTCACGACCTGCACGAACGGGCCCGCGAGGTCAGTGACACGATGGAGACGATCTCCCGGCAGCTCACCCGGGCGTCCTGATCCGGCTTGATCCGCAATCCTGGCCGCGATCTCGGTAGTAACAGCGACAATCACCATCGTGAGCGAAAAAACAGGGCAAAACGCGAGTAAGCGTCGTATCCGGTGGATCGGTGCCGTGATCGTCGTCAGCGGGGCCGTGGCCGGTGGCGTGATCGGGGCCCTCAACCGGGACGGCGGTGACAAACCGGCGGCGATCGTCGTGGCCGTCGCCGACCGGGGCGCGGTCACCCTCGACGTGGCCACCACCGGCACCGTCGAGCCGGCGACCACGCGCAGCCTGTCGTTCGCCGTCGCCGGCACCGTCGAATCGGTGCAGGTGCGGGCCGGCAACAAGGTCAGCAAGGGGCAGAAACTCGCCGCCCTGGACGACACCGAGGCGGCCGACGACGTCAGTGACGCCGAGACCAGTCTCGCCGAGGCCCGCGACCGGCTCGGTGACGCCGAGACCGTCGGCGCCCGGGCCACCGCGAGCGCCACCACCTGCGCCCGGACCGGGCCGACCGTCGCACCGGCGGCCGTCGGGCCGGCGGCGGCACCGGCGGTGGGGATCCGGGCGGCCGTCGAGGGCCGCGTCGCGAGCCCGTGCGTCACCCGCGGCTACCCCGACACCGGCAGCGACCAGGTGCTCACCGCGCAACAACAGGTCAACCGGGCGGCCCGGGCGGTCGAGGCCGCCGAGAAGGCCCTCGACGGTACGGGCATCGTCGCGCCGATCGCCGGGACCGTCGTCTCCGTCGGGGGCAAGGTCGGCGATCAGGTCCGGGGCGGGTCGACGTTCATCAGCCTGGCCGACACGTACTCCATGCAGGTCCGCGCCGATTTCCCGGAGGCCGACGCGGGCGCGCTGGCCGCCGGGCAGACCGCGACGATCAGCCTGGCCGACTCCGACGACGTCTACGAGGCCGAGGTGGTCCAGGTGGACCCGGCCGGCACCTCCGACGGCACGCTGGTCCGCTACGGGGTGGTGCTGTCCTTCGCCGACTCGCCGGCCGACCTGCTCGTCGGCCAGAGTGCCCAGGTCAAGGTGCGTACCGGCGCGGTCACCAACGTGCTGCGGGTGCCGTCGACCGCGGTCCACGACGTGTCCGGCGGATCGGGCACCGTGCTGGTCCGTGCCGCCAACCGGTCGGAGGAACGCGTTGTGGCCGTCGGGCTCCGCGGGGACCAATACACCGAGATAACCGGCGGACTGGAGCAGGGCGACCAGGTGGTGCGTTCCTGGTAGCGGAGGGATTGCCGGAAGACAGCACGCCACGAACCGGCCGGAAGGCATGATGACGGTGTGAATGCGCTGCGTCGTCCCAGCACGGCCGTGAACGCCCTGCTGGCCCTCCTGATCGTCGGTGCCGGGTTCTGGGGCTGGGCCCTGCTGCGGGACACCTCGCAGACGACCCGGGCCAGCGCGGCCGGCGTCCGGACCGTCACCGCCACCCAGGGCACCGTCACCCGGACCGTGTCCGCCGACGGCGCCGTGGCCAGCGCGTCCACCGCCACCGCCACGTTCACCACGTCGGGCACGGTCACCGAGATCCCGGTCAAGGTCGGTCAGACGGTCGGCTCCGGCGCTCTGCTGGCCAAGGTCGACGCCACCGACGCCAAGCGCGACCTGGAGCTGGCGCAGGCCAACCTGGAGGCGGCCGAGGACGCGCTCGACCGGGCCGAGAGCGCGGGCACCGACACCGACAACGCGTCGAACGCGGTGACCGAGGCCGAACTGGCCGTCGACGAGGCGGAGGCGGCGGTCGCCGGCACCCGGCTGACCGCCCCGATGGCCGGCACCGTGGTCGCCGTCAACGGCACCCTCGGCGGATCGTCGAGCGTCGGCTCGTCGGCCTCCGGGGCGAGCGGCAGCTCGACCGGCGGGTTCGTGGACATCGCGGACCTCGGCAAGCTGCAGATCACCGCGGCCTTCTCCGAGGCGGACGCCACCGAGCTCAAGGAGGGCCAGAGCGCGACCATCGTCTGGAACGCGCTCCAGAACGCCGAGACCACCGGCGAGGTGGTGGCCGTCGACCCGACCGCGACCAGCGAGAACAGCGTCGTGACGTACGGCGTGACGGTCAGCCTGCCGAACCCGCCGGACGGCGCCAAACCCGGCCAGACCGTGACCGTGTCGGTGGTGACCGGCAGCGTGGAGAACGCCGTCATGGTCAACGCGGTGGCGGTCACCACCATCGGAAACCGGCGCACCGTGACCGTGCTGGACGCGGCCGGCAAGCAGGAGGTCCGCCAGGTGCAGGTCGGCCTGGAGGGTGACGACGCCGCCCAGATCACCTCGGGTCTGGCCTCCGGCGAGCGGGTGGTCATCCCGACCACCACGACGACGACCACGACCACCACCAACATGCGCGGTGGCGGTGCGGGCGGCTTCGCCGGTGTCGGCGGAGCGCCTCCGGGCGGCGGCGGGAACGGCGGGCGCTGATCATGGGCCGGCCGGTTCTGGACGTACGGGAGCTCACCAAGATCTACGGCGAGGGCGACACCGAGATCCGTGCCCTCGACGGCGTGAGCCTGCAGGTGGAGCGGGGCGACTACGTGGCCGTCATGGGCTCGTCCGGGTCCGGCAAGTCGACCCTGATGAACATCCTGGGCTGCCTGGACGTCCCGACGACGGGCACGTACCTGCTCGACGGGGTGGATGTCAGCTCGCTCAGTGACGGGCAACTGGCCCTGGCCAGGAACCGGCTGATCGGGTTCGTCTTCCAGGCGTTCAATCTCATCCCGCGGACCAGCGCCGTCGCCAACGTGGAACTGCCGCTGGCGTACTCCGGGATGAAGGCCGCCGAACGGCGCCGCCGCGCCATGTTCTCCCTGGACCTGGTGGGTCTCGCCGACCGGGCCGACCACGAGCCCAACCAGCTCTCCGGTGGCCAGCAGCAGCGGGTCGCGGTGGCCCGCGCGCTGGTCACCGAGCCGGCGCTGCTGCTGGCCGATGAGCCGACCGGCAACCTGGACAGTCACGCCACCGAGGAGGTGCTCGCCGTGTTCGACGATCTGAACGCGGTCGGTCGCACCATCGTGCTGATCACGCACGAGGAGGAGGTGGGTGCCCGGGCCGACCGGCTGATCAAGCTCTTCGACGGCCGGATCACCACCGACGCACGGCAGGAGCCGTCCGGACGGCACGCAGCTGCGGGAGTTTAGGGTGAATTTTACTGAAATTTTGAGATTTGCTCTTCGGGGGATCGGCGCGAACAAGCTGCGCTCGGTCCTCACCATGCTCGGCATCCTGATCGGTGTCGCGGCCGTGATCCTGCTGGTCGCGGTCGGCAACGGCTCGGCCCAGTCGATCGCCTCACGGATCGAGGCCCTCGGCACCAACACGCTGACCGTGATGAGCACCAGCCGGGGCAGCGGCGGCCTCACCATGCGGATCGCCGACTCGCTCGACGACCCGATGATCGCCCCCGACGTCCGCTCGGTCTCGCCCGTGGTCAGCACCTCGGCCACCCTCACCTACGAGGGCACCGAACACGAGATCAGCTCGTTCGTCGGCACCACACCCAGCTGGTTCGCCGCCTCCAACTTCCCGGTCGAGACCGGCGCGATCTTCACCGCCGACGACGAGGCGCAGGCCCGCCGGGTCGTGGTGATCGGGCAGACCGTGGCCGAGGAGCTGTTCCCCGGCGTCGATCCGGTCGGCCAGCAGGTCACCGTCGGCGGCGCCCTGTTCACCGTGACCGGTGTACTGGAGGAGAAGAGCTCGTCCGGCTTCCAGGATTCCAACGACACCGCGGTCGCCCCGATCAGCGCGGTCCGGCAGGTGCTCGCCGGCTACGGCTCGCTCAGCTCGGTGCTGGTGGAGGCCGCGGACCCGTCGATGGTCGACACCGTCCAGTCCGAGATCAGCACGATCCTCGACCGGAAACTGGACTCCGACGCCTACCGGGTGCAGAACGCCTCCCAGCTACTGGAGACGCAGACCGAGACCGCCGACACGTTCACCACCCTGCTCGGCGCGGTCGCCGCGATCAGCCTGCTCGTCGGCGGCATCGGCATCACCAACATCATGCTGGTGACGGTCACCGAACGGACCCGGGAGATCGGCATCCGCAAGGCCCTCGGCGCGCCCCGCCGGGTGATCCTCTCCCAGTTCCTGATCGAGGCCACCCTGCTCAGCGTCATCGGCGGCGGCCTGGGCGTCGCCGCGGCCGTGATCGGCAGCCGCTTCGAGATCGTCGGCGTGCAACCGGTGATCGTGCCCAGCTCGGTCGCGCTCGCCCTGGGCGTGTCCGTGCTGATCGGCCTCTTCTTCGGCGGCCTGCCCGCCGCCCGCGCCGCCCGCCTGCGGCCGATCGACGCCCTCCGCTACGAATGAGCCCCGCTACCGATGAGGAACACCCCGTGACTCCCACGAACCACGACACCGAGGTCCTGCCCCGCCCGTCCGGCACCCACTCGGAGCTGAACGAGGCCCTGGCCGCGGCCGCCCCACGCCGCTGGTGGAACCGCACCACGCTGGCCCTGCTCGGCGCGGCCCTGCTGGCCGGCGGATTCCTCGGCGGCGTCCAGGCACACGAACGCTGGGGGAGCACCGACAACCAGGCCGGGACGGGAGGTTTCCCCGGCGGCGCGGGCCTGCCCAGCGGCTTCGCCGGCGGACCGGGCAACGGTGCCTCCCGCGGCCCGGCAGAGGGCCCGACCGGCGGCGCCCAGCCGGCCATGGCGGCCGGCGGGACGAGCGGCACGGTCAAGATGGTCGACGGCACCACCCTCTACGTGCAGACCGCCTCCGGCGAGACCATCACGGTACGGACCAGCGACAAGACCACCGTGAAGGTCAGCCAGACGGCCAGTCTGGAGAGCATCACGTCGGGTGTGCCGGTGATCGTCGAGGGCGTGCCCGACTCCGAGGGCATCGTCACCGCGGTCGCGGTGACCGCCGGCTGACCGGCGCGGAGCCGGTCAGTTCCGGCCCGTCGCCAAGGCGGTGGCCAAGAAGCCGGCAGGAAGTCACAGGACTCCGGGCCGCCCGCCGATGTCTCCTGCCACGCGGGGGAACCCCTCCCGCCCGGACAGGGAAGACATCCATGACCACCATCAGCGGCGTCACCGCCTCGACCGGCTCCTACTCCTACTACTGGTCGCCGGCCATGCAGCGCCGGGAGAACCCGTTGGCCAGGGTCGCCGAGACACTGGGCCTCAGCACCGGCGAACTGAAGTCGCGGCTCGACACCGGCCGGAGCCTCAGCGACATCGCGACCGAGAAGGGCGTGACCCACGACGAACTGATCAGCGCGATCAAGGCCGGGATGCCGTCCGGGACGGCCGCGGCCGGTGATCCCGACGCCCTCGCCGAGAAGATCGCCGAGAGGACCCAGGGGAGCACGCCCCCGTCGCCACCGCCGCCCGGCGGCCCTCGTGGCGAGAACGCCGGCCTGCGCGACGAGACCAAACTCGCCGAGGTCGGCAAGCTGCTCCGGATGGACACCGGCGAGGTCACCGCGGCCGCGACCAGCGCCGCCGGCCTGGTCGCGCTCCTGCGGGACAAGGGTGTCGACCTGGGTTCGCTACGCGACGTCCTGACCAGCGGCGACCTGCTGGACGTCAGCGTCTGACCGTCGCGGCGCCCACCAGTTCGCCCGGCCCATCAGCGCCATGAGAACGGCTCAGCGGCGCAGGTAGCGGCGCACCAGGGCGACCGTGACACCGGCCAGGAACAGGTCGATCACCACGACCAGGCCCGGCCACCCGAACAGCAGCATCGCCGGTGGGACGGCGATGAACAGGGCGGCACCGAGCACGGCACCGACCGGGAACGGAGCGTCGGCGATCGGTGTGCCGTTCATCCGCGCGGCGAACTCGGGGTCGCTCATGTGGACGCAGCGCTCCAGCTCCGCGATCGTGCGCCGGTCGTCATCGTTCAACATCGATGCCCCTCCCGGAGAGTGCAGGCAGGCCTGGTACCCGGAGATTGGCGAGTCTAAACGACTCCGCAGGGGGAAATCTGTCCTCATGACGAAAGAGCCGACGAAAGACCCGACCGATCAGCAGCTCACGGTGGAGAGCCTGCCACGGCATCCGGCGGCGCGGGCCCGGGCCGAGGCGGACCGGGAACTCGTGCCGCCCGACGCCGATCTCGACGAGGAGCCGCCCGCCGTCACCCGGCAACCAGGCCGGTCAGGAGGGCGGTGAGCAGGGCGGTCCGTTCGGCGATGCCGGAGACGGAGACCCATTCGGTACGGGCGTGAGCCCCACCACCACGAGGAGCGAGGCCGTCGACCGTCGGGTGCCCCAGCGCACCCGTCGTGTTGGTGTCGGCGGCCCCGTCGGCGGGCCGCCCGTCGACCCGCTGGCCGATGCCGGCGGCGATCTCCTGGATCCGGTCCAGCAACGCGTCGCCGGGCGGGCCGGGGCGCCAGGTGGGGCGGTGCGACAGCAGCCGCGCCGCCACACCGGCCCGCGCCCGGATCGGCCGCAACCGGCGGAGCTCGCCGAGCACCGCCTCCTCGTCGGCCGGGTCGGAGAAGCGCAGCCCCAGGTCGGCGTGGGCGGCCCCGGCCACCACGTTGGTCCGGCCGCCGCCGGCGATCGTCCCGGTGTTCAGCAGGACCGGCCGGGCCGCGACCGCCGACCGGACCAGGAGCAGCTGGTCGACCAGTTCGTCGATGGCGCTGGCGCCGGCGTCCGGGTCGAGGGCGGCGTGCGCCTCCACCCCGGTCACCTCGATCCGGGCCCGGGTGCTGCCGCGACGGCCGGTCTTCAGATCGCCGCCGGGGTGTGGCGGCTCCAGGCCGAGCACCGCGCGGGCCCGTCCGGCCTCGGCGCGGACCAGGTCACCGGCGCTCGGGGAGCCGATCTCCTCGTCGGCGACGACGATCACCCGTACCTCCGGATGATGGTGATGGTCGATCTCGCCCGCCGCCGAGAGGAGGGCGGCGAGGCCCGCCTTGGTGTCGTAGACGCCCGGCCCGCGGATGACGTCGCCCTCGGCCGACCACGGCATGGTGGCCAGGGTGCCCACCGGCCACACCGTGTCGTAGTGGCTGAGCAGCAGGATCGGGCCGCCGGTCACCCCGCGGGCGGGCAGTGTCCAGATCAGGTGGTCGCCGGTCGGGTGCGTCTCGCGGGCGGTGTGGAATCCGGCCCGGGCCGCGTCGGCGTCGAGGATCTCGGCCAGGGCGGCCAGTGAGCGCGAGTCTCCGGTGGGTGACTCGCACAGCGTGTAACGGTGCAGTGCATCGAGCGCGGCAGTCGACATATGCGAAAGCTAAGTTGCGGCGATGGCGTTGTCAACGAGCGATGATGTTGCCAGGATGACGGTTATACGTTTCGTATCTTCTCCTCGGGAGGCGCTGTGGAGCTTGTCGTGCGGGAGCTGTACGGGCAGGCCGAACTGACCGAGGCCGCCCGTCTCTACCGTCGCGTGTTCGGCTACGACCAGCCGGAGCACGGCGTCAGCCCGCGCCTGCTCGCCGCCCTCCGGGAGAACTCCGGATCGGTCATCGGGGCGCTCGACGGTGACGGCACGATGATCGGTTTCTGCTACGGGTTCACCGGGGTCGAGTCCGGCGAGCTCTACCACTACTCACAGGCCGCGGTGGTCGCCGCCGAGGCGCAGGGCCACGGCGTCGGGCGCCTGCTGAAACAGGCGCAGGCCCGGATCGCGCGCGGCACCGGGGCGCGGACCATGCGATGGACCTTCGATCCGTACGCGGTGCGCAACGCCCATTTCAATCTCAACGTGCTGGGCGCCACCGGAGTCAGGTTCCTGCCCGACTACTACGGCGGCGACACCGACCGTGTCCTGGTCAGCTGGGACCTGTGGCACGCCCGCAAACCCGGCGCCCCGGCCGGCGCGGTGCGCTCCCCGGCCACCGACCGGGCCCGTCTCCGCGCCGGGCTGGAACGGCACTTCGCCGCCGGAGCCCGCTGGACCGGAGTCACCCGCGACGCCGGCGAGGTCACCTACACGTTCGAGAGTGACGAGTCGTGACGACACCCCGCTCCACCCCGTCCGAGCGGTTCGACCGCAACGTCCAGCGCCGCTCCGCGCAGGTCCTCAAACAGCGGGTCCTCGAACAGCAGCGCGAAGAGTTCGAGAAAGCCCTGGCCTGGGCGGCCGAGCAGGACGCGATCGAGCGGGCCGCCGCCCTGATCGTCTCGGCCCGGCGGAGATACCTGCTGGGGTACGGGAAGTCGCTCGCCTTCGCGTCGATGCTGGCCACCGACCTCAGCGCCGGCCTGTCCGGGGTGCACCTGGTCGGCGACGGCTCGCTACGGGCCCTCGACGTGCTCAGCGACATCCGGCAGGGTGACCTGCTCATCGCCGTGTCGATGTCCCGTTACCGCCGCGAGACCGTCGACGTCGCCTCCGCCTACGTGCGCCGCGGCGGCGAACTGGTCCTCGTCACCGACGCCGACGACGGCCCGCTCGCCGGCGTCGCCAGCACCAGCATCGTCATCGGCACCGAGAGCGCCTCCTACGCCAACTCGCCCACCTCGGTCGTGCTCGCCCTGCACCTGCTCGCCACCCTGACCATCGCCAGCTCCAAAGGCGCCGGCCGCCGCCTGCACCAGCGCGACGAACTGGCCGCCGAGCTCGGACTGTATGCGGAGACCAATGATCAAGATTGACCGCGTGGAGCTGCGCCGTGTCCGGCTCCCGCTCGTGCACCAGTTCCGGACCAGCTCCCACGCCAAACGCGGACTCGAACACATCCTCGTCACCCTGACCAGCACCGACGGCGCCGTCGGCTGGGGCGAGATCGCCTCACCGTCCGGGCCGTACTACTCGGCCGAGACCGTCGACAGCTGCTGGGCCGTCGCCGGGTCGTTCCTCGCCCCGCTCACGCTCGCCACCGGCTGGGAACACCCGTCCGAGCTCGCGGCCGCCCTCGCCAAGGTCCGCGGCAACCACTTCGCCCGCGCCGGATTCGACATGGCGGCCTGGGCACTCTGGTCCGGGACGTCCGGCGTGCCACTCGCCAAAGCACTCGGCGGCGACCGGTCCCGGGTCGAGGCCGGCGTGTCCCTCGGCATCGAACCCACCGTCGACGACCTGCTCGAACAGGTCGCCCTCCGGGTCGCCGACGGATACCGGCGGGTCAAACTCAAGATCGCACCGGGCTGGGACGTCACTCCGGTCCGCGCCGTCCGGACCGCGTTCCCCGACGTGCCGGTGCACGTCGACGCCAACGGCGCCTATCCGGTCGACGAGGTCGCCGTCTTCCGGCAGCTCGACCACCTCGGGCTCCTCATGATCGAGCAGCCGTACGCGCCACGCGCCCTCGTCGACCACGCCGCCCTCCAGGCCGTCCTGGCCACCCCGATCTGCCTCGACGAATCGATCGAGGAACTCGACGACCTGGTCACCGCGCTGCGCCTACGGGCCGGGCGGATCGTCAACGTCAAGGTGTCCCGGATGGGTGGCCTCACCCAGGCGGTCCGCGCCCACGACCTGGCCCTCGCCCACGGGGTACCGGTGTGGTGCGGCGGCATGCACGAGTTCGGCATCGGGCGGGCGGCGAACGTGGCGTTGAGCTCGCTACCGGGGTTCACACTGCCGTCGGACGTGTCGGGGTCCGCCAAGTACTACGCCCGCGACATCACCACCGAACCGATCGTCTGCTCGGCGGGCTGGGTCGACGTCCCTGTCGCCCCGGGCCTCGGCCGAGACCCGGACCTGCCCTTCATCTCGGCGAACACGCTCGCCCACCACGCCACCCCCTGACCGGTCGAGGTCCGGCAGAGCGGCCCGGTGGCATCACCGATGAGCCGAGCGCGGCCGGCTCGGGTGGATGGCCGGGCTCAGGGGCCGAAGACGGCTTTCACGTCGGCTGAGGTCAGGCCGCGGTCCCGGTAGGTGGTGGTGCCCGACTCCAGGAGCTCGCGGGCCGCGTCACGCAGCGCTCCGTAGGCCGCCCACGCCAGCGAACCGCCCGTCGACACCCGGCGCACGCCCAGGGCGGACAGCTCCGGGACGCTCGGTGTGCCGGGTAGCGCCAGCACGTTGACCGGGGCGTCCACGGCCACGACCACCCGCGCGATGTCGCCGGGGGTGGTCAGGCCGGGGGCGAACAGCACGTCCGCCCCGGCTTTCCGGTAGGCGACCAGACGGGCGATGGTGTCGTCGAGGTCGGCATGGCCGTACAGCAGATTCTCGGCTCTCGCGGTCAGGACCAAGTCGTGGCGCCGCGCCGCCTCGGCTGCCGCGCCCACCCGGTCGGCGCTGAGCGGCAGCGGCTGGACGCTGCCGGCGACCGGGTGGTAGTCCTCGATCGAGAGACCGGCCGCGCCCGCTTCGGCCAGCAGCCGGACGGTCTCGGCGATGCCCTCCGCGGTGTCGGCGAAGAGCCACTCCGAGTCGACACTGACCGGCACGTCGACGGCAGCGGCGACCGCGGTCACGTGCGCGACCAGCTCGTCCCGGGTGACCTGCTGGTCCAGCTTGCCGAGACTGGCCGCCAGCCCCGACGACGTGGTCGCGACCGCCGCGAAACCGGCCTGCCGCAGAACCCGGGCCGAGCCCACGTCCCACGCGTTCGGCATCACGAACGTCCCGGCCGCGTGCAACTCCCGAAAGCGTTTCCGCGCCGCATCCATGCCCCCACCCTGCCACATCCCGGTGCCGCCGCCGTGCCGGCCGGAAGTGCCGATCGACATGCCCTCTAGGGTTCGGGGGTGGCTGTTTCTGAGTACATCAAGCGGATGCGGGCTTCGATCGGGCACGAACTGCTCATGCTGCCGGGCGCGAGCGCGGTGGTGACCGATGACGACGGTCGGGTGCTGCTGGCGCGGCGTTCGGACAACGGGCGCTGGTCGGTGCCGGCCGGCGTGGTGGATCCCGGCGAGCAGCCGGCCGACACCGCGGTGCGGGAGGTCTTCGAGGAGACCGGGGTGCGTGCGGAGATCGTGCGGCTCGCCGGGGTCGCGTCGCATCCGGTGGTCTATCCGAACGGGGACCGGTGCGAGTATCTGAACGTGTGGTTCCGCTGCCGGGCCGTCGGTGGCGAGGCCGGCACGACCGACGACGAGTCCCTCGAGGTGGGCTGGTTCGCGCCGGACGAGCTGCCGGAGCTGGACGAGTGGTCCCGCCTGCGGATCGCGACGGCGCTGGACCCGGACGGCCCCACCTGGTTCGCGACAGCAGACGAGAAGCACCCGGCCCTGAACCGTCCCGACGCCCTCTGACCCGGCCGGGACGAGGTCAGTCGAAGACGGAGATGCGGGTGCGGTGGTGGCTCGGGCTCTCGATCTCGTCGATCACCGCGACCGCCAGGTCGGCGTAGGAGAGGGTGACGCCGCCCCCGGTCTCCCCGCCGGTGCGGTAGGTACCCCGCCGGGGCCCCTGTGGATCGAACTGGGCCGGCGGCGTCACCATCAGCCAGTCGACGGCGGTCCCGGCGGCCCGCAGCCGGTCCAGCCCCGCGGTGTGCGCGACCGCGAAGTCCCGGAACTCGGCGGGCAGCACCGACGGGTCGTCGTACAGTGGCTTCCCACCGCCGTCCACCAGGTTCGCGAAGAGTCCGATGACGATCAGCCGCAGGACCCCGGCGGCGGCGAGCCCGTCGAGGAGCGTGTCGGTGGCGGTGATGTAGAACTTACCGTCCAGGGCGCCGAGGGCCTTGAGGGCTTCCGGGTCGGAGGCGGGCGAGACGGCGTTCACGACGGCGTCGTGGCCGGTCACGAGGGCGGCGACCGATCCGGCGTCGAGGATGTCGCCCCGCACGACCCGGCCGGAGAGCTGATGCTTGGCGGGGTCACGGACGACGGAGGTCACCTGGAGGCCGCGGCGCTCGGCCTCGGCGGACACGGCCCGGCCGGCCCGGCCGCCGGCTCCGAAGATCACGATGCTGGTCATGGGGCGGACGCTAGCCGGGCAGGGCCTGGTTACCGCAACGATACCGGCGCTACGGTGGGCCTCGTGGAGACGCTGAACCCGGAGATGTTCGCGCCGGAGTGCCCGAACCGGCTGATGCCGATGCAGGTCGGTGACAAGTGGACGGCGATGGTCGTGATCTGCCTGGAGGCGGGGCCACGCCGGTTCGGCGAGTTGCTCGTCCCGTTGCGGTCGATCACCAAGAAGGTGCTGGCCGAGACGCTACGGGCGATGGAGCGCGACGGCATGGTCACCCGCCGCGAGTTCCCGGCCAACCCACCCCACGTGGAGTATGAGCTGACCCCGCTGGGGCGGAGCCTGCTCACCCTCATCGACGCCGCCCGCAACTGGTGCCACGAGCACCTGCCCGAGCTGATCGAGGCCCGCCGGGCTCACTCCGGCTGAAGCTCCTTGAGCGCCGCGTCGAAGATCTCGTGGTGCCGCGCCACGTCGGCCAGTGACGTCTCCGGGCACATCAGCGCCATGTTGTGGAAGGGGGTCAGCAGCACCCCACGGTTCGCCAGGTAGAGGTGGAGGAAGTCCTCCAGTTCACCGTTCGCGTTGGCGGCCGACTCGGTGCCGTTGCGCGGGGCGGGGCTGGCGAAGCGGTACTCGACCCGGGCGCCCAGACGGGAGACGGACCACGGCAGGCCGTACCCCTCGATGATTTTGATCAGTCCGTCGGCGAACGCCGACGCCGTCTCGATCATGGTGGCGAACGCGGCGTCGGTGAGGACCTCCTGCAGCGTGGCGCGGGTCGCGGCCATCGAGACCGGGTTTCCGGCGAGCGTGCCGCCGACACCGCCCATGTCGACCAGGTCCAGGTCGCCGCGGCCGCTCAGCGCGTCGGCGAGTTCGGCGCTGAGGCCGTACGCCCCGACCGGCACCCCGCCTCCGATGGCCTTGCCGATCGTCAGCACGTCGGGTTCGAGCCCCCAGAACGCGGTCGCCCCGCCCGGCCCCGCCGAGAACGTGTGCGTCTCGTCGTTGATCAGGTAGGTCCCGTGCCGCCGGGTCAGCTCCCGCACCCCGGCCAGGTAGCCGTCCTCGGGCAGCACGATCCCGATGTTCGTCAGCGCCGGCTCCATCAGCACCGCCGCCACGTCGCCGTGCGCCAGCTCCCGCTCCAGGCCGGCCAGGTCGTTGAACTCGGCGACCCGGCTGGTGAGCGTGACGTCGACCGGCGCGCCGACGTTGCCCTCCCGGCTCGTGCCGCGCCCGTCGGGACCGACGACGATCAGCGACTCGTCGACCGAACCGTGGTAGCAGTAGCTGTTGACCAGGATCTTCGGCCGGCCGGTGACGGCGCGCAGCAGACGGATCGCCCACCGGTTCGCGTCGGTGGCGGTCAGCGCGAAACTCCAGGCCGGCAGCCCGAACCGGCGGGCCAGCTCGGCACCGGCGATCGCGGCGTCCTCGGTCGGCATCATCGTCGCCAGACCACGCTGGACACGCTCGGTGACCGCGGCGACGACCGGCGCGGGGGAGTGGCCGGCCATCGCGCCGGTGTCGCCGAGAGCGAAGTCGACGAACGTGTTGCCGTCGACGTCGACGATCCGATTACCCTGCGCCTTCTCCAGGTAGATCGGGAAATCCCCGGCGGTCTTGTTCATCCACGTCATCGGGACACGACCGAAGAGATGATCCGACCGGGTGTACGCGGCCCGCGAACCCGGATGACGGTCGGCAAAGGTGGAGCGCTCCCGCGCCATGAGCGACTGCAAACGTGAATCCGTCGACATGGCGCGACGCTACCAGGGAATCATCACTCCTCGGTCGTTCTCAGCACGGTAACCGTCTTCCCTCGCCCATCCGTCACATACAGCCGGCGCCCGTCCGGAGAGATCGCGTTCACCCGTGGACTGTCACCGACAGCAACCGTCGACACCACCTTGCCATCACCGAGCGCGATGACCGACAGGTTGTCCGAACCCTCGTTGACGATGTACGCGTGCTTCCCGTCCGCGGAGATCATCACCGCCTGCGGTTCCTTACCCACGTTGACCTTGTGGACCAGGCGCTGATCGCGGGTGTCGTACACCTCCACCGTGTCGAGGTCGTAGTTCGTCACCACCAGCCGGGTGCCGTCCGGGGTGACCGCCAGCGCATGCGGCGACCGGCCGACCTTGAAGTTCTTCAGCACCAGCCGGTCCGCCGCGTTCACCACCGAGATCTGACTCGACTCGTGGTTCGCGGTGAACGCGGTCCGCCCGTCCGGGGTGAACACGATCCAGTGCGGGTTCGGCGGCACCGAGATCCGCGCCGCCTCGGTCAGCGACTGCGGATCGTAGATCTCCACCCGCGCCCCGTTGTGAATCGGCACCCACACCGTCCCGTCCGGCGCCACCGCCGGCTCGAACGGCCGCGGCCCGGTCCGGATCGTCTTCACCAGCGACTGCTTCGCCGTGTCGATCACCGCCAGCCCGTTCCCGGTGAAGTTGTTCTCGAACAACGTCACGTACAGCCGGCTGCCGTCCGCCGACAGCGCCAGGAACCGGGGCGTGTTCGGCACCTTCACCACGCCGACCTTCTTGGACGCCACATCCACGAAGTGGACGTCCTTCGAGTCCTGGTCGGCCACGTAGATCGTCTTGTTGTCCGGCGAGACCGCCACGCCCTCCGGCTCCCGCCCGAGACCGATCCTGTCCACCACCACCGGTTTCGTCAGACTCGGCGGCGCCGGAACCTCGGTCCCCGCCGGATCCGTCGCCGGCACACTCGTCCCGGCACCTGGCTGCGCGTCGGTCGTCTGCCCCTGCGTGGGCGTCGTCTGCGGCGCCGCCTCCGTCCGGTTGTCGGCCAGCGCGAACCGCACCCCGGCATACGTCCCACCGGCGAGCAGCGCGACCACCACGACGGCACCGGCGATCAGCGCGCCCTTCCGCCGCGTCTTCTTCCCTTCCGGTGGGTACGGGGGACCGCCCGCCCCCGGCGGATACCCCGTCCCGCCCGACCCGGCCCCCGAGTCGTACCCGTTCCCGACCGGGCCACCCGCATAGCCACCCTGGTAACCGGCCGGATACCCGGTCCGAGGCTGCTGCCGCGCCCCTTGATACCCGCCGCCGCTCTGCCCGCTTCCGCTCTGCCCGCCGCCGGGGTAGCCGGTGCCCGGCTGGCCGCTGACCGGCTGAGCCGGGTAGGTCGTGCCGTGACCCTGTGCGGCCGACCACGAGTCCGTTCCCGGCCACGCCGAAGCGGGAGACGTCGGCCAGCCGCTCCCCGGCGAAGTGGGCCACGATCCGCCGCCGGCCGGACCCGGCGCTTCCGGCCCGTTCGCGCCGGGCCACTGCTCACCGGGCCATTGCCGCGCCCCTTCGGGAACGACCGGTGTGGTCGCATCCGGGTCCTGACCGTCGGGCGCCGTTGTGGCCGTCCCCGTCGTCCCGGCTGTCCCGGCCGTTGTGGCTGTCCCGGCCGTTGTGGCTGTCCCGGCCGTTGTGGCTGTCCCGGCCGTTGTGGCCGTCCCCGTCGTTCCGGCCGGCTCCGCCGGTCCCGTCGTCTCAGGGGCGCGCGGTGACGGCACGTTGTGGACCGGATCGGCCGCCGCCGGGGCAGACACCGGCCATGGAACGCCCGAGGTCGGCGCAGCGTCATGCTCTCCCGGCCAGGCCGGGGCGGGCGTAGCTCCGGCAGGCCCACCGTTCCCGTTCTCCACCCTTGCGGGCGAGGCCCCCCACGGACTCGCCGACACCGGATGCTCGGCCCCACTCCACCCGGGAGCCGCCGCGGACCCGACGCCCGCCTCGACGGATCCCGCCGGCGTCGGACTGGTCTGGGCCGGCTCCTTCACCCACGGCGCGCTCGCATCGGCGGGCTGCCGGGGACCGGGAATCGCCACGCCCGACGCTTCGCTGCCGCTGGCTTCGCTGCCGCTGGCTTCGCTGCCGCTGGCTTCGCTGCCGCTGGCTTCGCTGCCGGTGGGGCCGGCTCCGGCGGGGTCGAGGTCAGACGCGTCGCCGGTCGTGGACCTCGGCGGATCGCCGGCAGGATCGTCCGGGGTATCCGCGGATGCGGGCGGTTCCTCCTCCGAGGCGGCAGCCTGTCCCGAGGCGGCAGCCTGTCCCGGCTTGCGCCCTGCCGAAGGCCAGACCCCATCCGGATCCGACCGCCCCCACACACCGGAACTCCCGCCCGGCCATGTCATGGCCCCAGCCGCCATACCGCTCCCGGCCGCTGCATCGCTCCCGGCCGCCGCACCGCTTCCAGCCGCCGCACTGCTCCCGGCCGCCCCGCCGTCCTCCGGCGTACTGCTCGTGTCGCCGGCGTCTTCCTGTTCGCTCGCCGCTTCCCCCGACGCGTCGTCGACGGTGCCGACCGATTCAGTGCCCTGGAGTGCGGCTTCGTCGCCGGTCGTCTCGGTGGCCGTCACCGGGTCACCCGCTGCTGAACCACCCCCGTCGATCCCTCCACCAGTGGTGGGACCTTCCGCGGAGGGCTGCGGCAACGCGTCGCCCGGCTGGTCGGTGTCGAGGGCATCCTGACCGGTTGTGGCGGCGGCGGGTTCCGGCCAGACCCCGGTCGGCTCGGCCGCCTCCGGCCGAACCCCCGAATCCTGGATGGCTGCGGCTCCGGTTCCGGTTCCGAACTCCGGCTCGGGATCCTCGCCCGGCCCGGTGGGTGCCACCACCGGGAACGAGCCCCGAACCGTCGCTTTCGGTGCGACGAGCGGCGATTCCTCCGACACCGACGGAACAGTTGACGGAACCGCCGACGGAGAAGTAGACGGAACAGCCGACGGAACCGCCGACGGCGGGTCAGCGGCGGCCGACGGCGCGGCGAGCCCTTCGCGAGCGCCCGAACCCCACGCGGTACCCGTCTCCGGCTGACCACCACTCGGGTGACGCTGCGACCAGCCTCCCGGCGACGGCGGCCCGCTGATCGGAGCCCACGGTGAGACCCCGCGAACCGGACCGGCCGGAGGCGGCGCACTGGACGGAGCCGGACCGGTCGACCCGGCCGGACCGGTCGACCCGGTTCGCTCCGGCCCACTCCCCGAAACATCACTCACCGGATGCCGGACATCACCACCCGCGGGCACACCGGGCGCGCCCGAGACCGGGATTCCTGGAGGTAGCGCTGCCCCGCCCGTACCGGAAGAAGGGTCTGCAGCGGAAACCGGATCGCCTGCCGGAAGCGCCGGCCAACCGGCACCGTCCGCGGACTCCCCGGGCCATGCGGTCTCAGGGCCGACGACGGCCCAGGTCGCACCCCACCCGACGGTCCCGCCGGCGGGCGGCCCGGACGGCACAGCGACGGGAGACCCGGGCGGCCCGGACGGCCCGGACGGCACAGCGACGGGAGACCCGGGCGGCCCGGACGGCCCGGACGGCACAGCGACGGGAGACCCGGGCGGCCCGGCCGGCGGACCGCTGGTGCCCGGCTCTTCGGACACCTCACCCGTGACCGCGAGCCGAGCCCCACCCGCCGGCCCTTCCAGAGTGATCACCCCGTCGAGCCGCCCCACCGTCGGGAACCACGAAACCCGCAGCACATTGCCTTCGAGCCGAGCGTGGAGCCCGTCGACGGTGCTCGACACGACCGAGGCGGCGGCCAGCGGCGGCCCCTGAACCTCGACCTCCGCGCCGAACTGCCGGCTCCCGGGGGCGACGCGGCCGAAGTCGAGGGACGGTTCGGTGATGCGGATCGAGGTGCGGCGCAGCGCGGCGGTCGCGGCGGCGGCGACCCGGCCCTCGCCGGTGGCTAGACGACGCAGCGCCTCGCGTGCCTCGACCGCGCGGGACAGGTCGTGGCCGGCGGCGGCCACCGCGAGCTGCGCGATGAGGGCCATCTGGTCACTGCCGGCCCGGCGGATCCGGGCCAGCCACGGCTGCCGCCCCGACCCGAACACCCACTGCCGCACGCTGGGGTCACGTTCGCGCAGGTGATCGTAGAGTTCGCTGATGCCGATCCAGCCGTCGCGGTCCCGGTCGGCGGCGCCGCCGGTGACCCCCTCGGCGATGAGTCCGGCGAACGTCGGTGGCTCCGGCCGCGGCGTGGCGGCGATGACGACACGACTCTGCCACTCGGCGGAACGTGCCGCCCGGAAGTGGTGCCCGGCGTCGACCGGCCCACCGGTCCGCCCGTCGAGCAGCACCACGGCCTGCCCGGCACGGCTGCGCTGCATGAGCGCGGCGACCTGGGCGACGTCGACGGCGGTCTCCGCCGGCCGGCCCATCACGGTGTCGGCGGCCGCCAGATAGAGTCCGCCACCCGGCCCGGTCAGCATCACGCCACGGAAGTAGACGAGGACACAATCCTCCTGGTCACGCCCCTCGAACAGGGATTTGACCCGCCCGTACGCCTCCCGCGCCCCCGGATCCCGCAGATGCGCCGTCTCGAACCCGCCGAGCGCCGGATCCCCGAGCACCTCCACGAGCGCCGGAACATCGGCCGAGGGCACCGAGAATCGACGCAACACGGGATCGTCGTGCTGCTCGACGCTGATGACTACCGCAAGTCGTCGCGCGTTCATCGAATGCATCACCCGTCATCCATGGTGCGATGCCGAGGCCGGACACGAAACCCCGAGAAGATTACGAACCGCGATTTCTCCACCGCGCAGCGTTCTTGATCTCGGTATTCGACGGTGCATTCATGATCGGTCAATGACTAACGCAGTTGTCGATCCACCTGCGGTGATGTTGATGAGGCGACAGCATGGACGGGCCTCTTCCCATGGTGTTCCGGGCCGGGCGCGCAGTCACCAAAAATTTCCGGAATTCACCGGATCCGGTGGGCTGACGTGGGCGGACATCAATGTGACCGATATGCGTCAGGTCAAACCCTTGCGCCACCGAAGGCAGCCGATTCTGTCCGACTCAGATCAAGACCATGCGATGGTACGGACGTCGCCCTCCCACAACCGCATTCCACCCGTCCCGGACTACCCCGCAAGCCAGGCCTCCCCTCACGGCCAAATCGCGCCCGCCGGGCTGACCGCGTCCCTCACCGCTCCACCCCGCCCTCTGACCGCATCCGATCACCCACCCATCCTCGCGCCCTGACAGCGTCAGGTCATCCAGCCACCCACGCTCCCTGACCGTGTCAGATCACCCACTCACCCACCCCGCTCCCTGACTGCATCACCCACCCAGCAGCCGCCGCCCCCGGACAGTCACGAGGGGCCCCGGCCGAACGTGTCCGCTCGGCCGGTCCCGGGCTCCTCAGGCGTACACGTCGAGGAACCGCCCGCTGCGCTGGAAGTTGGCCACCGCCGTAGCGCGAGCCGCCTCGATCCGGGCCACCTCACCCTCCGCGTGGACGACGGCGGCCCGGTCCGCGGTGACGACGGCAGGCGCCGCAGCCGTAGGAATCTGATCCCGGACGAGCTTGGCCCGAGCACTCTGCAACCGGCCGTAGGCGGCCGAGCTGTCGTAGTCCGAGGGGGAAGCGGCGTTGACCTTCATCGTGGCTCCTCCGTTGCTCTCCGGTTGCGATCCCTCGCTGGCAGCCGGTTACATCGTCCACCCCGCTCCCGACTTGCAACTTCTCCCAGTGACCTGAGCAACAACCGCCCTGCAACCATCCGCACCATCGTCCCGGTCCCGGTCCCGGTCCCGGGTCTCGGTCTCGGTCTCGGTCTCGGTTCCGGTCGCGGTCTCGGTCTCGGTTCCGGTCGCGGTTCCGGTCGCGGTCTCGGTTCCGGTCGCGGTCTCGGTCTCGGTTCCGGTCTCGGTCTCGTTTCCGGTCGCGGTCTCGGTTCCGGTCGCGGTCTCGGTTCCGGTCTCGGTTCCGGTCGCGGTCGCGGTCCCGGTCGCGGTCCTGGTCCCGGTCCCGGTCCCGGTCCCGGTCCCGGTTTCGGTCCCCGTCCCGGTTTCGGTCCCCGTCCCGGGACCGGTCTCGGTGTCCGGTCCCGGTTCGTCGGTCCTACGCCGCGTTCGCCGGTGTTTGCCCCATACCGCGTTCGCCCTGCGTTCGCCCCGCCCTCTGCTTACGTCGCGCCCCGCCGCCCGCCCGCCGGATCTTGACCGATTCACCACCGGATCCGGTGGCAAATCGATCAAGATCGGCCAGGTTCGGCGCGGGAGTGCTGGGGAGACGAGGGGTCATGGCGCGGGAGCGCCGGGAGGTGAGGGGTCATGGTGTGGGGGTGGTGGAGGCGGTCATGGCGCGCGGGAGCACCGTGAGGTGAGGGGTCATGGTGCGGGATTGTGGGGAGGCGAGGTCTGGGGGCGGGAACGGTGCGGAAGCGTGCTGGGACGGCGAAGGGCGTGGCCCGGTGCCTCTCGGTGCACCGGGCCACGCCCTGTCCGTGTGCCGGGTGCTCGGTGAGCGTCCGGCCGGGAATTCAGCTCTTGGCGCCGACCCGCTCGCGGGCGCTGTCCGGCCAGGTGGCGAGGCTTGCGGAACCGCGCATGCCGGCCGCGTTGATCGCCTGCTTGAGGCTGGCCACGTCAGAGTCGGCGAGCTTCGCGTAGGTGGTGATGCCGGCAGCGGCCAGAGCGATCGCCACCTTCGGGCCGATGCCGGGGATCTTCGTCAGGTCGTCGGGCTCGGCGACGGGGGCGGGGATGCCCACGAGGTCCGGCTCGGCGGTGATGACGGCCTGTGCCGGGATGACCGGCTCGGGCGCGACAACCGGCTCTGGTGCGGCAATCGGCTCGGGAGCGGCAACGGGCTCGGCAGCGGCGACCGGCTCCGGTGCGGCGACCGGCTCGACGACCGCCACGGTGGGCTCGGCAACGGCCGGCGCGGCGTCGGCGGCCGCGATGGGTTCAGCGACTTCGGCGGGCGCGTCGACTGCGGTCGGCTCGGCGACCGCGGTCGGCTCAGCGACCGCGTTCGGCTCAGCGGCGGCGGCCGGGGTTACCTCGTCCACGGAAGCCCGTCCGGTCGCGAGCTTCACGGTCGGCTCGTCGCCGTCCGTCGGGCTCTCCGTGCCGGCCGCGACGACCGGCTCATCAACGGCGGTGGGTTCGGCGGTGACCGGCTCGGCGTCGGTGGAAGCGGAGGAGTCCGCGGCAACCGGGTCGGCGTCCGCGGCATCCGGGTCGGCATCGGTGGCGGAGTCGGGGGTGACCGGCTCGGCGGCGGGGGTGTCCGCGACCGGCTCGGCGAGGGCGAGGGTCTCGGGCTCCGCGCTCTCGGCCTTCGCGGACTCCTCCGACGACGGCTCCTCAGCCGCGATGATCGACTCGGTAGCGGTCGACCCGGACAAGACCGACTCGGAGGCCGGCTCCGACTCGGCCGAATCCGGAGCAGCGACGGTCGAGTCCGAGACGGCGGCGGACTCCGACGCGGCAGAGGGCGAGACGGCGGCGGACTCCGGCGTGGCAGAGGGCGCGTCAGAGGGCGAGACTGCGGCGGACTCCGGCGCGGCAGAGGGCGCGTCAGAGGGCGAGACGGCGGCGGACTCCGGCGTGGCAGAGGGCGCGGCGGGGGACGCGGCGGCGGGGGTGACCGGCGCGGCGTCGGAAGTGAGGGGTGCCGCCACGGCGTCGTTGTCGTCGGCGGCAGGGGAGTCGGCGGCAGGGGCGGGGGAGCTCTCGGCGACGGCCGGGGCGGCGACCGCCGCGGGGGCCGGGCTGGCTACGGGGGCCGTGGTGGCGCCGGAACGGCGTCCCCAGACCAGCCAACCGCCTATCGCGCCGATCACGAGCCCGGCAACAAAGTAGAGGAATGATGCCATATCGGGCCTCCGGACAGGAGAGGAGGGTGCTTGTGGTAGCGGGCAGCTTTGCACATCCCGATGAGCTGTGACGACGTGGGTGTCGACCAACGTCGAACAGCTACCACCTGCGACGTCCGGGGGTTTTACACCAAAGGCACGGGACAACGGTCAAACGACCGGTCACCCGATCAGGTACGGGAGATCGTGCCCGGAATGAACCGGTTGGACAGATAGGTGATCAGCCACAGCACCACGCCGATGAGCAGCAGCACCCCGGCGACCCGATAGTCGGCGGTGGCCCGCCCGGACAGGGGGCTGGCGAGGAACGCGCAGGCGACCGCCCCGATGACCGGGATCACGGTGGGTGCCCGGAAGTGCTTGTGCGACACCGGGTCCCGCCGCAGCACCAGGACGGCGACGTTGACCACGGTGAAGACGCAGAGCAGCAGCAGTGCCGTGGTTCCGCCGAGCGCGGTGAGGTCGGCGAACCAGATCAGCCCGAACGCGATGACCGTGGTGAACACGATGCCCACCCACGGGGTGCGGCGGGTGCGGTGGACCTTGCCGAGGACGGTGGGGAGGACCCGTTCGTTGGCCATCCCGTACAGGAGCCGGCTCGCCATCATCATGTTGATCAGCGCCGAGTTGGCGACCGCGAACATCGTGATGAACGCGAAGACCGACAGCGGGAACCCGGGTGCCCCGGCCGACACGACCTTGAGCAGCGGCGTGTCGCCGGAGCCGAGTTCGGACGGCGGGACGAGCGCGACGGCCGAGACGGCGACGAGCACGTAGATCGCCCCGGTGACGCAGAGCCCGATGAGCATCACCTTGGGGAAGATCCGCACCGGGTCGCGGGTCTCCTCGGCCATGTTCACCGAGTCCTCGAAGCCGACCATGGCGAAGAAGGCGAGCGCGGTTCCGGCGGTGACCGACAGCAGCACGCTCTCCCCGGGCGGGGTGTTGAACTCGGTGAGCCGGGACAGGTCGCCGTTCCCGCCGCCGAGTGCCCACGCGCCGACCCCGATGACGATCAGCAGACCGGTCAGCTCGACGCAGGTGAGCACCACGTTGGCCTTGACGCTCTCGCCGACACCCCGGAAGTTGATCAGCGCGACGAGGACGATGAAGCCGAGGGCGACCGCCGTCACCGCGAAGCCGGAGGAGGGGCCCAGCGAAAGGTCGAACGCCGAACCGAAGTTGCCGGCGAAGGCCTTGGACGCACTGGACGCCGAGGTCAGCCCGGAGCACATCACCGCGAAGGTGACCATGAACGTGAGGAAGTGCAGCCCGAACGCCTTGTGCGTGTAGAGGGCCGCCCCGGCCGCACGTGGATACTTGGTGACCAGCTCCAGGTAGCTGAACGCGGTGAGCAGCGCGACCACGAACGCCAGCAGGAACGGCAGCCACACCGCGCCGCCGACCTCGTTGGCGACCTTGCCGGTCAGCGCGTAGACGCCGGTGCCGAGGATGTCGCCCACCACGAAGAGCAGCAGGAGGGCCGGGCCGATGACACGGTTGAGTTCCGGCTGCTGGGTAGCCGGTGCCACATCCGCCATGAGTGCTCCCCGAGAAAAGGTCCACTGCGGATAAGTGACGTTACGCGTACCTTGAGTGACATGCATATCGTGCTCGCCGCAAACCCCGAGACGGAGCAACCGTGGGTGACCGATGCGGTCGCCGATCTGGTGCGGCAGACCGGCGCGTCGGTGGCGGTGGTCGCGGTGGACGAGCTGGAGAGTGAGCATCTCGCGCCGATGCCACGCAGTGTCTACACCGAGCGGGCGCGGAAGGCGGCGGAGGCGGCCACGTCGCGGTTGGCGGCGGCCGGCATCGAGGCGACGCACACGGTCCTGCCGGGCCGCCCGGCCGAGCAGATCATCAGGTTCGCGGGGGACCAGCGGGCCGACCTGATCGTGGCCGGGTCGAGCGTACGCCCGGTGATGGCGCAGCGGCTGCTGGGAAGTGTGCCGTTGACCCTGATCGAGAAGGCGGGCCGTCCGGTACTGGTGGTCACCCGCCCCGTGTCCGGGTGACCACCAGCGTGCCTTACGGGACTGCGGGGTAGTTCGTCACGAAGACCGGCTGGCCGACCTTCGTGGTGTCGGCCGCCTCACCGACGCCGTTGACCACGTGGTCGATGACACCGGCGCTGAGGTTGACGGTCATGATGTGCTTCAGCTTCACACCGGGCGTGTTCGGCACCTCGAACCCGTTGGCCGTGTGGATGGACGGGTTGTTCTGGTTGAAGACGTAGACGCCTCCGCCGTACAGCTGGTGCTTCTTGACCTTGCTTCCGACCTTGTAACCGGCGTAGCCCTGGACCTTGCCGTTCATCCAGTCGGCCTGCGTCGGCGGGTCGTACGGCAGCTCGTTCTGGTAGAGAACGGTGGTGCCGCGCTCGCCGTTCCAGACGGTGTTGTACTTCTGGAAGTGCTCGACGAACAGGCCGGTCGCGGTGACGTCGTCACCGTTGATGACCGCGCCGTACCGTCCGGTGTTGGTCTTCCACCGGTCGGTGTCGCCGTTCACGCCGTTGGTGAAGCCCTCGACGCCGTGGTCGCCGCGCCACACCCAGGTGTGGTCGATCAGCACGTCGTCGCTGTTCACCTCGAGCGCGATGTTCGTCTTGCCGATGTGCGGGCCACCGACGCGGAAGTACACGTCGTTCAGCGTGGTCGGGTTGGCCGCGGAGCTGAAGCCGAGACCGTGCTGACGGCCGACGCGCAGCAGGACCGGGGACTCCTTGGTGCCGGCGTCGATGGTGACGCCGGCGACGATCACGCCGGGGACGTCGGCGACGTCCAGCGGGATCGAGCCGTTGACCGCGGTGAGCGTGGCGTGGCCGAGGCCGAGCACCACGGTGTTCGGGCGGAACACGTGGATGCTCTGGGCGATGTCGTAGACGCCCGGGGTGAGCAGCAGGTTCTTGCCGAGGGCCAGCTGCAGGTTGATCTTCGCGACCGAGTCACCGGGCTTCGCGACGTAGAAGTCGGAGAGCGCGATGGTACGGCCGGAGGTGTCGTCCCACGAGGAGCCGGCCGTGTTGCGCTTGGCCGCGGGTACCCGGACCTGGTACTTGCCCTTGGCGTCGACGAACAGGAACGGCTTCTCCCGGCTGACCGGGGTGGTGGGCAGCGTGGTGTACGGCGGGTTCGGGAACGCCGAGTCGTCGGGCGCTCCGGTGACGCCGGCGAAGACCTGGTTCCACACGGCGTTGGACCAGCTCTCCACCTCGCTGTTGCGGGTGAGCCACTGCTGCTGCGAACCGTTGACCGTGGTCGGCAGCTTGGAGTTGGCGATGAAACCACCGGAGGCGTACTGCGGGCCGGCGGTGCAGTAGTCCATCAGCGACAGGGTGCCGCCGGTGAACTGGGTGCGGCGCAGCGAGACGGCCTGCGACACGGCCCAGAAGTTGGCCGTCTGGCGGCAGCCGTCCTGGCCGGCGCCGTTGATGTTGACGGTCAGGTTGGACAGGGTGCGCCAGAAGTTGACCAGCGCGATGCAGTTCGGGTTCGCCGGGTCGGAGCCGAGGCAGCGGTTGTACGCCTCGACCTTGCCGTTGATCACCACGTCCCCGGGGTTGGCCCCGAGACCGGAGATCTCCGTGTAGTAGCCGACCTTGATCTGGAGCGGCTGTTCGGCGGTGCCGTAGGTGCCCGGCTTGAACAGGTACGCGTACCGGGCCGTACCCATCTCGTTGTCGACCTGCTTGGCGTAGGTCGCGTCCAGGGTGGCCTGGATCTGGCTGACCGGCGTGCTCGGGTCGAAGACGGTGACGTTGGGGCCGAGGTCCTGGACGCCGGCGGTCCAACCGTGCGCGGACGCCGGCAGGGCCGGTGCCACGCTGAGGGCGAGCCCGAGGGTGAGCGCCACCGCGGCGGCGCGACGGATCGGGCGGGGTCTCGTCATGCGGAGGGATTCCTTCCGAAACAAGATCGCAATGATGCCCGTCACAGAACCAATCGTCGAAGCTCCATGTCAAGCAGGCTGATCCGGCATACCACCTTGATCGGTATGAACCTGGCGAGTTCCGGAACCAAGCTGACCGAAAAGACGGGTGGAACCGGTCCCGGAAGCGGTTTCGGACCCCTGTGGACCCCTCATCGGGCAGCGTCGGCGAACACCACCACATTGCTCCGATAGCTGCCCTCGCTCCGGTCGAAAGCGCCCCCGCACGTGATCAGGCGGAGCCCCGGACGATCGATCGGCGCGTACACCTCGGCGGTCGGGAAGTCGCGCTTCGCATACAGCGCGACCCGCGACACGCGGAACGTCGCCACGGTGCCGTCGTCACGCCGTACCGCGATCGGGTCTCCGCTCTTGAGCTCGCGCAACCGGAAGAAGACCGCCGGGCCGTCCCGCGCGGTGTCCACGTGCCCGGCGAGCACCGAAGCGCCGGTCTCGCCCGGCGACGGTGAGTCCCGGTACCAGCCGGCGGGTGCGTCGCCGCGCAGCGGAGGCACCTCCAGGGAACCGTCCCGCTGGAGCCCCAGCTGCATGATCGCGGTGTCCACACCGATCGCCGGGATCCGCAGCCGCACCGGGACCGCCGGTGCCAGAGCCTTCTCCGGAGACCGGGGCGAGGGCGCGGCCGAGGGCGGGGCGGGGGCCGCGGGAGCCGGCGGCGGTGGCAGGCCGTCCTCGGTACGCAGTCCGAGAGCGACGGTCAGGGCGCCGAGCAGCGCCAGGACGCCGGCGAAAACCGCCGCCCGGCGGTCACGGATCTCCGGCATGTCCAGGTCAGCGGTGGTGCAGAGGGCGACGGACGGCGTACGCCCCACTCGCGGCCGCCGCCACGAGAAGGAATCCACCGGTCACGAGAAGGGCGAGCCGGCGCCCCGAGACGACACCGCCGCCACCCGCGTCCACACCACCCTCCGGTGTCGTCGCGTCCTCCGGATCATCGGAAGGCTCCGCCGAGGGGTCGTCGGTGGGCCCGCCGGTGGGTTCTCCGGTGGCTGATCCGGTGGGATCCGTCGTGCCCCCGCTGGGCAGAATCGCGGCCGAACCGCCGTCCCCCGGCGAGGCGGAGACCGAGGAGCCGGGGCCCGGTGAGCCGGCGCCCGGTAAGGCCGAGACCGAGGCGCCCGGGTCGGCGGTCGTCGACGCCGGATCGTCCGGATTGGTGCAGAGCGCCAGCACCGCGAAGAGCAGGATCAGCAACAGCAGCAGCCCCGCGCCGACCGCGATCAGCCGGTTGCGCTGCACCGAGCTCGGCGCACGATGTGCTGGCGAACCGTTTCCGGACATACGGTCCTTCCGCCGAAGAGCTGGGACTGACCGAACCACGTGCTGGGGACGCTATCCCCCGTTCCCGGCAATCGCATCCGTCAATCCATGATCGGTCACTTCGGACCTTGACGACTCCCGATCACAGTGACCGAACAGTTACCGTCCGAGTCTTGACAGGAGCCGCGAGAATACGCCGCATGATCGAGATCCGGGATCTGACGAAGACGTACGGGAAGGTGGACGCGGTCCGTGACGTGACGTTCACCGCCGCGCCCGGCCGCGTCACCGGCCTGCTCGGGCTGAACGGCTCCGGCAAGAGCACCACGCTGCGGATCCTGCTCGGCCTGGCCCGGCCGACGAGAGGCGCCGCGCTGATCAACGGAAGCCGCTACCGGGAGCTCGACCACCCGGTGCGGCACGTCGGCGCGGTCATCGAGCAGGGCCTGAGCCACCCGGGCCAGTCCGGGTACGCCCACCTGCGCACCCAGGCCCTGCTCGGCGGCTTCCCCCGCTCGCGGGTCGGACCGCTGCTGGAGTACGTGGGCCTGGAGGACGCCGCCACGAAACGGACCGGCGACTACTCGCTGGGCATGCGGCAGCGGCTGGCGGTGGCGACGGCCCTGCTCGGCGAGCCGTCGGTGCTGGTGCTGGACGAGCCGGCGAACGGCCTGGACCCGCCGGGCATGGCCTGGCTGCGGGAGCTCCTGCTGGCGCACACGGCGGGCGGCGGCACCGTGCTGATCTCCAGCCATCTGCTGGCCGAGTTGGAGCACTTCGTCGACGACGTGGTGATCATCGGCGAGGGCCGGATCCTGGCGTCCGGAACGCTCGCCGAGCTGACCGGGACCGCCCGCCTGCGGGTGCGCGGCGCCGATCCGGAACGGCTGGCGAAGTCCTTCGAGCAGCACGGCGCGACGGTCGTACCGGACGGGCCGTTCCTGTTCGTCTCCGGTCTCGGCCCGGAGCAGGCCGGCGACATCGCGCTCGCCGCCCAGGTCGCGATCTACGAGCTGGTGGCCGAGGCCCAGCACCTGGAGGACATCTTCATGAGCGTGGCGGAGGCCCGATGATCGCCGTCGTGCGCAGCGAGCTGTACCGCAGCGTCAGCATCATGTCGTCGTGGCTGGCGATGATCGGGTTCGCCTTCATGGCCGCCCTGTTCGGCTGGTTCAGCAAGGAGGCCTGGTCGCTCTTCGCCGGGCTCGGCGCCTTCGGCATCGCGGTGACCGTGACCGCGCAGCACTACCAGCACCGGACCATCGTGCAGGTGCTCCTCAACCAGCCGCACCGCTGGCGGGTCCTGATCGCGCAGTGCTTCTCGGCGGCGGTGCTGGGCACGGCGCTGACCGCGGTCAGCGGCGTGGCGGTGCTGCTCGGCGAGAGTGCCGCGCACTACCGCTCGACGGTGCTGGTGGCGCCGGTGATGGCGGTGTTCGGCACGCTCTGCACGGTCGTGGTGCGGCACCCGATGTGGCTGCTCGGCGGGGTGTTCGCCTGGCTGCTGTTCGCCGAGGGCCTGATCAACCGGATGGCGATCGGGCTGCCGTTCGCCTCGTTCGCGATGGCCTCGGCCGGTAACACCAAGGCCCTGCTGGTCCTGCTGGCCTGGACGGCCGCGGCGGTCCCGGTGGCGGTCTGGGCGATCCACCGGGACGTCGCCGCCGACTGACACCGGGAAGCCGAGCCGGCCGCATGAAGCTGATCAGCCCAGCAGGATGATGGCGACCAGGGCCAGGACGATCGCGGCGATCAGGCCGAGAGCGATCGGCCCGGCCATCCGCCGCCACCCGGCCGGCACCGGCTGCGGCGCGGCGGACGGCGACGAGGCGACCGGGATGGCGTCCACCGGATGCATCGCGTACGGCGCGGTGGGCACCTCGGGATGCGGCGGCGGAACGGCGGCCGGTGACGAGGCGACGGTCGGCAGGCCGCCGTACTGGGCCCCGGCCTGCTGGGCGGCGTAGAGCGGTGTCTGCTCCGGGTTCTCCGGCGCGACCGTGTGCGCGCCCGGTGCGGCCGGGCCGCTGGGCGGGATCGGCGGGAAGTAGCCGTTCGGCGGTGGCATCGGCGTGCCGCCGGGCTGGACGTGGTCGGTCCACTGACTGCCGTCCCACCAGCGTCGCGCCGGCAGGCCGCTCGGATCGGCATACCATCCGGCGGGCTGCGTCATGGGTGGTGCTCCTTCTCGGGCCGGGGCAGGGGCTGAGGTACCTGATCGGCCGGGAGCACGCGGGGTTGAGGACTTCCGCCCGCCGGATGGGCCGGCGGGCGGAACTCATCGGGTCAGGCCTTGGTGATGACGAGGTTGTCGACGGCCGCCTCGACGAGCGACGCGGTGCCGGCGTCGGCCGCCTCGACCTGGATGCGGATCGTCTGTCCGGCGTACGACGAGAGGTTCGCCGTGGCGGTCGTCCAGGCCGCCGCCTTGTTCGCCGCCGCCGCGGTCTGGCTGAGCACGGTGGTCGTGGTCGTGCCCGAGACCACGCGGATCCGCAGGTAGTCGGCGCTGGTCGCGTTGTTCAGGTAGGCCAGGTACCAGGACAGGCTGAGCGTCAGGGTGCCGGTCGGCAGGGTGATCGCCGGGGAGGTGATCGTGGTGATTCCGCCGTCGAGGTCGTTGGCGCCCGCGCTGGCCCCGGCGGTCGCCCCGGTGACCAGGGCGAAGCTGCCCTCGGCGGTGGCGTTCAGCTGGGTGGCGACACCGGAGCTGGTGGTGGCCTCCGGGTTGCCGCGCTCCAGCCGGCCGGCCGTGGCGGTGTCGGTCGTGCCCTGGGTCCAGCCGGTGGCGGTCTCCAGGCCGTCGGACCAGACCGTGGTGCCGGGCGGGGTGGTGGTGCCGCCGTCGGCGAGCGTCCACACCGCGTACGCGATGGCGTCGGAGTTGCGGTCCAGCGCGGTGTCGTTGATGTTCGACGTGGTGTCGCACGACGCGTGGTAGCAGGGGTCGAAGCGGCCGGTGGTGCCGCCCCAGAGGGTGACCTGCGCGGACGTCTTGCTGCCCTCGGCGCCGGTGAAGATGCCACCGGCCGGGATGCCGGCCGCGATGAACGGGCCGTAGTCGCTGCGCCCGTCGAAGTCGGTGCCCCGGGTCGGCACACCGATCGAGGTGAAGTACGCGGCGAGGGTGGCTTCGATCTGTGCCGAGCCGGCCGGGCCGGGGCCGGATCCGGTGCCGTCGGAGTTGTCACCGTCGTAGAGGAAGTACCCGGGGTTCGGCGAACCGATCATGTCGAAGTTCAGGTACCCCGTGATCGCCGCCTTCTGGGCCGTGGTCAGCGAGTTGACGTACGCCGTCGACCCTCGCAGTCCCAGCTCCTCCGCACCCCACCAGGCGAAACGCAGGTGCCGGTCGGGCTGGAAGCCGGACCGGGAGACCTGCAGCGCCACCTCGAGGATGCCCGCCGAGCCGGACCCGTTGTCGTTGATGCCGGGGCCCGCGGTGACGCTGTCCAGGTGGCCGCCGATCATCAGGGTGTCGGACGTGTCGCCGCCCGGCCAGTCGGCGATGAGGTTGTAGCCGGTCGCCCCGTTGTAGGTGAACGACTGCTGCGTGGTGGTGAACCCGGCCGCGTCCAGCAGGTTCTTCACGTAGGTGACCGAGGCCAGGTATCCGGGCCGGCCGTGGGCGCGGTTGCCGCCGTTGGCGGTGGCGATGCTCTGGAGCTGGGTGAGGTGGGCCTTCACGTTGGCGACCGGGATGTCCGGCGCGGCGAGGGCGGCCTGTGCCGGGGTGGTGACGGCGATGCCCGAGGCGATCAGCCCGGCAACGCCCACGATGGAGAGTGCTCGCACGGGGTTGTCCTCCGTGTACTGAGGGGAACGGTCAGAGCCCGAAGCATCGCACCGGAGAGCGCTCAGCCGTTCATACCAATCGATACCTACCGTGGCATGAGCTCATGCCCATGTCTGCATGTGGGCGCATGCCCATGTCTCTATGGCTAAGCTGCGGGAACCGCCCCGGGCCGGATCGGCCGGGCGGGCGGCTCGACAACGGAAGGCAAGGGATGCGCAAAATCCTGGCGGCCACCATCGCCGCCTCCGTCGGTCTCCTGATCGGCGCCGGCACGATTCCGGTCGCGGCCACGGCGACGGCCAAGACCGGCGGCTACAACCCACCAGCCATCGACTGGGGTACGTGTACGCGTCCCAGTCTGCAGGCGCGTGGCGCGCAGTGCGGGTTCCTGGTGGTCCCGCTCGACTACCGCAAGCCGAACGGCACCAAGATCAAGATCGCGGTGTCGCGGATCAAGCACAAGTCCGCTGACAGCGCCTACCAGGGCGTCATGCTCACGAACCCGGGCGGCCCCGGCGGCTCCGGTCTCGGCCTGGCGGTGCTCGGCGAGTACGTGCCGAACGGCGCCGGCGAGTTCTACGACTGGATCGGCTTCGACCCGCGCGGCGTCGGCTCGAGCGTCCCGTCGCTGACCTGCGACCCGAACTACGCCGGTTACAACCGGCCGTTCTACGTCCCGGTCAACCGGCAGCTGGAGAAGACCTGGCAGGCCAAGGCCAAGGGGTACGCGAAGGCGTGCGACGTGGCCGGCGGTGCCCTGCTCGACCACCTGAAGACCACCGACACGGTCGCCGACATGGAGAGCCTGCGCAAGGCCCTCGGACAGTCGAAGATCAACTACTACGGCTTCTCGTACGGCACGTACCTGGGCCAGGTCTACGCCACGCAGCACCCGGACCGGGTCCGCCGGTTCGTCTTCGACGGCGTGGTCAACCCCGAGCGGGTCTGGTACGACGCGAACCTCGACCAGGACATCCAGTTCGACAAGAACATGGACGTCTTCTTCGGCTGGGTCGCGAAGAACGACGCCACCTACCACCTGGGCACGACTGCCAAGGCGGTGAAGCAGAAGTACTACTCCACGCTGTACTCGCTGATCAAGAACCCGGCCGCCGGCAAGATCGGCCCGGACGAGTGGAACGACATCTTCGTCTCGGCCGGCTACTACGTCTTCGGCTGGCAGGACGTCGCCTCGGCGTTCGCCGCGTGGGTGAACGACAAGGACCCGGCTCCGCTGCTCGACGCGTACGCCGAGCCCGGCGCGGCCGGATCCGACAACGGTTACGCCGTCTACCTCGGCGTCCAGTGCACCGACGTGCAGTGGCCGACGAAGTGGTCCAAGTGGCAGCGGGACAACTGGAAGATCCACTCCAAGTACCCGTTCATCACCTGGAACAACGCCTGGTACAACGCGCCCTGCATCAACTGGGGTGCCAAGGCCGGCAAGTCGGTCGACATCAACGGCAAGAAGGTTCCGCCGGTGCTGCTGATCGCCGAGACCAACGACGCGGCCACGCCGTACTCGGGGGCTCTCGAGGTCCGCAGGCAGTTCCCGCGCTCGGTCCTCATCGAGGGCGTCGGCGGCACCACCCACTCCGGTTCGCTGAACGGGATCGCCTGCACCGACGACACCATCGCCGCCTACCTGGCCACCGGCGAACTGCCGGACCGCGTCCGCGGCAACCGCTCCGACAAGCAGTGCGACCCGATTCCGCAGCCGGACCCGACCGCACTGACCACCTTCGGTTTCACCACCACCGACGATGCGCGGGCTGAGGTTCGCGACGCGATCGGCGTCCGCTGACCCCCTTTTAAAAGCAACGAGCCCGGTCATCTCGTACGGATGACCGGGCTCGTTGTTTCTGCCGTCTTATTGTCCGGCGTTCTTCTTCGCCGCCTGGATCTGCTCGTAGACCCTGGTCCGCATCGCGATGAACGCCGGGTCGGCCCGGGTCGTCAGCTGGTCGCGCTCGGCCGGCAGGTCGATGATCAGCTCGTCCTGCACCACTGTGGGTGACGACGACAGCATCACCACCCGCTGACCGAGGTAGACCGACTCGTCGATGTCGTGGGTGACGAACAGGATGGTCACGCCGAGCCGCTTCCACAGCCGGCGAACCAGGTCCTCCAGGTCGGCGCGGGTCTGCGCGTCGACCGCCGCGAACGGCTCGTCCATGAGCAGCGTCTGCGGCTCGTAGGCGACCGCCCGCGCGATGGCCACTCGCTGTTGCATGCCGCCGGAGAGCTGCCAGGGGTACGCCGACTCCGAGCCGGACAGGCCGACCGCGTCCAGCGACTGCTCCACCAGCTCGGCCCGGCGCTTCTTCTCGACCCGCTTCTGTTTGAGCGGCAACTCCACGTTGTCCCGCACGCTCATCCAGGGGAACAGGCTGCGCCCGTACTCCTGGAAGACCACCGCCATGCCCTCCGGCGGGCCGTCGACCGCCTTGCCGTTGACGCGGACATCCCCGGCGGTCGGGTCGAGCAGGCCGGAGATGCAGCGCAGCAGCGTCGTCTTGCCGCAGCCGGACGGGCCGACCAGGCAGACCAGGTCACCGTTGTCCACCGTGAACGTCAGGTCACGAAGCGCTTCGACCTCGCGGCTCCCGGACCGGTAGACCTTCCGCAATCCCTTGACTTCGAGCATCGTCGCTCCTCCTAGCCGGCGCGCTGCGCCGCGCGCAGGCCCTCGTACCACCGCAACGCCCGCCGCTCGGCGAGCCGGAAAAGCAGCGACAGCACGAAACCGAGCAGGCCGAGCAGGATGATCCCGCTCCACATCTCGGGGATCGCGAAGCTGCGCTGGAACTGCACGATGGTGAAGCCGAGACCGTTGCTCGCGGCGAACATCTCGCTGATCACCATCAGGATGATCGCGATGGACAGCGCCTGGCGCAGTCCGGCCGCGATCTGCGGGGCGGCCGACGGCAGCACCACGTGCGTGATCCGGGCGGACCCGTTCACCCCGTACGAGCGTGCGGTGTCGAGGACCACGCTGTCCACCGCACGGACCCCCTCCACCGTGTTCAGCAGGATCGGCCAGATGCACCCGAACACGATGACGGTCACCTTCATGCCGTTCCCGATGCCCGCGAACAGCATGATCACCGGCACCAGCACCGGTGGCGGGATGGCCCGGAAGAACTCCAGGACCGGCTCCAGCGTGGCGCGCAACCGGCGGTTCAGGCCGATCGCCACGCCGAGACCGACACCGATCAGGGCGGCCAGCAGGTATCCGGCGAACAGGCGCAACAGGCTCGGCAGGACGTCGGCCTTCAGACGCTCGGCCTGCCAGGTGTCGCCGAACGCGGTCAGGATCTCGGACAGCGGCGGGGCGTAGAAGTTCGTGCTGCCGGCGCTGAACACGTACCAGCCCACGAACAGGACCAGCGGCAACGCGACCGCCAGCCCGACCTTCTTGAGGATGTCGTTCACACGGCCACCTCTCCCCGTACGGACTGGTGCCAGGCGAGCAGGCGGCGCTCGCCGGTACGAGCCAGCAGGTTGATCAGGACACCGAGGAGGCCGGTGACGACGACCAGGGCGTACATGGTGGGTACGGCGTCCGACGCCTGCGCGACGGCGATCTCCTTGCCCAGGCCGGGCGAGCCGATCACCAGCTCGGCCGTGATCGCCAGGACCAGGGCCACCGAGGCGGCCAGCCGGACACCGGTGAAAACGTAGGGCAGGGCGGTCGGCCAGAGCACGTACCGGACCCGGGCCCACGCCGAGAACCGGAAACTCTTCGCCGTCTCGAACGCGATCGGGTCCACGTCGGCGACCCCGTACAGCACCTGGACCAGAACCTGCCAGAACGAGGCGTAGCAGACCAGCAGCAGGGTCGAGCCCAGGTCGGTGCCGTACATCAGCACGGCCAGGGGGATGAGTGCCACCGAGGGGATCGGCCGGAGGAACTCGACCGTCGACGCGGTCAGCGCCCGCAGCGCCGGCACCGACCCGATCACCAGGCCGGCCAGGACGCCGCCGGCGACCGCGAGGGCCAGGCCGATCGCCCACGCGACCATGGTGTCGGACAGCGCCGTCCAGAACGCGGGGTCCGACGCTTCGTCGACCAGGGCGCCGGCGATCGTGCTGGCCGGCGGCAGGAACCGCTCGTCGACCAGGCCGACACGCGGCGCCGACTCCATGACGAGGAGCAACCCGGCCAGGCCGGCAACCCCGAGCAGAGCGGGGTTGCCGGACCGGACCGGGTTGGCCGGGCGGGCCGTCGTCACGGGAGGAGCTTCGCCAGGTCCGGGGTGCCGGTGAAGATCCCGTCCTTCTCGCCGAGGCCGGCGAGGGTCTGCACCGAGGCCTCGTTGATCTGGGTCGGCCACTTCGGCAGCACCAGCGACGCGCGGAGCTTCTCGTCGATCTTGGTGTAGCTGGCCAGGATCCCGCGGACCTCGTCCGGGTGCGAGTCGGCGTAGGTCAGCGACTCGTTGACCGCCTCGGTGAAGCGCTTGACCAGGTCGGCGTTCTCAGCGATCAGCTTCTGCGAGGTGAAGTACGCGGCCACCGTCAGGTTCGGGGCGGCGTCGACGAAGGTCGAGGCGATCTCCCGGCCACCGGCCGCCTTGATCGTCGACAGCTGGGGCTCGACCACCCAGGCCGCGTCGACCTCGCCCTTCTCCAGGGCCGCCGGCATGGTCGGGAACGCCATCTCGACGAAGTTCAGCGTCGTCGCGTCGCCGCCGGCCTTGCGGACCGACTCGCGGGTGACGGTGTCGCCGATGTTCTTCAGCGTGTTCACCGAGATCTTCTTGCCGGCCAGGTCCTTGGCGGTCTTGATCGGGCTGTCCGCCTTCACGACCACGGCACCGAAGTCCTTGCCGGCCTCCCCGGTCGACGAAACACCGGCGGCGACCGCCTTGATGGGCAGACCCTTGGTCTGGGCGATCATCAGGGAGGTCAGGTTGCTGAAGCCGAACTGGGTCTGGTTGTTCACCACACCCGGCACGATCGCGGCGCCGCCCTGACCGGCCTCCAGGGTGAGCTCGATGTTCCGGCTCTTGAAGAAGCCCTTCTGCTGGCCCAGGTAGATCGGGGCCACGTCGATGATCGGGATGACGCCGACCTTGACCTGGTCGACACCGCCCTCGGTCTTGGTGCCACCGCTGGAATCGGTGCCACAGGCCACCAGGGAGCCGGCGAGCGCAGCCGCCGCGAGCCCCGCGAGAAGTCGCCGCATATTTACTCCTTCGAAATGTGTGCGCATGACGAACGTGAGTTCTCATGGAGAACGCTATGATGTGCCCCGTGTCACGTCAACGATTCGGGTCGATCATCTGATGCCGCGCGAACCGTACTACGTTCAGTCGCTGGAGCGGGGCCTCGCGGTGATCCGCGCGTTCGACGCTCAGCACGCCGAGCTCACGCTCAGTGACGTCGCCCGGGTCTGTGGTCTCACCCGCGCCGCCGCCCGGCGGTTCCTGCTCACCCTGACCGACCTCGGATACGTCCGCACCGACGGCCGGCTGTTCTCGCTGGCCCCGCGGGTCCTCGAGCTCGGGTACTCGTACCTCTCCAGCATCTCGCTGCCCGAGGTCGCCGAACCGCACCTCGAACGCCTCGTCGCCGAGGTCCGCGAATCGTCCTCGATGTCGGTGCTCGACGGTGACGATATCGTCTATGTGGCCCGTGTCCCGACAAGTAGGATCATGCGGGTCGCCATCAGTGTGGGCACCCGATTCCCGGCATACGCCACATCGATGGGCCGGGTGATCCTCGCCGGTCTCCCCGCCGCCGAGCTGGAGGCCTACCTCGGCCGGGCCAAACTGGAGGCCCTCACCGACCGGACCATCCACACGGCAGACGCGTTGCGTGCCGAGCTGGCCCAGGTCCGCAGGCAGGGCCACTCGATCGTCGACCAGGAACTCGAAGAGGGCCTGCGGGCGATCGCCGCCCCCATCCGCGACCGCTCGGGAACGGTGACCGGAGCCGTCAACGTCTCCATCCACGCCGCCCGCGCGACGGTCGACGACATCCGCGAGCGCATCCTGCCACCGTTGCTGGCCGCGGCGGCAGCCATCGAAGCCGACCTGAAGATCGCCGCCCGCCGCTGACACGCGGCGCCCTCCGAGCCGTGGCGGACCACGTCGCCGTCGCTCTCGTACAGCGTGATGATGTGCGGCTGGACGTGGCTCGGCGCGTGTGATGTTTTAGGCCGCGACGGCGCTGTCATTGTCGTGGATGAGGTAGGCGGAACCCGGTACACGTTTGGCGGCATACATCGCGTCGTCCGCCCGGCGCAGCACCTCCGCCGCGTCGTCACCGGCCCGGCCCGCGGCGATGCCGATGCTCGCGCAGATGTACAACTCCTGCCCCGCCACCAGGACCGGATCCTGCAGCCCGTCCAGTGCCCGGTCCACCAGCGCGGCCGCCTCGGCACCGGTCGTCCCCGGCAGTACCAGCACGAACTCGTCCCCACCGAGCCGCGCCGCCGTGTCCCCGGGCCGGATAGCCGCGGTCAGCGCCGACGCCACCCGGGTCAGCAGAAGATCCCCCGCCTCATGCCCGAACGTGTCGTTGATCTCCTTGAACCGGTCCAGATCGAGCAGCGCCACATGCACCGTCCCGCCGCTGCCGCTGCCGCTGCCGCTGCCGCTACTGCCGCTGCCGCTACTGCCGCTGCCGCTACTGCCGCTGCCGCGCCCGCCGCCTGCGGTCTGCTCGCCAGCGGCGCCAGCCGCCACCTCTGGCCTGCTCAGCTGCGGCGTGGCGGTGGCCCGGCTGTTCTGCGGCGTGGCGGTGGCCCGGCTGTTCTGCGGCGTGGCGGTGGCCGGGTTGTCCTGCGGCGTGGCGGTGGCCGGGTTGTCCTGCGGCGTGGCGGTGGCCCGGCTGTCCTCCAGTGCGGCGGTGAGCCGGCGCTGGAAGAGCGCCCGGTTCGCGAGACCGGTCAGAGCGTCGTGCGAGGCCGCATGATCGAGCCGTGCGACGAGGCGGCTGTTCTCCCGGAGCGCCGTCATCTGCCGGTAGGCGACGACCGCCGTCAACGCGACCGCGGTGAACGCCACCGCCACCATGTCGTCGGAGCCCTGCCAGGCGGCGACCAGCAGCAGGCCGTCGACCGCCGCCACCGCCGCGTAGGGCAGCACGCTGTAGGGACGCCGGCGGTACTTGACCCGCGGACCCTCCGACCGCCACTGCTCCTCGGCGGCCCGGGCGGCCAACCACAGAACCAGCGGAATCTGCACCTGCGCCACGAACAGCCGATCACCGGCGGCGGCGACGAGCGGCTGGAGCATCGGCGCGAGCGCCCCGAGCACCGTCCCCGCGGCGAGTAGCCGCAACCCGCGCCCGTCGATCGCCGAATAGTCCGACATCACCGCTTTGGCCAGGGCGAACACCGTCAGCACGGCGAGCACCGTCAGCACCAGCGACACCAGCACATCGGAGGTCATCCCGGCGTGCAGTGCCTGCCGGGTGCCGAAGTGCCAGCTGAACACCGCCGCGGCCAGAGCGACGGTCCCGGCGTCCAGCGCCACCAGCAGGGCGCCGCCTGCCCGGTTCGCCCCGACCGGTAGCCGGCCCAGCGCATGGACCAGGGTGAGAAGGGCAAGACCGCTGAAGATCAACATCAAGGTCCCGGTGTACGACGTACGCCCACCCGGATGCGTCAGCACATCCACGGCCTGCGCCATCTGCCCCGCAGCGGTCAGCGCCGGAGCGGGGGCCAGGTGCCGCCAGAACCGGCGGGTCGGCCCCGGCAGCCCGGGGTTGCGTGACACCGACCCGAACGCCGCCGAGGCCAGCAACCCCGCCGGCGCGATGGCTGCCCACAACAGCCACGACGGTCCGACCGGCCGCACCATGGTGACGGCGAACCAGACGGCCGCCACCGTGAAGAGCGCCAGACACACCCGGCTGTACTTGATCAAGACTGCCTACTCCCCGCGAATTCGAGCAGGAAGCCCATCGGCGGCCGGCCAAGGAACTTGAGCGCTCAACCTCTGTCGGACCCACCCCGTCGGGTGGCGGCTGCCGCGGGTGTGGCGGGGCTGCTGGGACCAGACCTTGTTGGGGCCGGTGGGGCCCGTGCTGGGGCCGGTGGGGGCCGTGCTGGGGCCGGTGTGGCCCTTACTGGGGCCGGTGGGGCCAGACCTTGCTGAAGATCAGGAACGCGGCGACGGTGTCCGGATCGGGGAGCACTCAGAATCGGGGGGTTTTGACCGAAGTTAACCGGCGTGCCGAGAGTCTCGCGTGTTCCCGGGTGGCTGATCTGGCTGATCTGCGGGCTGGGTGCAGCCGCGGCCTACACCACATTGCCCTACGGGTGGGTCTCCCTCGCTCTCTCGACCGCCATCTCGGTCGTCTCGTGTGCCCTCATGGTCCGCGGCGCCCGCCGGCACCGCCCGGCCGCCGAGCGCAACTGGTACCTCTTCGCCGCCGGCGTCGCCACCTGGGTCCTGGGCGACCTCGTCTACGCCGCGCAGATCCTCATCGGCGGCGAAGCGACATTCCCCTCCTGGGCGGATGCGCTCTACCTCGGCGCCTACCCCCTGCTGACGATCGCCCTCTTCCGCCTCACCCGGGAACGCCCCAGCGGCGGCGGCTTCCTCAGCGGCAACCTCATCGACTCCGCGATCATCGGAGTCGGGGTCGGCATCGTCTACTGGACCTTCATGATCGAGCCGGTCCTCGCCGACTCCACGCTGCCCGTCCTCACCCGGGTCGTCACCGCCGGATACCCCACCGTCGGAGTCCTGCTGTGCGCGGTCGTCACCCCGCTCGTGCTGCGCCGCGGCCCGCGTAGCCCCAGCCTGTGGCTGCTCACCGCCGGTAGTGCGATCACCCTGGCCGGCAACATCCTTTACACCCTCGTGCCCGGCATCGTCGACGCCGTCCATCTCTACGCCGGATACCTCGCCGCCTACACCTGCTGGGCCGCCGCGGCCGCCCACCCGTCGATGGCCCGTCCGGTCACCGGCGACCGTGACGGCCTGGGCCGCAGCCGCCTGCTCGTCCTCACCGCCTCCACCCTCCTCGTCCCCGCCGTCCTCCTGGTCCAGGGCGAACACGGCGGCGGCCGGGTCAGTTGGGGCGCCGTGGCAGTCGGCTCGACGGCCCTTTTCGTCCTCGTCGCCACGCGCATGAACGGTTACATCTCGCGGGTCGACTCGCAGGCCCGCCAGCTGCGCGAACTGGCCATGCGGGACGACCTGACCGGCCTGCCCAACCGCCGCGCCTTCGAACAGCGGGCCGCTCACGCCGTGACCACCGCCCCCTGTCACATGATCATGATCGACCTCGCCGGATTCAAACACGTCAACGACAGGCTCGGCCGTGCGGTCGGAGACCAGGCGCTCATCGCGGTGGCCGACCTGCTGCGCCAGAGCATCCGTGACGGTGACATGGTCGCGCGGATGGGCGCCGACGAATTCGCCGTCCTCGTCCACGACACGCTCCCCGGCGATGGGCCCACCGTCGCCGGCCGTCTCGCCGAGGTGCTGCACCACCCGGTCCACGCCGGCGAACACGAACTGCTCCTCAACGCCCGCCTGGGTGTGGCGTCCACCGCCACCTTCGCTGTGCCGTCCACTGCTGGCTCCTCCCCGTACGCCTCCGACGCTCTCATCTCTTCTATCGCCGCCCGCGCAGGAAATGGTTCTGTTGCCACCGCATCTCTTTCCGGCGGAACGCCGGCCGGCGGTCTCGACGGGCGCGCC
>NZ_JBHSBL010000020.1:521861-595905 GCF_042650585.1 Actinoplanes subglobosus
AACGCCGGCCGGCGGTCTCGACGGCCGCGCCTGCGCGGCCGAACTGATCCGCCGGGCCGACACCGCCCGCTACGCGGCCAAGGCCGCCGGAGGCCGGCTCGTCGAGTACACGCCGGAGCTGGACGAACGCGCCGAAGCCGCCGAACAGCTCGGCGCCGATCTGCGGCACAGCCTCGACGACGGCCACTTCCAGGTCTTCTACCAGCCGATCATCGACCTGCGCGACGAACGCACGGTCGCGGTCGAGGCACTGGTGCGGTGGACCCATCCGGTACGCGGCCCGGTCAGCCCCACCACGTTCATCCCCGTCGCCGAGGACAACGGCCTCATCGTCGAACTCGGCGAATGGATCATGCGAACCGCGTGCCGGCAGCTCGCCACCTGGCGTTCCACGCTCGGCGCCGACGCGCCGCTCTACATCAGCGTCAACGTGTCGCCGCGCCAGCTGAGCGAACCAGGCTTCCCCGCCGTGCTACTGGCGATCCTGGCCGAGACCGGCCTCGAACCGGCCGCCCTGCTGGTGGAGGTCACCGAGACCGCGATCTTCGGCGGCGGCACCGCCATCGAGGCCGTCGAGACCCTGCACCGGGCGGGCATCCGCATCGCCCTCGACGACTTCGGCACCGGCCACTCGTCACTCGGCCTGCTGCGTACCGTCCCGGTCGACGTTCTCAAGGTCGACAAGTCGTTCGTCGACGAGATCATCGAACCCGGGCGGCGGGCGGTCATCGTCGACGCCCTGATCCATGTCTGTACGGGTCTGGACCTGCGGGCGGTCGCGGAGGGTGTGGAAACCGCTGAACAGGCCGACTACCTGCGGAAACTCGGCTACCACTATGCGCAGGGCTACCATTTCGGGCGCCCGGCCCCGGACCCGATCACCCCGGCCCTCCCGGCATCCGCCGCCAGGGGAGCGGGTCGGTGACACGCCGCCACCACCATCGATCCGGCACGGGCCCGGTGGCCTGAGCGAGCGCCGCACCGCCGTCGTTGACCGTCGCGTCGATGAAACGGCGGTCGATCATCTCCAGCGCCGATGTGAATTCGGTGCCGGCCAGGTCGTCCCGCAGTTCCAGGGCCTCCCGGTAGGAGCCGGGCGGATACCACCCGTCCGGACACCAGCCCGCGGTGAGCCGGGCGACCAGCGCCTCCCAGGCCGCGAGCCGGTCCGGGCGCGGGCCCGTGCCGGTCAGGGCGTCGCTCAGTGGGGTCGGCATCCGATACTCGTGGATCACCTCCGGGATGGCCGTCACCGGAACCGTCGGAAGTAGACCCACCGGTGCCTCCACAGCGGTGATCCAGGTGACCGTCCGCTCCTGCTCGTCGAAGTCGCCGCCGCTGTCGAGGCGGGCACGGGTCCGATGTCCGTCCGGGCCGACCAGCCAGTATGCGCTCGGCCTCGACGTCACCGACTGATACGCGATCAGAGTGCCCAGCCGGGCGGCGAGCCAGGCAGCGGCCTCCTCCTCCGGCGGCGACACGGTGCCCGCGGCGAACCACATGTCCAGATGCAGGCGAAGATCCCCGGTCATCGGGGTGACGGTGCAGCTGATCGACCGGCCCCAGTCACGGTCCACCTGATCGATATCACCGACGTCAACAGCGGTCACCGGCAGCGACAACAGCTCGGCCAGGGCCGCCGCCAGCACCGAGCGGGCCACATCGTGGTGGACGAGAAAGAGGTATCCCATCGGACGTCCCTAATAGGCGTGTGCCGTCACCGGGACGGCGCCACCGCGCCGGTAGGCCTGCATGACTGGTCGGCCTCCCTTCTCCTGGGTCGGCGGGAGCCGAGACTCCGAGTCATTTCGGATAACGCGTGACTCGTGCTGCCTGGTCAGGTGTGGGCTGGCGGGGGTTCCTGACCCATGTCTCCCGGTCGCAGGCCGTGCAGTAGAGGTGGGCCTCGACGAACGTTCCGTCAACTTCGAGATAAGAGGCTTCGATGAGGCCTCCATCCTCATTGGGGCAGCTCACGATGGCATCCGGGTCGGTCAGCTTTGCGGAACTGACCATCAGCCATGCCACGAATTCCTTATTTGCGCTCATCGTCAATCCAAAATGACATGTTGTTGCTTACCCGATCTTCCTGTGCGCCCGGTTGGCGAAGTCGAACGCCAATTGGGTCTCCATCGATCCAGCCTCGGCGTGATAGCCATCCTCCCCGAGAAGGTCGACGCGAACTCTATACATCTCGTGGAATACCGTCTTGCATACCTCGTCCTCGCTGATGAATGCTTCCGGACCCATGCAGAAGCCGAACGGCCTGTTGCTGAATCCGGCTGCCGGCAGGTTCGGGATGTAGTCGATAGCCACGCCGTTGATCGTTACAGTCGTCTGCCTTCCCGCAGCGAACGCGTCCCGGATCTCGTTGAACTCCGGCGCGTTCAAGATTTCTCGGCACTCCAGTGCGATTTCCATTTCCGGCGCGGTGAGATTGCTGCCGTCGTCGAGATCAGGTTCGGATTCTGCAGCATCCGGCCGATCATGTCCGTCGGCTCCGGCAGGGTCGGAGCCTATGAACGGGCCGGCGTTTTCGGTCAGCGGGCTGACTTCGGCGTTGCCGTTCACTACCAGGGCGTCCATGCGGACCACGTCGCAGGCCACGTCCAGGCCGGAATGGGTCTGCATGGGGGACATCGCCACCCGGCGGGTCTGGGGGTCCAGGTAGAGGATGGTGCCGTTCTGGTTGACGGCTGCGAACGCGTGTGTCCGGCCCGCCTGGTCCTGGGTTTCGATGAATGCGAACGCGCCGTGACCCAGCGATGTCAGGTGGCTGCGGAGGCTGATCTCGGCCATCTTCACCTTGACGCGTGCGTCGTCGTTGTCGAGGCCGCTCGCGTCGGTCAAACCCTCGAAACGGCCGCCGACCGTGTTCTCGATGCGGGCGGTGACGCCGTTTTCGGCGCCGATCGGGCGGGACGGGTCGCCGTCGGAATAGCCGTCGAACGTCCGGGGTGCGGAGACCCTCGGACGGGCGTGCATGTACGTCTCGTACAACGACAGCACGTTGTCGCCGCAGTTGTTCGAGCGGGTCGGGTCGGCCTCGGGGCCGCCGTCGTTCTGCAGGCCGAACCATTCGCCGTCGCGCGGGTCGGCGTGCTGGACGATGTCGCCGTTCCCGTCGCGGGGCATCGCCCGTTCCAAGTCGGTCTGGTGCACCCTCAGCGGAGGCCGCAGACCGCCGCGCCGGTTGTACGGCCGTGTCCGGTCGGCTGACGGCGGATGATCATTTCCGGTCAGCGCTGATTTGTCGCCGGTCTCGACCGGGCCCGGCGCGAGGTCGCTGGCGCTGTCGTTGACCAGTTCCCAGTCGTTGCCGGTGAGTTCGACGACACCTGCCGGGCCATCCTTGTCGATGCTGCGCGCCCGGTCGCGAAGCGCGTCGGCCTCGTTCTGGAGACGGTTGGCGTCGATCTCGTTCGCGACCATGTCGATGAGATCGCCACGGCTGCTGACACTCCGCCGGAAGTCCGCCTCATCGGCCTTGTCTGCGGCCCGTTCGCGCAGGTCACGCACGGCCTCCTGCCGGTGGGCGTCGGCGAGACCCTGCCGCCGCTGCCGGTTCTCGTGGTGGTAGTCCTCCCGGGCCCGCGCGTCCGCCGTCTCCCGGCTCTCCACGACCGGCGCCGGCGCGGTCTCCGCCAGCTTGGCGTCGTTGCTCGGGTCGAGGACCGACAGCGGATCCTTGCTCGGCCCGTTCATGGAGACCGGATCAAGGACCGAGAGAGGATCAAAATCAGACAATGCCGGGGTACGGACGAAGTCGTCCACAGCCGGAGCCGGCGTCGGCGGCACCGCATCCGTGCGAACGGTCAACGCCTCCGGCCGGACATCGTTGAAGTCCGGCTCCACGGCGATCGACGGCTCCGGTGCAGGCGCCGGCTCCGTGGAAGGGTCCGGAGACAGTGTCGACTCCGGAAGTGGGGCAGGAGTGGGCGCCGGCTCTGGACGAGGTGTCGGCTCCGGGGAAGGTGCCGGGGCGGGAGTGGGCGCCGGCTCCGGAGAAGGGGCCGGGCCCGGAACGGGCGGGGGAGCGGGGGCCTGGTTGGGTGTCGGCTCCGGAGCCGGACTGGGCGCCGGTGCCGGCGGCGGAGCGGGCGCCGGACTCGGCGACGGCGATGGCGAGGGCGACGGCGATGGCGACGGCGATGGCGACGGCGACGGCGATGGCGATGGCGAGGGAGTCGGAGTAGGGGCCGGGGCAGGAGCCGGGGCTGGGCCCGGTGCCGGAGCAGGCGGTAGGGGCGGCGGCGGCAACGTTGCCTGCTGGATCGCCTGCTGTTGCTGCTGATAGGCGATGGGCGGCGGCGGAGGTGTCGACCTCCCGCTGTAGAACGGCGCCGGAGGCGTGTGGGGAACCGCCATCGGATTGCCCTCACCGTCGAGCATGAGGGCGTTCAGCGCGACGACATTGCCGTCGTTCCGGGTGCCGTCGTGGCCGTAGAGAGTCCGGTGCTGGGCGAGCGAGAAGTTCGACGAATCCGCGTACCGGCCGCTCTGCGGGTCGATGAACAGCACCGTCCCGTTGTGGTTGACGGCGTTCCAGGCGTGGGCGCTGCCGTCGCCCCACACGTTGATGACGATCGCCGTGGAACCGTGACCACCCAGCGCCAGCGTGTCGATGATCTGCTGGAACCCGTGATCGACAGTGGCCTTGACGACGGCGTCCGGCCGCTGGTCCTTGGTGTTGTCGCCGTAGTAGGGCGCCAGCTGGGTGAAGCCGCTCCCGGTGGCCTTCTCCGCCCGCAGGTGCCCCTCGAACTCACCGACGTGCTTGTCGATCTCACCGATGCCGTACGTGTCGACGGTCCTCGGCGCGGAAACCGTCGGACGGCCGTGCAGATAGGTTTCGAGGAACGACAGCGAGCAGTCGAGACAGTTGACCCCGCGGGTGGCGTCAGCGGCCGGCCCACCGTCGTTGACCAGCCGCAACCAGGGCTGACGTGGATCCGGGTTGCGTTCCGGCCGGAAGTTCGCGTCGCGGGGGATCGCTCGCTCCAGATCAGCCTGATGGATCTTGAGCGGTTCGCGGAGACCACCCTCCATCTTGTACGGCCGTGACGTCCGCGAGTTCACCCGGGTGCCACCCTGCCCCGGGATCGCCGACTGGTCGTTGCTCCAGATCGGCGCGCCGGACAGGACACCTTTGTCATAGTTCGACGGCAGGAAGTCACCGGTGTACTCGATGCTCCGCTGCCCGGCCAGGTATCGCTCCGGGTCGGCGACCAGCGCCGCCCGGTTCTGGAGAGCGACCTGCTGGGCGAGCCGATGCCCGTCCGCCTCCAGCCGGAAGGCGTCCCGCCGCCCGAAGTTCAGCATGAGCGCGGCCTTCGTCGCATTGCGCCGGGCGAGCGCCTCGGCCCGCTGGGCCTGGGCGACCGACGCGTCCAGGTCCCGCAGCTCACGGTGGTAGACCTTGTTGAGGTACGCCCACTTGTTCCGCCCCTGCTGAGCGAAATAGTCCTGCTCAGCGGCGTAGTCCTGACCCGTCCGCGGCGGCGGCGTGAACGAGAGCGGCGCGGTCCCGGCAAGCGCCGGTTCAGGCCGCCCGCCATCAGGCCGCCCGCCATCAGGCCGCCCGCCATCAGGCCGCCCGCCATCAGGCCGCCCGCCATCAGGCCGCCCGGCATCAGGCCGGTCTCCCCGCGGGTCGCCGCCGCCCGGCTGAACTGTGGGCCCGCCCCGTGCACCCGGTTGCGAGACGCCGGAGTCGGTCCGCCCGGGAGAACCGGGCGAGGTGCTTCCGGCACCAGGCGAGGCGCCGGTCGGTGAGGAGGTGCTGGTCGCCGGGCTGGTGCCGGCAGGAGAGGAGGTGCTGGTGCTGGTAGGGGAAGTGGTGCTGGTAGGGGAAGTGGTGCTGGTAGGGGAAGTGGTGCTGGTAGGGGAAGTGGTGCTGGTCGCCGGAGTGGTGGAGGCCGCCGGCCCGTTGCCGCGGTTGCCTCCGGTGTCGAGGGCCTGCGGCGAGGCCGGCGACGGCGTGCCGTTCGTGAGGTTGGGTGCCGGGCTCGGCGGACTGGCCGTCGTGGGACCTCCGCCGGCAAGCGACACGTTGGGGTTGGGCGAGTTGGCGGTCCCGAAAGAGGTGGAGGGCGACGGCCCAGACGAGCTGAACGGCCCGGACGAAGAAGGCGGTCCGGAAGAGGTAAGCGGTCCGGACGGAGAAAGTGGTCCAGACGTGGTTAGCGGTCCCGACGAGGTGAGTGGTCCGGACGAGGTGAGTGGTCCGGACGTGGTGAGTGGTCCGGACGTGGTGAGTGGTCCGGACGTGGTGAGTGGTCCGGACGTGGTGACGGGTCCGGCGGCGGCGACTGTGGGCGACCCGGCCGGCCCGTTCCCGGAGGGCGCGAAGGCCACCGGCGCGTTGGACTGCGCTGCCGGCGAAGCTCCGACGGGCGTGTTGACAGGCGCCGAGGAGGAGACACCAGTGCCGGCAGGCGCTTCGGCCGGCGGCGCGACCGACGACAGTGTCACATCACCGGCCGATGAGCTGGTGTGGTGGCCGGACCCCGCCGCAACCGCCGGCGTGGTGTCAGCACCCGCCGACGCCGCCGCACTCACCGAAGCATCGGACGACCCGGAGAAGCCGGAAGAGGCGACCGAGCCGGAGAAGCCGGAAGGCTCGGGGGAGCCGGACGAGGCGACAGAGCCGGAGAAGCCGGAAGGCGCAGGGGAGGCGGACGAGGCGACCGAGCCGGAGAAGCCTGATGAAGCGGTCGATCCAGAGAAGCCGGATGGATCAACCGAACCGGAGGACCCCGACGAGAAGGATGCAGCCGCGGACGACCCGCCGGAACCGGACCCTCCGTTCCCCACGGAACCCCCACCGGAGAGGCCCGGGAAGGCGGAGCTCCCACCCGTACCGGATGAGGAGGAAACCGCGCCCACCGACGAACCCGCCGCCGATCCGTCGATCTTGAGATTGTCGAGGCCCGCGCCGAAGTCGTTGAAGGCCTCGCGGGTGCCCCCGACCGCCGAGCCGGCGGCACCGGAGGTGCCGGCCTTGGCGAGATCCTCGAAGCTGGGGAGCTTGCCCCCGGCCGCGCTGCCGCCGAGCTCACCGAAGACCTCGCCGGCGGCGCCGCGGAACAGCCCACCCTTGCCGCCCCCGCCGATCATCGCGCCGTGCGCCGAGGCCCCACCGGCCGCGCCGGCGACCGTGGAGTTGCGCAGATCCTCCAGATCGAAGCCGTCGGAATGCCCGGCTCCGACCTGATATGCCTGGATGCCGAGGTTGGTGAGGAACTCCTCGCGGGCCTCCTCCTTGCCCTCCTTGAAGGCCTTCTTGCCGAGGTTCTGCAGGCCCTTCCTGGTGAGCAGGTCCTTGCCGGCGCGCTGCGCGGTCTCGGTGAGCGCCTTCTTGATCGCCTTACGGGACAGCTGCGCGATGAGCTTCTTGAAGATCTGCTGGATCGCCATCCGGGTGGCGGCGATGATGCCGCCGGCCGCGGGCGACGCCGCACCCAGCGTGAGCACGACGGTGATCCCCAGGCCGATCAGCTCACCGACGAAGATGCCCAGCTCGATCCACGCCTCGAGCTTCGCGGCCTCGATGTCCTGGCCGCACTCGGCGACGACCTTGCCCATCTCACCGGCGAACGCGGCGAGCGCGTTGAGGGGCGCCTCGTCACCCTCGGCGACGGCCTTCCATGCGGCGATGAAGGATTCGATCGTGGTGCCGCTGCCGCCGTACGCCGCGATGAACTGCCCGGCGGCGAGAGCGGCGTCCTCGCGGGGCGCCGCCAGGGACTGGTACAGCTCGTACCACTGGTCGGCGAGGTCCCAGGTGAGCTTCTCGTTGCCTTCCGGCCAGTCGAAGCCGACCACCCACTCCAGGGCGGAGTAGGCCCAGTCGGGCAGATCCCAGGGGGAGAAGTCGAGCGGATGCGGAATCGGGCTCGGCAGGATCGTCATGAGGCGTGGTAGGACCTGGTCACCGTGGCGGAGGCGCGGCTGTCGGCGGCCGTGTTGTCGTCGACGGACAGCACCGCGGCCTCGCCGAGACCCTCCACATAGGGGGCGACCGTGCCGAACGCCTCGACGAATTTCGCCACCAGCGGGCCGTAGTCCTTCTGGAACGCGGCACCGATCTCGTCGCGCCCCCACGGCTGATCCGCGCTGGCGGCGGCGATCTCGGCGACCGGGCCGTTCGTCATGCCCACCAGCTGCCCGCCGACCGAGGAGAGGTCACGGCCGGCCGCGGCGGCACGCGGCGCGTCCAGGTAGAGCTCACCGGTCACGGTCCTCACCCGCCTCGCGCATGATCCGGTCCTGGCGGGCCAGCAGGTTGCCGAAGTCGCCGTCACGCATGAACCCGGCGGCCGCCGAATCGGCCGGAAGATACTGCCCGACCATCGCCTGCACCTGCTCGCCGGTCTCCGCGGCGGCCTTCTCGACGGTACGCAGAATCGTGCGCGCCAGCTCGTCCGGGTCGGCCCGGCGATAGGCCTCACGGCTCAGTCGCAGGTCGATGAGCTGGCCCCGGGCGCCCACGGTGGCCCGGACCGTGCCGTCGGCCGACTCGGCGGTGACGGCCATCGTGGACAGACGTTCCTGGATGTCGTCCAGGCCCAAGCGCAGGCGCTGGTACTGCGACATGACGTCGTCGAACCGCGCGCGCAGAGCGTGGTTCACATCCCGATCGGCCTGTCTGCTCACGGCTGTCTCCCCGAGGACTCGCGAATTGACTGCAAGAACCTACCAGCCGGGGCCGGTTCCGGGGCCGCCGCCGAGTGACGGTTCCCGATGGCTCTAAGCTCGCAGTCCGGGGACCGGAGGGGGCGGGCCAGGATGATCACGCGGACCGAGGCGGAGCACATCGCCGTCGGCTGGGCCCATCGGCAGTCGATCCGGCGCGGCTATCCGTGCCGGCCGTCCGTCGACGAGCTGGCCCTCGGCTGGGCGGTCACGATGCTCCTGCCGGCGGAGGTGCGGACCGAGCCGGGCGCCGACGTGATCACCGTCATCGACCGGGAGACCGGCCGCCTCTCGCACTGGCCACCGGCGCCCGTCGCCGACCTGGACCGGCTCTACAACGAGCGGCGGGACACCGCCGTCGGCTCGTACCGGACGTCCGATCCGGTCGCCGAGTTGCGGCGTGAGGCGTACCGCCGGGTCAGCCCCGCTGTCGCCGCGCACCTCACCCTGGGAGGCCGGCTCTTCCGGGCCCGGGGGGCGAAGGGTGACCAGGAGCTGCGCCACCACCCGCTCGTCGCCGCCCGGCTCGCCGCGATCCCGCCGGGGCACACCGTCCGCGGAGCCGAGCGGCACGCCGAGCTGCTCCTGGTGTCGGACGTGCTGCAGGAGGCCGACCGGACCCGGGCGGCGGCCGGTCTCGTCCCGCTCACCGACGACGAGGCCCGCGTGCTGCTCGGCCAGGGCCGGTTCGAGACGTTCCACATCCGGGAGAGCGGCGACCGGCTCGGCGGTGAGCCCGCCACCCTCTGCGTGACCTGCGCCGACGTGCTCCTCGACCTGACCGTGGTCACCGACGCCGGCCGGGCCCGGCCGCGGGCCGGCAGTCTGACGTCCGGGACCGATCCGCAGCCCGGCCGCTTCCCCGAGGACGTGGCGTGGGAGCTGGCCGCCGGTGACTGGGGCCGCGAGCCGGAGTTGCGCGACCAGCGTGGCGCCCGGCTCGTCGAGCGGATCGAGGAGTCCCACGGGCGGGAGCACGCACTGTCCCGGTTCCCCGTCGCCGAGGCGGCGCTGCGCGAGTTCTTCGATGTCGCGCCCGGCCGCAACGGCCCCGGCGTGGCGCACCGGGTCCGCGGGTTCCACCTGGGCGGCGACGGGCTGGCCCACCTGGCCGACCCGCTGCACGAGCTGGGTGTGCTGGTCGGCGCCCGGATGTTCCCGATCGGCCGGGAGGGCTTCGACGAGGCGATCCTCGCGATCGACGAGCGGGGCCGGGTGTTCTCGCTGGACCAGGGCGGTGAGTGGTTCGTCGCCGGCAGCCTCGACGAGGCGATCGTCGCGCTGACCACGGGTCTGCCGGCTGCCCGGGTCCGCGACGACGGCACCTGGGAGTGAGGAGCTCACCATGATCACCCGTGCGGATGCGGAGGCCGTCGCGGCGGCGTGGGCCCGGTCGGAGTCCCTGACCAGGAAACGGGAGTACCAGCCGGTCGTCGACGAGTTCGACGAGGGATTCGCGGTGAAGACGGTCGCGGTCGGCCGGCTGTTCTCGCCGTCGGAGGTCGGCACCGGTGTGCGGGTGATCGACCGGGCCACCGGCCGGGTCTCCACCTGGCCGAACTGGCCGTCCGAGACGCTGCGGGAGGTCTACCGGGAGCAGCGGCCGGCGATCGTCGACCCACCCCGGACCGCCGACCCCGAGATCCCGTTGCGCCGCGAGATCCACCGGCGGACCGCCCCGGGCGTCGCCGCCCACGCCACCGTGCAGGGCCGGGTCTACACGGCCCACGGTGCGAAAGGTGATCAGAAACTGGAGCACCACCCGCTGGTGCTGGAGCGGCTGGCCGGCCAGGCCCCGCGGGAGACGGTCCGCGGCTGCGAACGGCACGCCGAGCTGATCGTCTGTTCGGACGCGCTGCACGACGTGGACCGGCGCCGCGCCCTCGACGGTCTCGCCCCGCTCACCCTCGACGAGGCACGTCAGGTCCTCGGCGAGTCGCTTTTCGAGACGTTCCAGATCCAGCCGCCCGGCGACGAGCTGGCCGGCCGGCCGAACGAGCCGTGCGAGAGCTGTGTCCACGTCCTCACCGAGCTGGCGCTGCTGCCGTGGGAGAGCACCGGCGCGCTGCATCCGGTCGTCGCGCCCGGGCGGCCGAGCCCCGACCCGTCCCGGTTCTCCGACGTGACGGCCTCGGAGTTGCTGCGTGCGGGCTGGCGGCCGGGGGCGGAGCCCGACATCCAGGCCGAGATGGCCGAGACCATGGCCGAGGACATCGTCGAGGTCAGTGGCCAGGAGTTCCGTCACGAGGCGTTCCCCGCGGTCTACCAGGCCTACGCCCACACCGGCATGCTGGTGATCACCCGCCGCGCGCCCGGCACCGACCAGCGGACCCAGGCGTTCGAGATCTGCCCCGACCGCGGCCGTCACTACGCCGACGTGCTCCACGAGTTCGGCCGGGTCATCGGTGCGCGACTGTTCCCCCTCGGCCGGCTCAACTACGAGTCGCTGCTCGCGATCGACGAGCACGGCCGCGTCTTCCACCTCGACCAGGCCGGCGAGTGGTTCGTCGCCGGCACCTATGTCGATGCGCTGGAGACCCTCATCCAGGGCCGGCGCACCTACCGGGTCCGCGACGACGGCACCTGGGGCTAGCCCACCGGCCTTCCCTCCGTCGCGCCCCGCGGCATGCACCTTAGGGCCGCGTGGACGATGGCCGTGGTGTCGGTGGCCGTCGATACTCTGCGAGTGGATCAGCCTGCCGGGACAGCGGCGAACCGCCGGATCGCCGTGACCCTCTTCGTTGCCGTGAACGCGCTGCTGGTGCTGCCCTGTCTGGTGGTCGTGCGCCCGTGGCAGCGGTTCGGTGTGCCGGTCACCGCAGCGGCCCTGATCGCCGGTGTCGGTCTGATCGGGTTGTTCTGTGCCCTGCTCTACCGCAGCGCCGAGAACCGGCCGGACTGGAACCACGCCCGGATCTCGACGACGCTGGCCGGCGAGGACACCGTCGTGGTGACGGTGACCTGTACCGATCTGATCCCGAGGGGCACGTTCCTGTCGTTCGCGCATGATGTCGGTGCCGCACTGGAACAGCCGGGCCGCGACGGGATCACGCTGCGGGCGGAACCCTTGGAGGGGCTGCTCGGCCGGGAGCACGTGCTGCACCTGGAGACGTCCTCGACCGCCCTGGAGGAGACGATGCGGATTCTGGTGGACGCTTTCCAGCGCAACGGCATCGCCCGCGTGGGCCCGGCCCGCTGACCCCGACCCGCCGCCTCTGCGGCCGGCCGGACGATGTCCACGGCCGCGACGGGTCAGGGTCCGCGCCCTTCTGGTGGTTGCCGGGCGGGGCGCCCGGTCGTCCACAGGGGGATCAGGGCCGCGGCGGCGAACAGTGTTCCGCCGCCGAGCAGGACCAGGAAACGCCAGTCGGCCAGCCAGACCGCGAGCAGCGGTACCCCGGCGCGGGCCAGGGCGATCGGCACCGTGGTCACCGCGATGATGCTGGCGAACCGGGCCACCCCGAAAGCGTCGGCGACGATCGACGGCCTGGCCACGACGCCGATGCCGTAACCGGCTCCGAACGCGGCGACGCACAGGAGCGCTGGCATGACGGCGGCGCCGGTCAGCGGCAGGGCGAGCAGTCCGAGCGCCTGGACGGCGAAGGCCACCGTCGTCACCTCGGCCATGCCGTACCGGCGGGCGAGCGGGGCCAGGGCCAGCCGGGACACCAGTTGCAGGGTGCCGACGGCGAGTGGCATCGACGCGGCGAGGGTGGGGGAGTAGCCGACGTCGCGGAAGTAGCTGACCATGATCAGCAGGAATGCGGTGACCGCGCCGGTCTGGACCACGAAGGCGAACGAGAGCAGCCAGAACCGTGCGCTGCGCAGGGCGTCGCCGACCGGCACACCGGCGTTGCGGGCGGTGTGGCCGGCATGTGCCCGCCGGTCCGGGACGGCCAGCAGGTGGATGGGTACGGCGATCACGGCGAGGCTGACCGCCAGTGCGGCCAGGGTGGCCCGCCAGCCGATCTGGGTCTCCAGCCAGCCGACCATCGGGTAGTAGAAGCTGGTCGCCAGGCCGGTGGCCATGGTCACGGCGACGATCGCGCCGTCGCGGTGCCGCGGTTCGGTGGCGAAGACCAGCACGGCGAAGGCCGCCTCATAGGTGGACAGGGCGAGTGCGACGCCGATGACGGCGAACCACAGATAAAGCTCGGCGAGGGTACGGGCCTGGGACCACCCGGCCACAGCTGAGGCTCCGAGGACCGAACCGCTCGTCATCAGGAGCCGGCCGCCCTGACGGTCGAGGATCCGGCCGATCGGGACGGCGGCGAGCGCTCCGGCGACGGTCGAGACGGTGGCGGCGCCGGTGATGGTGGTACGGGAGTGGCCCAGCTCCAGTGACATGGGGATGAGCAGAACGGTGAACGCCTGGATCATCGCCCCGTAGCCGACGGTCTGGGTGATCGCGAGGAGGACGACGAGCCGTCGCCGGCCGGCCGCAACGGACTGCTGGGTGGTGGCGGGCGCGGTCACGCGGTAGGAGCGGCGGAAGGAAGAGCGGCGAGGTGGGTCAGCTGCGCACGGCGTACATCCGTGCTCTGGCCCTGGACCAGGATGAACAGTGCCGATCGCGCATGCAGCTGCGCGGTGTCGTCGCCGGCCAGGCCGCGCCCCGCGCGGGCGACGACGAGTGCCCGGGTGAGGGTGGACAGGGCCTCGCCGCTGGCGACCTTGGTGGCGAGCCGTTCCTCCAGGCGGTGGGTGCCGCCGCCGGTCGCGGCCGCCTCGTCGGCCAGGGCGTAGGCGGTCTCCCGGATCCGGGCGACGCGCGGCCGCCAGGCGGTGGCGACGGCCCGCGCGAGCGGGTCGGGGTGTTCGCCGAGCTCCCGCAGGACCGTCTCGGCGAGCCCGAAGTGGTGGCCGCGCGCGTCGCTGGCGACGGCGAGGTCGTCGAACCGGGTCTGTTCGAGTGTGCGGCGGGAGATGACGAGTTCGTCGGGGACGAAGACGTCGTCGAGCTGGACGCGCTCGGTGCGGCTGCCGTCGAGGACGGCCAGGTGGAGCGGCGCGGCGGCGCGGGTGCGTTCGCCGATCTCGACGAGCGCGGTCACGACGGTCTCGGTGTCCTTCTCGACGCCGGCGACGGTCAGCACCTGGCTGAGGCCCCAGCCGCTGACCCAGGAGATCGTCCCGCTGAGGGTCCAGCCGCCGTCGGCGCGGGTGGCGGCGATGTAGCGGCGCGGATAGCCGCGGACGTCGCTGATCCCGGCGCCGAGCAGGATCTCGCCGGTCAGCACCTTGCGGGCGAGGGCGGGCAGCGGGGTGCCGGCGCGGTCGGCGAGCCGCCCGGTGAGCGGTGCGTGCTGGGCCCAGACGAGCCAGGTGTTGAAGCAGGCGCCGGCGATGATCTCGTGGATCCGGCGGTCGTCGTCGCGGCCCAGGCCCTGCCCGCCGAACTCGGCCGGGGCCAGGTGGTTGAGCAGGCCGAGCTCGCGGAGCTCGCCGATCCGCGCCGGGCCGACCCCCTCGCGCTCGGTCCGCAGGGCGTCCGGTCGCAGCACCTGCTCGGCGTAGTCCTCAACCCGGCTCACGAAGGTTGTCATGCGTAACCGCCCACTTCCGACCGTCCAATCAAAACCCACATCGGCTATTAATTCTATAGGCTGAGTATGATTTACTCCAGGGCATGAGCCCGACAAGACTTCGCACGCTGCTGGCCGTGGGCCTGACAGCGACCCTGTTGACGGCCGGTTGCGGCAACTCCGGCGGCACCCCGGCGGCGGCCTCCGGCGAGCCGGTCCACGGCGGCACCCTCACTTTCTACGACCCGATCCAGTACGCCGCATGGGTGCCCACCGCGTCGATCTGGTCCAACAGCAACGTCGCCGGCAACGTGGCCGAGCGCCTGATCTGGCAGGACCCGGCGACCGGCGACTTCAAGCCCTGGCTCGCGCAGTCCTGGGAGGTCAGCGACGACAAGCTCAGCTACACCTTCAAGCTGCGGTCCGGTGTCACCTTCAGCAACGGCGACCCGCTCGACGCCGAGACCGTGAAGCTCAACTTCGACCAGCACGGCCTGGGCGACGAGAAGCTGGGCATCCCGAAGGACTCGTTCTGGACCGACTACGCCGGCACCGAGGTCGTCGACGCGCAGACCGTCACGGTGAAGATCGCCAAGCCGAACGCCGCGTTCCTGCAGATCCTCTCCAACTACCGGGCCAGCTCGATCCTCGGCAAGCCGTTCCTGGCGCTCGACCTGGCCGGCCAGGGGCAGCTCACCAACTGGGTCGGCACCGGGCCGTTCACGGTGGAGAAGGTCGACGGCACCACCGGCGTCACACTCAAGCGGCGCGACGACTACAACTGGGCGCCCGAGGGCTCCGCGCACACCGGCAAGGCGTACCTGGAGCGGATCGTCTACAAGTCCGTTCCGGAAGCCGGCACCCGGGTCGGCGCGCTGCAGTCCGGCGAGGCGCAGATCTCCCGCAACATCGCCCCCTACGACGAGCAGACCATCGTCGACGGCGGCGGCAAGGTCGTCGGCATCTCGGTGCAGGGCGAGACCAACTCCCTGAAGATCCAGCAGGATACCAGCGGGCCGACGCAGGACCAGCAGGTGCGGCTGGCGCTCCAGGCCGCCACCGACCGGGCCGAGATCAACAGGACCGTGCTGTCGCCCAGTTACCCGATCCCGAGCAGCGCGCTGGTCAAGGGCACTCCGTTCCGTGGCGACGCGTCGGCGTACCTCACCTATGACCTGGCCAAGGCCACCTCGCTGCTGGAGGCGGCCGGATGGAAGGCCGGCGCCGACGGCGTCCGGGTGAAGGACGGCAAGCGGCTCGAGTTCGAGATCTGGGTCGCGCCCTACTACCAGGTCGCCCAGGCGGTGCTGGAGCTGCTGCAGGCGCAGTGGAAGAAGGCCGGCGTCGACCTCAGGATCCGTTCCGCGTCGCAGGCCGAGTACACCGCGAAGGAGGCGGCCGCGGCCAAGGGCACCGACGACGACTGGGCCTTCGAGCAGGGCCAGACCTCGACCGCCGAGGCCAACGTGCTGCGGGTCTCGCTCGGCGCCGCCCGCTACAACGCGCTGCGCTTCCTCAGCCCGGACCCGACGCTGGAGTCGCTGCTCGACGCGCAGGCGGTCTCCTTCGACCCGGCCGAGCGCAAGGCCGCCATCCAGAAGGTCGAGGACCGGATCTTCGAGCAGGCCTACCTCATCCCGCTGTACGACGAGACCCAGGTGTTCGGCCTGGCCCCGAGCGTGCACGGGTTCGCCACCGAGTCGACCGGCCGCACCTGGCTCTACGACACCTGGCTGGACGAGTAGTCGTGCGCCCCTACCTGATCAGGCGGCTGGGCCAGGCGCTGCTCGTTCTCCTGGCCGCCTACAGCCTCTCGTTCGTCCTGCTCAGCGCCCTGCCGGGGGATGCGATCAGCAACCGGATCGCGTCCCCCGACTCGGGGCTGACCGCCGAGTCGGGCGCGGTCCTGCTCCGTTACTACGGGCTGGACCAGCCACTGTGGGAGCAGTATCTGCGCGGCATTGCCCGGGCGGTCCAGGGTGACCTGGGCCTGTCGCTGCACACCGCTCAACCGGTCCAGGACCTGCTCGCCGACACCCTGCCGAGCACCCTGGAGCTGACCGGCCTGGCCCTGGTCGTCGGGGTGCTGCTGGCCGCGGCGATCGCGCTGCTGATCAACTACGGGCCGTCGGCGCGGCTGCGCGGCCTGTTCTCCGGTGTGCCGTCACTGTTCGCCTCGGTGCCCACCTTCGTGGTGGGCATCCTGGCCCTGCAGTACCTGTCGTTCAAGGCCGGACTGATCCCGTCGGTCGACGACGGCTCGCTGACGGCCCTGCTCGCGCCGGCGGTCACGCTCGGACTGGTGATCGCGGCGCCGCTGGCCCAGGTCTTCGCCGCCTCGATCCGCACCGTCCGGGCCCAGCCGTTCGTGCACGTGCTGCACGCCAAGGGCGCGGGGGAGGGCTTCATCTTCCGCAGGGACGTGTTCCGCAACTCGTCGCTGCCGGTGCTCACCCTGCTCGGCCTGGCGTTCGGGGAGCTGATCGCCGGCTCGGTGGTCACCGAGTCGGTGTTCGCCCGCGACGGCGTCGGCAACCTGGTCGTCGGCGCGGTCAACACCCAGGACCTGCCGGTGGTGCAGGGCGTGGTGCTGCTGTCCACCGCGACGTACGTGATCGTCAATCTGGCCGTCGACGTCGCCTACCCGTTCATCGACCCGCGAGTCCTGATGGGAGCGACCACATGACGCTGTTGGCGGATGCGGAAGTCAAGACGGCGCATGTGCGGCGGCCGAAACCGACCGTCGTCCTGGCGGTGACGGTGGTCGTGGTGGCCCTGCTCTGGGCGCTCGTCCCGGGCCTGTTCACCAGCCACGACCCGCTGGCCGTGCAGCCGGCGCTGCGGTTCCGGCCGCCGTCGGCCGATCACTGGTTCGGCACCGATCAGCTGGGCCGCGATCTCTACACCCGGGTGGTGTACGGCGCGCGCGCCTCCCTGACCGGAGCGGGAGTGGCCGTCGCGCTCGCGGTGCTGGTCGGCGCGGTGCTGGGCACGATCGCCGGCTGGTTCGGTGGCGTCACCGACAGCCTGATCGGCCGCTCGATCGACGTGGTGCTCTCCATCCCGGGTTTCCTGTTCGCGATCACCATCGTGGTCCTGCTGGGCTTCGGGATCCTCCAGGCCGCGGTCGCGGTCGGCCTCACGTCGTCGGCGACGTTCGCCCGGCTGATCCGTTCCGAGGTGCTCAAGGCCCGGTCCAGCAACTATGTCGAGGCGGCGATCACCAGCGGGGCGGGCACGTTCGCGATCCTGCGCCGGCACGTGCTGCCGAACTCGTTCACGGCCACGCTCGCCCTGATCACCGTTCAGTTCGGGATCGCCATCATCTGGATCGCGTCGCTGAGTTTCCTCGGCCTGGGCGCGCAACCGCCGCAGCCGGAGTGGGGCCTGCTGGTTTCCGACGGGCGCAACTACATCGCCAGCCGCGGCTGGCTCACCCTCTGGCCGGGCCTCACCGTCGTCGCCGTCGTGCTGGCCACCAACCACATCTCCCACCACCTGGGCCGAAGGAGAGCGGAATGACGCTGCTGGCCGTCGACGACCTGACCGTCGGGTACCGCGGGCCGCGCGGTCTCACCCCGGTCGTGCACCACGTGTCCGTCCAGGTCGAGCCGGGGCAGGTGCTCGCGCTCGTCGGCGAGTCCGGTTCCGGCAAGACCACCACCGGCCACGCGATCCTCGGACTGCTCCCGGCCAGCGGGGAGGTGATCGGCGGCCGGATCCGGTTCCGTGACCAGGAGCTGACCGAGCTGTCCGCCAAGGGCTGGCGGGACCTGCGCGGGCGGGCGGTCAGCCTGATCCCGCAGGACCCGGGCGTCTCCCTCGACCCGGTACGCCAGGTCGGCGCCCAGGTCGAGGACGTGCTGCTGCTGCACACCGATCTGGACGCCACGGCCCGCCGCAACCGGGTGCACGAGCTGTTCGAGCAGGTCGGGTTCACCGACGTGGAGCGGCGCTACCGGCAGTACCCGCACGAGCTGTCGGGCGGCATGCGTCAGCGGGTGCTGATCGCCGCGGCCATCGCCGCCGAACCGGACCTGATCATCGCGGACGAGCCGACCTCGGGGCTCGACGCGACCGTGCAGAAGCAGGTCCTCGACCTGATCGACGACCTGCGGGCGCGCACCGGCACGGCGGTGGTGCTGGTCACCCACGACCTGGGGGTGGCCGCCGACCGCTCGGACGTGATCGGGGTGATGCAGGACGGCCGTCTCGTCGAGGTCGGCCCCACCGCTGAGGTCATCGGGACGCCGCAGCATCCCTACACCAGGCAGCTGGTGGAGAGCGTGCCCTCCCGTGCCGCACTACCGAGAACCAACCGTGCGACCGGCGAGAAGGTGATCGAGGTGCGCGATCTGCGCAAGGTGTACGGCGGCCACGCCGCGGTGGAAGGCACCTCCTTCGAGGTACGTCAGGGCGAGACCTTCGCGATCGTCGGTGAGTCCGGCAGTGGCAAGTCGACGACGGCGCGGATCCTGACCGGCCTGACCCGCGCGACCTCGGGCAGTGTCGAGGTGCTCGGGACCGATGTGACCGGGCTGAGCCGCCGCGGTTTCCGGCCGTTGCGCCGGGACGTGCAGATCGTCTACCAGAACCCGTACTCGTCGTTCGACCCCCGTTTCGACGTCTTCGACGTGGTCGAGGAGCCGTTGCGGTCGTTCGCGCGGGAAAGGCTGCCGTGGAAGCGGCGGGCCGCCCACGAGGAGCGGGTGATCGCCGCGCTGGAGGCGGCCGCGTTGCCGGCCGACTTCGCGAAACGGCATCCCCGGGAGCTGTCCGGCGGCCAGCGGCAGCGGGTCGCCATCGCGAGGGCGCTGGTCCTGGAGCCGAAGGTGGTGATCCTGGACGAGCCGATCTCGGCGCTGGACGTCTCGGTCGCCGCGCAGATCCTGGCCCTCCTGAAACGCCTGCAGCAGGAGCGGGGCCTGACCTACGTGTTCATCTCGCACGACCTGGCGGTGGTGCGGGCCATCTCGGACCGGGTGGCGGTCATGAGCAACGGGCGCATCGTCGAACAGGGGCCGGTGGAGGACGTGTTCAGTGATCCGCAGGATGAGTACACGGTGCAGCTGCTCGACGCCATCGCCGGCCGTGACCTGCTGGTGGCCGCCCGATGAGCGCCGACCTGGCCGGGGTCCGGGCCGTCCTGGCCGAGCTGGCCGAGGGCGCGGGGGAGCGGGACCGCACCGGCGAGCACCCGTACGCGCTGATCCAGAAGCTGGCCGACGCCGGGTTCGGCCGGTTGCGGGTGCCGCGGGAGTTCGGCGGTTTCGACGTGACCCTGCCGGAGCTGTTCGAGCTGCTGGCCGAGGCCGGGCAGGCCGACTCGAACGTCCCGCAGATCTGGCGCGGCCACTTCACCACCACCGAGATCCTCCGGAAGGAGCACGATCAGGGGGTACGGGAGAAGTGGTTCCGGGCGATCGGCGAGGGCGCGGTCTTCGGCAACGCCCAGTCGGAGCCGTCGGCGCTGGCGGCGGAGGGCGCGGTCACCCGGGTCCGGACCGGTGCCGACGGCCGGCGGCTGGTCGACGGCACCAAGTTCTACTCGACCGGGGCGCGGTTCGCCGACTGGATCCGGGCCGCGGTCACCGACGACGACGGCAACCGCGGGTTCGTGGTGATCCCGGCCCGGCATCCCGGTGTCACGCACGTCGACGACTGGGACGGCATCGGCCAGCGGCAGACCGGCAGCGGCACGACGATCTTCACCGGTGTCCCGGTCGAGGAGCTCGGTGACGTCGGCCGCTACCGGGAGGCGCTGGCCGGGCTCGACTCGTTCGTCCAGATCGTGCACCTGGCCAACCTGGCCGGGATCGCCCGCAACCTGGTCGCCGAGACCGTGACCCTGGTCCGCGGCCGGACCCGGACCAGCCTGCACGGGCTGACCGGCAGCGCCGCCGAGGACCCGGAGGTGCTGGGTGTGATCGGCACGCTCCAGGCCCGGCGGCTGGTCGCGGACACCCTGCTGCGGCACGCGGCCGAACGCCTGGAGGCCGCGCACCACGACGGCGACTTCACCCGCGCCTACCAGGAGACCTCGGCCGCGCAGATCGCGTCGATCGAGGCGGTCCTGGACGCGGCGGCGATCGCCTTCGACGCCCTCGGGTCGTCGGCCGCCCGCAACACGGTGCACCTGGACCGGCACTGGCGCAACGCGCGCACGCTGGCCTCGCACAATCCGGTGATCTACAAGCCGCGGGTGGTCGGCGACTACCTGGTCAACGGCCGGGCGCCGGAGCCCGGATACTACCGGGGCCGGAGCAGTGGCAGCAGCTGATCGCCCTGCCGGCGGATCTCCGGCAGGTACGGGGTGTCCGACAGCACGAAGTGGGTGACGCCGAGACTCTGGTATCGCAGCAGTGACCGGGCGACGTCCTCGGCCGACCCGACGAGCCAGGTGGTGGCAGCGCCGCCACCACCGAATTTTCCGGGCGTGGTGTAGAGGTTCTCGTCCAGCACCTCGCCGCGGGCGGCCAGGTCGAGGAGCCGCTGCTGGCCGACCGCCTCCCGGCGCTGGAGGTCACGCGGCGAGCCCTGGGCCCGGGCCATCCCGGCGACCTTGGCCTCGGCGTCGGCCCACGCCTGCTCGGTGGTGTCGCGGACCAGCGTGGTGATCCGCAGCCCGAACTCCAGCGGCGCGTGCTCGCGGCCCAGCTCCTCGCTGAGCTTCCGCAGGCGCTCGATGCGCTCCTGCACGCCGTCCAGCGGCTCGCCCCAGAACAACTGCACGTCGGCCTCGGTGGCGGCGACCCGCTCGGCCGCCTCGGACGCCCCTCCGAAGTAGAGCCGTGGCGGCTTCGTGACCCGTGGCGTGACCGTCGAGCCGGTCACCTGGAAGTGCTCGCCGGTGAACGTGACGTCCTCCTCGGTCCACAGCCGCCGGACCAGCCGCAGGAACTCCCGCGTGCGCCCGTACCGGTCGGCCTGGTCCTTCTCGCTGTCGCCGTAGGCGCCCAGGTTGTCCTTGCCGGACACGATGTTGACCAGCACCCGGCCGCCGGAGAGATGTTGGAGGGTGGCGGCCGCGGACGCGAAGTTGGCCGGCCGCCAGTAGCCCGGCCGGATCGCGATGAGCGGCTGGAACGTGGTGGTCCGGGCGGCCAGCGCGGTGGCCACGGTGAACGTGTCGGGCCGCCCCCAGCCGGTGCCGAGCAGGGCGCCGCCCCAGCCGTGGTCCTCCAGCGCGCGGGCCTGCTCGGTCAGGGTGTCGAGGCTGTTGTGACCCTCGACGACATCGTCGCCGCGGTGTCCCGGTGTGACCTGATTGGGGATGTACCAGAGGTATTCGCTGCTCACGTACGGCCTCCCGGACCACTCATTGACGAACGGCTGTGCCTTGAGTCACCCTACATATCCTATAGGGCCTATAGGTATGTTGTAGATAGGTGCCGCGCTTCACACAAGGAGAGGCCCGCATGTCCGACCTCCGTACCGTCATCGAGAACGCCTCCCCCGCCCGCCGCCGGTGGCCCTGGATCGCCGGCGCCGCATCGGCCGCCGTCCTGCTCGCCGTCGGCGTCGGTTTCGCCGTCACCCGTGACAGCGATGGAAACGGCGCCGCCGCCGGCGACACCCCGGTGCGCGGCGGCACGCTCGAATTCGCGCTCATCGACTACCAGCGCAGCCCCGACCCGCAGTGGGGAACCAACTACGCCGAGTCGCTCATCGGCAACAACATCACCGACAAGCTGACCTGGCAGGACCCGCAGACCGGCGAGATCACCCCGTGGCTGGCCGAGTCGTGGACCTACAACACCGAGCTCACCGAGTTCACCTTCAAACTGCGTAAGGACGTGACGTTCAGCGACGGCGCGCCCTTCGACTCGGCCGCGGTCAAGGCCAACTTCGACCAGTACGTGCGGGGCGACGAGAAACTCGGCATCAACCCGAACGGGGCGACCCTGCTGTCCGGTTACATCGAGACGGCCACCCCGGACCCGTACACCGCGGTCGTCAGATTCGCCAAGCCGCTGGCCAGTTTCCTGCAGGCGTCGTCGTTCACGGCCAACGCGCAGCCCGGCTTCCTGTCGCCGGCGACACTGAAGCTGAGCGCCGAGGAGCGGTCCGACCCGAAGAAGATCATCGGGACCGGGCCGTTCGTCTACGAGTCGTGGCAGGAGCAGGTCAAGACAGTCCTGGTCAAGCGGCCCGGATACCACTGGTCGCCGCCGGCGCTGAAGCACGACGGCGAGGCCTATCTCGACAAGGTCGTCTTCAACACCATCCCGGAAGCCAGCGTACGGACCGGGTCGCTCGCCTCCGGCACCATCGACGCCACCCTCGACGTCGGCACCACCGACGAGGCACCGCTCAAGGCGCAGGGCTTCGAGATCATCAGCCGGGGCGTCTCCGGGACCGCGATCCTGTTCAACTTCAACACGTCTCTGTTCCCGACGAACGACATCGCGGTGCGCAAGGCGATCCAGCGGGGCTGGGACCGGTCGGCCGTCGAGAAGACGGTGCTGACCGACTCGTACTCGATCGCCACCTCGGTGCTGCACAGGTCGGTGTCCGGCTACGTCGACCACAGCGGCTCGGCTCTCCGGTTCGACCCGGACGGAGCGAAGAAGCTGCTCGACGACGCGGGCTGGGCGCCCGGCGCGGACGGCATCCGGGTCAAGGACGGCAAGCGTCTCGAGGTCAAGCTGCTCGGCATCAGCAACCTGGTGGTCAACAAGCCGGCCTACGAGTCGGTGCAGCAGGACCTCAAGAAGATCGGCGTCGACCTGCGACTGACCGTGGTGCCGATCCCGGACTACGCGGCCGCGATCGCCAAGGCCACGACCGACTGGAACGTCACCGCCAGCAACCGGTCCCGCAACGACCCGGCGGTGCTGAACCTCCAGTACAGCCCGAAGGTCGGCAACGTCACCTACCTGGCCGAGGCGTCCACCGGGATCGACGTGGCCGAGGTGACCGACACGCTCGGGAAGCTGGAGAGCACCCTCGACCCGGCCCGGCGCAAGGAGTACGCCAAGGCCGCCCAGGACCTGCTGATCGAGAAGTACGCGCTGGTCAACCCGATCTACAACCCGTCGCAGGTGATCGCGCACGCCCCGTACGTGCACGGGATCATCTTCGACGCGCAGTCCCGCAACCACTTCGTCGACGCCTGGAAGAACAAGGGGTAGCCGGTCGTGCTGCGCTACGCCTCGCTCAAGGTCGGCCGGGCCCTGTTCGTGGTCTGGGCCGCGTTCACGGTCACGTTCGTCCTGCTCTTCGTGCTGCCGGCCAACCCGGTGGACCTGCTGTTCGATCCGGCCGAGATCAACAGCATCCCCCAGGAGGTACGGGACCAGGTCGCCGCCAACTACGGATTCAACCAGCCGGTGATCCTCCAGTACCTGAACCGGCTCGGCCACGCCGCGGCCGGCGACTTCGGGAGCTCGGTGCAGTCCGGCCGGCCGGTGATCGAGGCGATCCTGGACGTGCTGCCCAGCACCCTGATCCTGGCGGCCGGGGCGCTCGCGCTGGCGCTGCTGCTCGCGTTCGTCATCGCCCTGGTGGCGACCTCGACCCGGCACGAGTGGCTGCGCAACCTGGTCGAGGCGCTGCCGGCCGGCGCTGTCTCGGTGCCGGTGTTCCTCTCCGGCATCCTGATCCTGCAGGTGTTCTCGTTCCAGCTGGGCTGGTTCCCCGCGTTCGGCGACGCGGGACCGTCCAGCCTGGTCCTACCGCTGATCACACTGGCCATCCCGGTCGCCGGGCCGATCGCGCAGCTGCTCGTGCGCAGTTTCGCCGGCGAGTTCCGGTCCGGTTACGTGACGACCAGCTGGGCCAAGGGCGCCACCCGCGGCGCGATCATCGTGGGTGACGTCTTCCGCAACGCCAGCCTGCCGGCGCTGACCATCGCCGGGATCACCTTCGGCAACCTGATCGCCGGGTCGGTGATCACCGAGACGGTCTTCGCCCGGCAGGGCATCGGCCGGATGACCCAGACCGCCATCAACACCCTCGACGTGCCGCTGGTGCAGGGCATCGTGGTGCTGGTCGCGGGCAGCTTCGCGCTGATCAACCTGGTCGTCGACCTGATCTACCCGCTGCTGGATCCGCGGCTGCGGGCCACCCTCGCCGCGCCGGTCCCGGTGGCGGTGGCGACATGAGGGGCCTGGAGGTCCTGCGCCGCCCGACCCTGGTGATCTCCTGGCTGATCGTCCTCACCGTGATCGGCTGGGCGGTCGTGCCCGACCTGTTCAGCTCCTACAGCCCGTACGACGGCGACAGCTCGGCCAGTTTCGCGCCGCCCAGTCCCGACCACTGGTTCGGCACCGATCGGCTGGGCCGTGACCTGTTCGCCCGCAGCGTCCACGGCGCCCGCACCACCCTGATCGCGACGCTGCTGGCGGTGCTCCTCGCGTTCGGCGCCGGCACCGTGATCGGCCTGGTCGCCGGGTTCTCCGGCGGCATCGTCGACACCGCGATCATGCGGGTCGTCGACGTGTTCCTGGCCATCCCGAGCCTGCTGCTGGCCATGGTGGTGGTGTCGGTCCTCGGCTACTCGACGAACAACATCGCCCTGGCCGTCGGAGTCTCCACGATCGCGTCGTTCGCCCGGGTGATGCGGTCGGAGGTGCTCGCCGTCGTCGGGCAGGACTACGTGCGGGCCGCCTACGGCGTCGGCGTCGGCCGGATCGCGGTGATGCTGCGCCACGTCGTGCCGAACTCGCTCAGCTCGGTGATCGCGCTGGCCGCCCTGGAGATCGGCTCGGCCGTGCTGGCGGTGGCGTCACTCGGCTTCCTCGGTTACGGCGCGCCACCGCCGGAGCCGGAGTGGGGACTGCTCGTCGCCGAGGGACGCGACTTCGTGGCCGTACACCCGTGGGCCTCGATCCTGCCCGGCCTCGCCCTGGCCGCCGTGGTGATCGCCGCCCACCGGATCAGCACCTCGTTCCGGAAGGAGCACGGCCGATGACCGATCCCCTTCTCCATATCACCGGCCTGACCGTCGACTACCGCACCGGCCGGCACTGGACACCGGCCGTCCGCGGCGCCGGGCTGCACGTCGAACCGGGCGAGTTCGTCTCGCTGGTGGGGGAGTCCGGCTCCGGCAAGACCACCCTCATCCAGGGGGCGCTCGGCCTGCTCCCGGCGGCGGCCCGGATCAGCGGCGGCTCGATCGAGTACTCCGGCGTCGACGTGACCGGCTGGAACGACCGGCGGATGGCGCTGGTCCGTGGCAACTACGTCGGTTTCATCCCGCAGGACCCGAACACCTCGCTCAACCCGGTCAAGCGGATCGGCCGCCAGGTCATCGAGGCGATCCGCTTCAACCGGCGGCCGGAGAAGCCCGACTTCCGCGAAGCGGCGCTGGACGCTCTGCGCACCGCCGGCCTGACGAACGCCGGACGGGTCTTCGAGCAGTACCCGCACGAGCTCAGCGGCGGCATGAAACAACGGGCCCTGATCGCGATCGCCCTGGCCGGCCAGCCGAAGATCATCGTCGCCGACGAGCCGACCAGCGCCCTCGACGTCACCGTGCAGAAGGTCATCCTCGACCACCTGGTGTCGCTGCGGGAGACCCTCGGCATCGGCATCCTGCTGGTCACCCACGACCTCGGCGTCGCCCTCGAACGCTCCGACCGGATCCTGGTCATGCAGGACGGCGTCATCGTCGAACACGGACCGGTCGCCCAGGTCCTGGAGAAACCCGAGGCGGCATACACCAGGCGGTTGCTCGATGCGGCGCCCTCCCGGCATGCCGGTCGTCTCAAACCCACCGCGGAGGTACGGCTACCCGCCCCCGAAGACGGCGAACCCGTCCTGGTCGCCGACAATCTCACGAAGACGTACCGGCTGCGGGGCCGCGGATCGTTGCGCGCCCTGGACGCGGCCGGGCTGACCGTCCGCCGGGGCACCACGCACGCCATCGTCGGCGAGTCCGGCGCCGGCAAGTCCACACTGGCCGCCATCCTCGCCGGGTTCACCGCCGCCGACGCCGGGACCGTGCACGCCGGCGACCGTGAGCTCACCGGCCTGAACCGCGCCCAGCTCCGTGAGCTGCGCCGCGACCTGCAGTTCGTCTTCCAGAACCCGTTCACCTCGCTGGACCCGAGGTTCACCGTCGAACGGATCGTCGCCGAACCGCTGCGGGCCTTCGGGCTGGCGCCGGGCCGGGCCGCCCGCACCGCCCGGGTGATCGAGCTGCTGCGGGCCGTCGCCCTGGACGACTCCTACCTGCACCGGCTGCCCGGCCAGCTCTCCGGCGGGCAGCGGCAGCGGGTCGCGATCGCCCGGGCGCTGGCCCTCACCCCGAAGATCCTGGTCCTCGACGAGGCGGTCAGCGCCCTCGACGTCTCGGTGCAGGCGCAGATCCTGCAACTGCTCGTCGACCTGCAGGCCGAGTACGGCCTCAGCTACGTCTTCGTGACCCACGACCTCGGGGTCGTCCGCCTGATCGCCGACGACGTGACGGTGATGAAGGACGGCGTCGTCGTCGAGACCGGCCCGGCCGACCGGGTCCTCCGCGCCCCGGAGCACGACTACACCCGGCAGCTGCTGGCCGCAGTCCCGGGTATCGACATCAGGAGCCTGTCATGACCCGTCAGCTGCACATCAACGTCAACATCCTCAACGCGGGCGTCTTCGGCGGCTCGTGGCGGTTCCCCGGCACCGACGGGATCGCCAGCTACACCATCGACCACTACACGTCGATCGCCCGCAAGGCCGAGCAGGCCAAGCTCGACGCGGTGTTCCTCGCCGACGGGCCGTCGCTCGACCCGACCGTCCGGCACCGGCCCGGCAACAACCTCGAACCGACCACGGTGCTGGCCCGGATCGCGGCGCAGACCCAGCACATCGGGCTGATCGGGACGCTGTCGTCGTCGTACAACGACCCGGTCGAGGTGGCCCGCCGCCTCGGTGACCTCGACTTCGTCAGCGGCGGCCGGTTCGGCTGGAACGTGGTCACCACGGCCGGCCCGATCGCCGCCCGCAACTTCGGCCGCAGCACCGAGCCCGAGCACGGGCAGCGCTACCTGCGGGCGGCCGAGTTCACCGAGGCGGTCGTCGCCGCGTGGGCCGCCCGCACCGTGCACACCTCCCCGCAGGGCCGGCCGGTCGTCGTGCAGGCCGGCGGCTCCAGCGACGGGCGGCGGCTCGCCTCCCGGATCGGCGAGGTGATCTTCTCGGCCGACCAGGACGTCGAGCACGCCCGCGCGTTCCGGGCCGGGATCCGGGCCGGCGCCGCGGAGTTCGGCCGTGACCCGGAGGGCGTGGTCGTGCTGCCCGGCCTGTCGACCGTCGTCGGCAGCACCGAGGCCGAGGCGAAGGCCCGGCGCGAGCTGCTCGACGAGGTGCTGCCGATCGCGTACGCCCGCAACCGGCTCGCCGGCCAGCTCGGCTTCTCCCTCGACGGTCTCGCCGACGACGAGCCGATCCCCGACGAACTGCTCGTCGACCCGGACGAGGCCGGCGGCTCGCAGACGTTCTACCGGGTCGTCAAGGCGATCATCGACCGGGACCGGCCCACCCTCGGCCAGCTGCTGAAGAAGCTGTCCGGCGGCGGCGGGCACCGGATCGTCACCGGCACCCCGGAGCAGATCGCCGACGACATCGAGCACTGGTTCACCACCGGCGCCGCCGACGGCTTCAACGTGATGCCCGACGTGCTGCCGTCCGGCTTCGACGACTTCGCCGACCACGTCATCCCCGAGCTGCAGCGGCGCGGACTGTTCCGCACCGAGTACGACGGCACGACCCTGCGCGGCCACCTCGGCCTGGGCCTGCCCGCGGCGCCGGCCGTCTCCCGGCGACCCGTCCCGCAACTGGAGGTGATCGGCGCATGAGCCTCGCCGTCACTGTCACGATCGCCGTCGGCGACGATCCCGCCGTTCCGTCGCTGGCCGAGGCCGGTGTCATCGCCGACCTGGCCGCCCGGCTCGGGGTGGCCGCGCTGCGGCTGACCGACGCCGCGCTGGACCCGACCGTGGTCGCGGCCTATCTGGCCGGTCGCCACCCCGGCATCGGCTACCTGCCGGAGGTCCCCACCACCCATCAGGCGCCCTACAACGTGGCCCGCCGGATCCTGTCGCTCGACCGGGCCACCGCCGGGCGGATCGGCGTCGCCCTGCTGCCCGGTGACGGCGACGAGGTCAGCGACCAGAACCGCCCCACCGACGCGACCGACCCGGCGCGGCGCTGGGCCGAGTATGCCCACGTGCTGACCCGGCTGTGGGAGTCGTTCCCGCGGGAGGCGCTGATCGGCGACCAGGAGAACGCGATCGTCGCCGACGACACCCTGATCCGCCGGATCGACCACGAGGGCACCTTCTACCGGGTCGCCGGGCCGCTGGACGGTCCGTCGTCGGTGCAGGGCCGCCCGGTGATCGTCGCCGACCTGGGCACCCTCGACCTCGCGTCGGTCGCGACCTCCGCCGACGTGATCGTCACCGGCCGTCCCGGCGGCGTGGACCGGGGTGGTGCCGCCCTCTTCGGCCGGATCGCCGTCGGCGCGACGACCGACCCGGCGGCCCTGCGCGACTGGGCCGCCGATCACTCGCTCGACGGCATCGAACTGGTGCCCGACGGTGACGTGACAGCCGTGCTGCGCGCGATCGTGCCGCATCTGATCTCTCCGGCGGCCACGCCGCCACCGACGCTACGGGCCGCCCTGGGCCTGTCCGAGCCGCTGGCGGTGCTCGCATGACCGACCTCATCGCCCCCGCCACCTGGACCGTCGCCGGGATCAGGGCCGCCGCCCAGCCCATCCTGGAACGGCTCGCCGCCTCCGCCCGTACCCGCGAAGAAGATCGTGATTTCGCCTTCGGTGACGTCCGCGCCCTCGCCGAGCAGCGGATCACGCTGGTCGGGATCGCCGTCGAGGACGGCGGTGCCGGCGGCACGGTCCGCGACGTCGCCGACCTGATCGTGGCGATCGCCCGCGCCGACTCCAACGTCGCGCAGGCGCTGCGGTCCAGTTTCCTCACCGCCAACCGGGTTGCCGGGCGCCCGGACCTGCCGCAGCGCGAGCTGCTGCTGGAACGACTGCGGGCCGGTGACCTGTTCGCCGGCACCGCCAACGAGCGCACCGGCGGCGCGGGCGGCGCCGTCAACACCACGATCGAGCCGGACGGCGACGGTTTCGTCATCAACGGCGAGAAGTACTACTCGACCGGCGGGCTCTACGCGTCCTGGTTCTCGGCCAGTGCCAGGCACGCCGACGGGACGATCGTGCAGTTCACCGTGCCCGTCGACCGGGCCGGTGTGGAACGGCTCGACGACTTCGACGCGGTCGGGCAACGGCTCACCCAGAGCGGCACCACCCGCCTGGTGAACGTGCGGGTCACCGCCGACGAGGTGAGCCCGCGCGACAACGCCTCGCTCGACGTGCCCTGGCAGGGCGGGTTCGCGCAGCTCTACCTGGCCGCGGTGCAGGCCGGCGTGGCGGCCGCCGCCCTCGACGACGCGGTCCGGTTCGTCCGGGAGAAGGCGCGGCCGATCAAGCACAGTTCGGCGTCGAGGAGCACCGAGGACCCGTACGTCCGCCAGACCGTCGGGGAGATCGCCGCCCGGGCGCAGGCGGCCCGTGCGGCCGTGCTGTTCGCCGCGGAGGCCCTGCAGGAGGTCCGCGGCCTCACCGGAGCGGCGGCCCGGGCCGCCGGCGCGGCCGCCTCGGTGACCGTCGCGCAGACCGGCGTGATCGCCATCGAGAACGCGCTGCGTGCCGCCGAGCTGCTCTTCGACGTGGGCGGCGCCTCGATCACCGACCGGAGCCTCGGCTTCGACCGGCACTGGCGCAACGCCCGTACCGCCGCCAACCACAACCCGCGGCAGTGGAAGGCGGCCGTCGCCGGCGCCTACCACCTGACCGGCGAGGACCCGCCCACCACCGGACTGTTCTAGGAGCTCGTGATGACCATTCCCACCGACCGCGTCCTCGGCCGTACCGGGGTCCGCATCGGGCCCCTCACGCTCGGCACCATGAACTTCGGCCGCTGGCAGGAGGAGGACGAGAGCATCCGGATCATCCACGCGGCCCTCGACGCCGGGATCACCGCCGTCGACACCGCCGACGTGTACGCCCACGGCGTCTCCGAGGAGATCGTCGGCAAGGCCATCCGCGACCGCCGTGACGACGTCTTCCTGGCCACCAAGTTCCACGGCCAGGTCGGGGACAACCCGCAGCACGCCGGCAACTCGCGCCGCTGGATCGTCCAGGCCGTGGAGAACAGCCTGCGCCGCCTCGGCACCGACCACCTCGACCTCTACCAGGCGCACCGGCCGGACCCGCACACCGACCTGCTGGAGACCCTGCTGACCCTGAACGACCTGATCCGGCAGGGCAAGATCCGCTACTACGGCACGTCGGTGTTCCCGGCGCACCAGCTGGTCGAGGCGCACTGGCTGGCCGAGAAGCATCACCTGATCGCCCCGCACACCGAGCAGCTGCCGTACTCGCTGCTGGTCCGCGGCGTGGAGCGGGAGGTCCTCCCGGTGGTCCGCAAATACGGTGTCGGCGTGATCAGTTACGGACCGCTCGCCGCCGGCTGGCTGTCCGGGAAGTACCGGATCGGCGCCGGGCAGCCCGAGTCGGCCCGTGCCGACCTGATCCCCGGCCGCTTCGACGTCACCGCCGAGCGCAACCAGCGCAAACTCGCCGCCGCCGACGCCCTGGCCCGGCTGGCCGAGGAGAACGGGCTGACCCTGGTCGAACTGGCCGTCGGGTTCGCCCTCAACCACCCGGCGATCAGCAGCGTCATCATCGGCCCGCGCACCGCCGCGCACCTGGAGGCCTACCTGAAGGCCGCCACCGTCCACCTCGACAGCACCGTCCTCGACCGGATCGACGAGATCGTCGACCCGGGCACACAGTTCCTGGAACGCGACACCGGCCGGGACACCCCGTCCCTGCAGCCCGCCCAGCTCCGCCGTAACCACTGAGAGGCACCAGCATGTCCTACGGAACCTTCGAGACGACGTACGCCGCGGCACCCGGCCGTTACGACCGGATCCCGTACCGGCGCACCGGGAGCTCGGGACTCGACCTGTCGGCGTTCTCGTTCGGGCTGTGGCAGAAGTTCGGGAAGGACTACCCGTACGAGACCCAGCGCGAGATCATCCTGCACGCCTTCGATCTGGGCATCACCAGCTTCGACAACGCCGACCGGTACGGCCCCCCGCACCGCGCCGCGCAGAAGGTCTTCGGCCAGGTGCTGAAGAACGACCTCGCCCCCTACCGCGACGAGCTGATCCTGTCGACCAAGGCCGGCAACCCGATCGGCCCCAGCCCCTATCTCAAGGGCGGCTCCCGCAAGTCGCTGCTCGGCTCGCTCGACCACAGCCTGCGTGACCTGGGCACCGACTACGTCGACATCTTCTACCACCACCGCCCGGACGAGACCACACCGATCGACGAGACCGTCGGCGCCCTGGTCAGTGCGGTCCAGCAGGGCAAGGCGCTGTACGTCGGCATCTCCAACTACCCGACCGATCGGGCGCACGAGATCGCCGGGCTGCTGCGACAGGCCGGGGTCCCGCTGCTGATCCACCAGCCGCGCTACTCGATCTTCGACCGCCGCCCCGAGCAGAGTGGCCTGATCGACACGGCCGCGGCCGACGGGTTCGGGCTGATCGTCTACTCGCCGCTCGCGCAGGGCCTGCTCACCGACAAGTACCTGGACGGTGACGTGCCCGCCGGGGCGCGCGCCCAGAACAGCGCGTTCCTCAAGCCGGACGTCATCGACGAGGTGTACCGGCAGCGGGCCGCCGCCCTGAACAAGGTCGCCGCCGACCGCGGCCAGTCGCTGGCCCAGCTGGCTCTCCAGTGGGTGCTGCGCCGTCCCGAGGTCACCTCGGCCCTGATCGGCGCCAGCTCCACGGCGCAGCTCGACCACAACGTCAAGGCTCTGGACTTCCCGCCGCTGACCGACGAGGAGCTGGCGCTCATCGACGAGCACGGCGTACACGGGACCGGTCTGAAGCTGTGACCCGGCGCCTCGGCTTCCTGCTGCACCTCGACGGCGACGAGTCACCGGCCGAGGCCTACGCGGCGGCGATCGACCTGTTCGCCGCCGCCGAGGACCTGGGCTACGACTCCGGCTGGGTGATCCAGCGGCACTTCCGGCAGGGCAACGAGCACATCTCGTCCCCGCTCGTGGTGCTCGCCGCCATCGCCCAGCGCACGCACCGGATCCGGCTCGGCACCGGTGTGCTGGTGCTGCCGCTCGAGGACCCGCTCAGGGTGGCCGAGGACGCCGCGACCCTGGACGCGCTGGCCGGTGGCCGTCTGGAACTGGGTGTCGGCTCGGGACCCTTCCCGGGCGCCTGGGAGGCGTTCGGGAAGGACCTGGCCGACCGGCACGACCAGTGGGACGCCTCGGTGGCACGCCTGCACGAGGTGCTCGACGGCACCGCGCTCAACAGCCTGGGCGAGGTGCTGCACCCGCCCGGCCGTGAGCTGCGGCGCCGGCTCTGGCAGGCGACCAGCGGCGATCCGGCGCGGGCCACGGCGGCGGTCGTCGCCGCGGCCCGCGCCGGGGACGGGCTGCAACTGTCCCGCGCGACCGGCTGGCGTGGCGGCACCGTCGAGGAGGCCCAGCGGCAGCAGGCCGGCTGGATCGACACCTACCTGAAGGCGTGGGACCGCCCGGAACCACCGCGAGTGCAGGTGTCCCGGGCCCTCTACCCGCATCCCGACCGGGCCGAGGCGGTACGGCTCGTCACCCCGGGCGTCCGCCGCTGGCAGAGCTGGATGTCCGCCTCGAACGCCGCCTCGCTCAGCGTCGACGGGTTCCTGGCCGCCGACCGTGCCCTGCTCGGCCCGCCGGAGGACATCGCCACGGCACTGTCCGCCGACCCGGCGCTGGAACACGCCACCGACCTGCTGGTGAGCTTCGTGCCGGGCGTGCCCGATCACGCCGAGCACCTGCGGCTGCTCACCTCCGCCGCGCGTGACGTGGCGCCCCTGATCCGGAAGGAACCACGATGACCGGCTTCCACCTCAACCTGTCGCTCATGACGCCCGGCCACTTCCGGCACGCGTGGCGGCTCCCGCACGCCGACCCGTGGGCATACCTCGACATCAGTCACTTCCAGCGGCTCGCCCGGGTCGCCGAGAAGGCCCGCATCGACGCGGTGTTCCTCGGCGACGGCCCGGCGCTGCGCGGCGAGATCGAGGAGGCGCCCGGCACCGGACTCGACCCGCTCGTGCTGCTCGGCGCGCTGGCCGCGATCACCACCGACCTGGGCGTGGTGATCACCAGCTCGACCACGTACAACTCGCCGTACAACCTGGCCCGGCGTTTCCAGGCCCTGGACCACGTCACCCGGGGCCGGGCCGCCGTCAACATCGTCACCACCGGCACCCCGGCCGCCGCCGCGAACTTCGGGCTGGCCGAGCACCCGGACAAGGAGACCCGATACCGGCGGGCGCACGAGTTCCTCGACGTGGTCACCCGGCTGTGGGACGGCTGGGAGCCCGGCGCGATCGTCGCCGACAAGGCCACCGGACGGTACGCCGACCTGGACCGCATCCACCGGATCGACCACGAGGGCGAGTTCTTCTCGGTCGCCGGGCCGCTGCCGGTGCCGGCCGGACCGCAGGGCCGCCCGGTGCTGGTGCAGGCCGGCGGCTCGGCCGGTGGGCTGGCCCTGGCCGGTGACTTCGCCGACGTCGTCTTCACGGTCGCGCAGACCAGGGGCAAGGCGGTGGCGTTCCGCGACGACATCCGGGCGCGTGCGGCTGCGGCCGGCCGGAACCCGGACCACGTGAAGATCTCCCTCGGTGTGGTGGTGCTGGTCGCCGCGACCGAGGCCGAGGCCCGCCGCCGCGAGCGGGAGCTGTACGACACCCTCCCGATCGAGCGGCTCACCGTGGCGCTGACCCGCAACCTGGGCCTGCCGGACGGGCTGTTCGGCCCGGACGATCCGATCAGCCCGGCCGACCTGCCGGAGGGGATCCCGGACGGGGCGTTCTCGGCGGGGTTCAGCGTGTCCACCCGGGAGCTGATCGCCGAGGGCCCGCGCACCCCGCGCGAGGTGATCCAGCGGGGCGCGGGCGGTTCCGGCCACCGGCTGCTCGTGGGTTCGGCCGAGCAGGTCGCCGACGACCTCCAGGCCTGGTTCGAGGCCGGCACCGCCGACGGGTTCACGATCATGCCGGCTGACACGTCGGTGGACTTCGAGAACTTCGCCCGCCTGGTCGTCCCGATCCTCCAGGAGCGGGGACTGTTCCAGCGCGACTACGCCGACCCGACGCTGCGCGGCCGCTACGAACTGCCGTGGCCGGCCCGGACATCCGAGCCGGCCACGGTCTGACCACTGGTGCCGCCGGTCAGGGCAGCCACTTCTCCCAGACGGTGCGGTTGGCGTCGGCCCACTTCTTGGCCGCGTCGGCGGCGGACAGCCCGTTCTGGGTCATGTCCTTGGCCACCTCGTTCTGGTCGGCGTTGGTCCACTGCCAGTTCTTGATGAAGGTGGCCGCCGGGTTCCCCGAGTCGACGAAGGCCTTGCGCCCGATCTTGTCGAGGTCGTACGGCTGGTAGTCGCAGGCCACCTTCTCGACGTCGGAGTCGCAGCCGGGCGTGTAGTTGGGCAGCGGAATGTGCACCAGCTTCACGTCCGACAGCAGCCACTGCGGCTCGTAGAAGTAGCCGATCAGCGGCGTCTTGTTGGCCTGCGCCTTCTTGAACGCCGCGATCAGCTTGTCCTCGCTGCCCGCGTACACCAGCGTGTAGTCGAGCTTGAGGTTCTCGATGAGCGCGGCGTCGTTGGTGACGAACGACGGGTCGCCGGCGAGGAACTGTCCCTTGTCACCGGACTTCGACGTCTTGAAGAGGTCGGCGTACTCGTTGAGGTTCTTCCAGTCGGTGATGTCGGGGTAGGTCTTGGCCATCCACGGCGGCACGTACCAGCCGATGACGCCCTTGTTGCCGGTGAGACCCAGCTCGACGGCGACCTTCTGCCGGTCGATGTACTTCTTCTTCAGGTCGTCGTGGCCCCAGTTCTCCAGGATCACGTCGATCGTGCCGTCGTTCAGGCCGGCCCACGAGGCGGTCTCGCTCAGCTCGGCGCTGTTCACCTTGCAGCCCAGCTCCGATTCGAGCAGGTAGCTGACCACGGCGACGTTGGCGGCGTACCCGGACCAGGGGTTGACCGCGATGTTCACCGTCCCGCAGCGGGTGGTGTCCGGCAGGCCGGGCGGCGGGCTGATCGCGGCCTCGGTGCCGGCGCAGCCCGCCAGCGCCGCGATACTGATCGCGGCGAGCACCCTGGGCAGGAGACGGGTCACCACGCCGACGCCCGTTCCCGGGCGGCCCGCTTGAGCAGGACCTGTTCGGTGAGTGCCACGAGGACGCTCTTCACCGATTCCCGGTCGCGGGCGTCGCACTCCACCAGCGGCAGGTCGGCGCTGACACCGAGGGCGTCGCGGACCTCCTCGAGGTGGAAGCGCTGCCCGCCGCTGAAGCGGTTGATGCCGATGATGAACGGGATCTCGTGTTCCTCGAAGTAGTCGATCGCGGGGAACGAGTCCTCGATCCGCCGGGTGTCGACGAGCACGATGGCGCCCAGGGCACCGTCGACCAGGTCGTCCCAGAGGAACGCGAAGCGGTCCTGTCCGGGAGTGCCGAACAGGTAGAGCAGCAGCGCGTCGTCGAGGGTGATCCGGCCGAAGTCGAGGGCGACGGTCGTGGTGGTCTTGCCGGACACCGCGGAGGTGTCGTCGATGCCGATCGACTTCTCGGTCATCTCGGCTTCGGTGACCAGCGGTTCGATCTCGGAGATGGCGCCCACGAACGTGGTCTTGCCGACGCCGAAACCACCGCTGATAACGATCTTGACAGCGACGGGGTGCGCTGCCGAAGGCTCCCTAGAGCGCCCGGACACGGTCCCTGATCCTTTCGATCAAACTGGTGGAGAGCTCGCCGACCGATTCCTGCACGGTCAGATAGCCCTGCGTGATCAGGTCGGCCACGATCACCCGGACCACGCCGAGCGGCGCGCGCAGCGCCACCGACAGGTCCGCGACCGACATGGGCGACTGCGCGAGCTCGACGATGCGCCGGGATTCGAAGCGCAGCGGCGCCGACAGAGCGGCCGGGGCCGCGTACAACAGCGTCTCGATCCGCAGCCCGTCCTGCAGAGGCTGGGTCCGCCCGTTCGTGAGCATGAACGGGCGGATCACCGGGTCCTCGTCCGGGTCGGTGGAGTGCAGCCCGGAGGACGGCCGGTGGGAGCCGGCGTACGGGATCATCTCGGGCTCGGAGCCCCACGAAGGGCCGGTCATCGCGGTAGGTGTTGCCGGGACTCTGCGATCAGGGCCGGGGTGAGCAGGTCGCCGAACCGGTCGGCGAGCAGTGAGATCTCGTAGCCGACCAGGCCCAGATCGCACTCGCTGCCGGACACCACGCCGAGGACGCTGCCGCCGCGGATGACCGACACCAGCAGGAAGCCCCGGTGCATCTCGATCATGATGAGCTTGAGGCCGTCGAAGTCGTACCGCCGGGAGGCGCTGCGCGCGAGGCTGGCCAGGCTGGAGACGATGGCGGCCAGCTGGTCCGCCTCGGCCCGGTTCAGCCCGTCCGAGCTCGCGATCAGCAGGCCGTCGGAGGACACCGCCACGGCATCACGCACGCCGTCCGTCTGGTGCACGAAGTTGCCGAGCAGCCAATTGAATTGGTGCCGATCCGCCGACGTGTCTACGCTCATCATTCTTCTTTCCAGGTTGCTGCCAAGGGGCCATTTCGGAATAGCAGTCACGACAACCCCGCTGTTTCGGCATTACCACGCTGGATGCCGCCACGCAGCGCGTTGAGCCGATCACGCACCGACTCGGGCGAGTCGTTGATCAGGCTCGACTTCTCGATGGTCGGAGCGGCCTCGGCCGTACGTGGCTGGCCACGCTGCGCGCGGGGGGTGCGCTTGCGCAGGCCGTTCGCCGTCCGGGGCGCGCTGTCGTCGGAGAGTCCGAAGCTCTCCAGGGTGTCCAGGGGTGCGGGCGACGAGGGTACGGTCACCGGCGGGGACGACGGCGCAGGGGTCGCCTGTCCGTTCTCGTTCACCACGACGTACTCGATCGCCGTCGACTGGAGCGGCCGGATCGGTGCCGGCTCCATGGTCGGCAGCGGCGCCGGCATGACCACCGTCGGCGCCTCGATGGTCGCGGTGATCTGGCGGGCCTGCTGCGGTGCCGGCCGCGGCCCGGCGCCGACCGGCGGGGCGGTCGCCAGGATCTCGGCGGGCAGCGTGATCCGGGCCGTCACACCGGTCACCGGGGACGGCGTCAGCTGCACCTCGATGCCCATCTGCTGGGCCAGGCGGCCGACCACGTAGTGGCCGAGGAACCGGGCCGGCGCGGTGATGAAGTCACCCTCGCCGTGCAGTCGCTCGTTGGCCCGCGCCATGTCCGCGGCGGTCATGCCGATGCCCTGGTCGCTGACGGCGATCAGGTAGCTGTCACCGATCCGGCGGCCGTGGATCTCCACGTCGACGTCCGGCGGGGAGAACTGCAGACCGTTCTCGATCAGCTCGGCCAGCATGTGCGCGATGCCGCTGACGGTGGAACCGGTGACCAGCGTGTCGTCCACCCGGCGCAGGGTGACCCGGCGGTACTCCTCGACCTCGGAGACCGCGGCCCGGATCACGTCGGACACGTTCAGCGGCTCGGACAGCTGCCGCGGACTGGACGCACCGACGAGGATCAGCAGGCTCTCCGCGTTCCGCCGCATGCGGGTGGCGAGGTGGTCGAGCTCGAAGAGGTTGGCCAGGCCGGTCGGGTTCGACTCCTCCCGCTCCAGCTTGGTGATGAAGCCGAGCTGGCGGCGCAGCAGGTTCTGGTTGCGGCGGCCGAGGTTGGCCAGCGACTCGGCGGTGGTCCGCCGCAGCACCGCCTGCTCGGTCGCCAGTTCGTACGCCGTGGCCTGCACCCGGTCGAACGCGTCGGCGACGAGCCGGACCTCGATACTCGCGCCGCGGGGCACGAGCACCGGCAGCGGCGGTGTGGTGCCGTCACCGGTGGCGGCCCGCTGGACGGCCTCCGGCAGCTGCTGGACGGCGAGCCGGTTGGCCTCGCCGGCGAGCACGGTCAGCGGCCGGGCGACCGACTGGGACGCGACGGTGGCGAGCCAGATCGAGCCGGCCAGGCAGAGCAGCACGGCGCCGAGCAGCACACCCATCCGGACCGAGGCCTCGTCCTCCAGCGTCGAGGCGCGGGCCGAGATCACCGATCCGACGTGCCGTTCGAGCTGGAGCATGTCGTCGAGCAGGGTGGTGTGCGCGGACCACCACGACTGCGGGTTGACCTGCAGGTAGCGGCCGTCGCCGGAGAGGAGGGCGACCTGCTCGAAGTAGGCGGCGGTCCGGGCCGGGCCGGTGTCGAACATGTACTGCCGGGCGGTCCGCTCGGTGTCGTTGGCGAACCGGTCGAAGGCGGCGAGCGCGGCGTCCTTGGTGGAGCGCTGGGTGACGAACTGGAGGAATTCGCCCTGCTTGAAGCCGCCGGCCGAGAAGACGCCGTTGAGGAAGGCGCGCTCCTGGGCGGTGGCCTCCTTGATGTCGCTGAGCGCCTCCAGCACGGCCGCGCCCCGGCGCAGTTCCTCGTCGCCGGTGCTGTCCAGGTCGAAGTCCAGGTTGCCCAGGTCGGAGATGCGTGCGGTGTAGAACGAGAAGGTCGCGGCGCGGACGCCGGAGCCGGTGTCGGTGCCGGCGCGGACCCCGGCCAGACCGTCGAGCTGCTGGACCGCGGCGGCCACCCGGTCCTCGACGTCGCCACCGTCGGAGATCAGGTTCTCCAGCTGGTCGCGGCTGAGGTCGACGGCGTCCCGGGCGGGCAGCAGCTCGTCCTGGAAGCCCTCGTTGCCGCCGAGGTAACCGGCGGTCAGGCCACGCTCGGTCTGCAGGTCCTGGACCAGGTCCTGCACGGCGACGTTGATGGTGACGGCCCGTGCGGTGGCGGAGGCGTCGCGGTAGTTGGCGACCTCGCCGACCGCCACGATGGTCAGCAGCACCAGGGTGGTCGCGACCGGCAGGGCCAGCGTGCGGATCACCCGCCGGCGGATCGTCCCGCCGGTCCGATGGCTCAGGACCTGCTTGTCACCTGCGTGGGCGCCGGGGGCCGGTGTGGTGACACCGGCCGGCTCGGACAGCTCGGCGCCCTCGACATGGACGGACAAGCGATCAGCTCCTCTGTCGGCGGCCGGCGTGGCCCCGTCCCGGCCGGCACGCGATGCGATTCACGGCAATGAATCGTTAAAGTTTGTTAAGCAATGTGGATCCACAGCAGCGCTAGATGGCGGTCACGGAGTCGGATATCCGATCTTCCGTGATCGCCGGACAAGAATCTTCTTTTCCTTCTTGATGGTCAACACCGCGGACCGAAATTTACGATGGTGCAACCTCTTTACGCATTGCACCCATTACGCCCCGTAGTATGGGAGCGCTCTCAGTGACCGGGGGTGAGGTCGGGGCTCGCGTCGAGGATCCACGTGGCGAGATGAGCGGCGAAGGACGCGCGCACCAGAACGCGGAATCCGGTCTCCCGGCGCTGTAACACCACGGGCGTGTGCGCCAGAACGGTCTGGACGCAGTCGCCGATCGCGAAAACGCGTGGGTGCAGATCGATCGAGCAACCGAACGCCAGCAACTCCCGGACCGCCGGACCGCTCAGATCGAGCGCGGTCCGCTGTGCCGAGACGTCCACAACGGACGCTTCGTCGCCACCGAACTCCGCGAGCAGCCGCTCCTCGGAGCCGGGCGGGCCCACGACGAGGAACTCGTCCGGCCCGAGGGGTAGCACGTCGACGTCGTCGGGCCGCGGTGACGAGAGCGCGGCCGTCCGCACGTTGACCTGAGCCAGGAACGGCACCTCCGTGACGGCGACCGGGCCGCTCAGGGTGGCCAGGCGGTCACGGAGATCGTGCAGGGGAGACTTCCGGAAGTTCCGGTCAGCCGTCACGGCGGGTTCCCTCCGGGTCGAAGAGCACGGAACCGGTGACCGTCACCGGTGCGAGGCCGTCGTCCAGGGTGGCCCAGACCGTCTGTCCGATCAGGTCACGACCACCCCGGAGCAGGGCGAGAGCGAACGTACGGCCCAGCGCCGCGCTGTGGTACGACGAGGTGACGTGCCCGAGCACCGACCGGCCCTCGTCGGTCACCAGGTGGGCGCCCTCGGGCAGCAGCCCTCCGCCGTCCGGGAGCAGCCCGACGAGCTGTTTCCGGTCGGCGCGCGCGGTGTCCGTACGCGTGAAGGATCGTTTGCCGAGGAAGTCGGCCTTCTTCCTGGACACCGCCCAGCCCAGCCCGAGATCGTGCGGGGTGACCGTGCCGTCGGTGTCCTGGCCGATGATCGGATAGCCCTTCTCGGCCCGCAGCACGTGCATGGTCTCCGTGCCGTAGGGCGTGATGTCGTGCGCGGCGCCCGCCACGAGCAGCGCCTCCCACAGCGCGAGCGCGTCCCACCAGCTGACGTTGATCTCGTAGGCCAGCTCGCCGGAGAAGCTGATCCGGCAGACCCGGGCGCTCAGGCCGGCGACCTCGGCGTCGCGCCAGGTCATGAACCCGAAACCGTCGCGGCTGACGTCCAGGCGGGGCGCGAGCGACGCGAGGACCTCCCGCGACTTCGGCCCGACCAGCGCGACTGTCGCCCACTGCTCGGTGACCGAGGTGCAGCGCACCCGCAGCTCCGGCCACTCGGTCTGCAGCCACTCCTCCATCCAGTCGAGGACGGCGGCCGCGTTGCCGGTGGTCGTGGTGACCAGGAACCGCTCCTCGGTGAGCCGGATGACGGTGCCGTCGTCGAAGACCATCCCGTCCGGCCGGCACATCACGCCGTAGCGGATCGCGCCGGGCTTCAGCGTGCTGATCATGTTGGTGTACAGCCGGTCCAGGAACTCGCCGGCGTCCGCGCCCTGCACGTCGATCTTGCCGAGCGTGGAGGCGTCCATCATGGCCACGCCGTCCCGGGCCGCGTAGCACTCGCGGAGCACGGCGCTGAACATGTCCTCGCCGTCCCGCGGGTAGTACCACGGCCGCTTCCACTGGCCGACGTTCTCGAACAGCGCGCCCCGCGACTCGTGCCAGCCGTGCAGGGCGGTCACCCGGACCGGGTCGAAGAGCATGCCCCGGTCCCGGCCGGCCAGCGCGGCGAAACTCACCGGCGCGTACGGCGGCCGGAACGTCGTGGTGCCCAGCGCGCCGACCTCGACCCCGAGCAGTTCGGCGACGACACCGCTGGTCAGCGTGCCACCGGTCTTGCCCTGGTCGTGCGCGGTACCCGCGGTGGTGTACCGCTTCACGTGCTCGGCCGAACGCATCCCGGTACCGGTCGCGCGGGCCAGATCGGCGACCGTCACGTCCCGCTGCAGATCCACCAGCTGGGCCGCCGGGTCACCGCCGGGCAGCGTCCAGACGGCGGCCGGCGGCGTCGCGGCCGGACCCGGCGCCTCCGGCAGGGCGATCGCGCGAGCGGCGAATCCGGCGGCGTCCGCGGCGCGCCCACCCGCCGCGGCGCCTTCGGCGAGACAGACCCCGATGTCGTACGAGCCACCCGCGGCCCCGGCCACCATGAGGTTCTGACGGCAGCCCCCGGTGGGACGGAACGCCCCCAGCTCGGGGTCGTAGGCGAGACGCCCCCCGGCCTGGCTGAACAGCGCACCCACCGGGTTCCACCCGCCGGACACCAGCAGCAGGTCGGCGTCCACCTCGCGCTCGGCACCGTCCGGCGACCGCAGCGTCACCGCGGACACCCGCTCCTCGCCGTGCACCCGGGCGACCGCCCCGCTGTTCTCCGATCCGGGCCGCAGGTCGGCGATCGCCGCGATCTCCACCCCGGCCGCGGCCAGGTCCCGGGCCGCCGCGTAGGCGCTGTCGTTGGTGGTCAGCACGACGGCACGACGGCCGGGCAGCACGCCGTACCGGTTCACGTAGGTCCGCGCCGCACCGGCCAGCATCACGCCCGGCCGGTCGTTGTCGGCGAACGCCAGCGACCGCTCGTGCGCACCCGTCGCCAGCACCACGTGCTTGGCCCGGATCCGCCAGATCCGCTCCCGGGACAGGTGCCGCGGGGCGAGCACGCCGAGGTGATTGGTCCGCCGCTGCACGGCGATGACGTGGTTGTCGTCGTAGTAGCCGAACGCCGTGGTCCGGGTCAGCACCCGGGTCTCCTCCGCGCCCGCCAGCCCGGTGGCCACCGAGTCCACCCAGCCCAGGTGTTCCCCGCTGCCGAGCAGGCTCCCGCCCAGGCGCGGCTGGTCGTCGACCAGGATCACCCGGGCCCCCGACGACGCGGCGGTCGCGGCGGCGGCGAGACCGGCCGGACCGGCCCCGATCACCAGCACGTCACAGTGCGCGTGCGTGGAGTCGTACCGGGCCGGGTCGGGGTCACCGGCGAGCCGCCCGTGCCCGCGCAGCGACCGCGCCACCAGACCGCCGTAGAGCTCGACCGTGGTGGCCGTCAGCATCGGCTCGGGGAACGGCTCCTCGATCTGCACGATCGCGTTGGGCTCCTCGATCCCGGCCGAGAAGATCCCGCGCGGCCGGCTGAGCCGGATGCTGTCGGCGACCCGCAGCACCCCGTTGGCCAGCAGCGCCGACGCCAGGGTGTCACCCCTGAACCCCTGATACTCCCGGCCGTCGAACCGGAAGCTCAGCGGCTCCTCCCGGTCGACGAGCCCACCCCGGTCGAGACGGAACGGCTGGGTCATGAGAGCACCTCGTTCGTGACCGTGTCGCGGACCAGGTTGAACCAGCGACGGCACCCGGCACTGTGGCTCCACCGCTCCCGGAACGGGCCCTTGGGGTTGTCCCGGAAGAACAGGTACTTCGCCCACTCCTCGTCGGAGAGCGCGGCCGGGTCGGCCGGATAGGCGACACCGGCCTGCCCGCCGTAGTGGAACTCGGACTCGTCGCGGGGCCCGCACCAGGGGCAGGGGATGAGCATCATGGGTATTCCTCGTGTATCAGTGGGCGACCGCGGCGGCGCCGTGCTCGTCGACGAGAGCGCCGGTGACGAAGCGCTCGAGGCTGAACGGGGCGTTCAGCGGATGGGGCTCGCCGTGCGCCACGGTGTGCGCGTAGCACCAGCCCACGCCGGGTGTCGCCTTGAACCCGCCGGTGCCCCAGCCACAGTTCAGGTAGAGGTTCTCCACCGGCGCGAGACCGACGATCGGGGAGGCGTCCGGGGTGACGTCGACGATGCCGCCCCAGGTCCGCAGCACGTGCGCCCGGGCGAACACCGGGAACAGTTCCAGCGCCGCCGACATCTGCCGTTCGATGATGTGGAAGGCGCCGCGCTGGCCGTACCCGTTCCACGTGTCGATGCCGGCGCCCATCACCAGTTCGCCCTTGTGGGCCTGGCTGACGTAGACGTGCACGGCGTTCGACATGACGACCGTCGGGTGGACCGGCTCCAGCAGCTCGGAGACGAGCGCCTGCAACGGGTGGCTCTGCAACGGCAGGTCGATGCCGGCGGTCGCGGCGACCACCGACGTGTGACCGGCCGCGCTCAGCGCCACCTTCCCGGCCCCGATGGTGCCCAGGTTGGTGTGCACCCCGGTGACCCGCCCGTTGCTGATCCGGAGTCCCTGCACCTCGCAGTGCTGGATCAGATCCACCCCGAGCGCGTCCGCCGCGCGGGCGTAACCCCAGGCCACGTAGTCGTGCTTGGCGATGCCAGCACGAGGCTGGTAGGTCGCCCCGTGCACCGGGTAGCGCACGTCGGGCGAGATGTTGACGATCGGGCAGACCTCGCGCACCTGATCAGGGGTGAGCCACTCGGCGTCGACCCCGTTGAGCCGGTTGGCGTGCACCCGCCGCACGCTGTCGCGTACGTCCTGCAGGCTGTGCGCCAGGTTGAGCACACCCCGCTGGCTGAACAGGATCGGGTACTCCAGCTCCTGCTCCAGGCTCTCCCACAGCTTCAGGGAGTGCTCGTAGATGCCGGCGCTCTCGTCCCACAGGTAGTTGGACCGGATGATCGTCGTGTTCCGGGCCATGTTGCCGCCGGCCAGCCAGCCGCGCTCCAGCACCGCCACGTTGGTGATGCCGTGGTTCTTCGCCAGGTAGTAGGCGGTGGCGAGGCCGTGCCCGCCGCCTCCTACGACGATGACGTCGTAGGAGGCTTTGGGCTCCGGGTTGCGCCACAGCCGGTCGGGGTGCTCCGGCAGGTCGCCGCCCGGGGCAGGGCGGGTCCCTACTGGGCCAGCCACGCCTTCACCTTGTCCGGGTTGGCCTCGACCCACTTCTTGGCGGCGTCGTCGGCGGACAGCTTGTCCTCGGAGATGTACTTGGCGACCAGGTTCTGGTCGTCGTTGGTCCAGGTGAACTTCTTGACCAGCTGGTAGGCGGGGCCGTTGGCGTCGGCGAACTTCTTGCTGACGATCTTGTCGAGCACGTACTCCGGGTAGTCGCAGGCGACCTTCGCGGCGTCGGCGTCACAGCCCGTCTCGTACTTCGGCAGGTTGATCTTGACCAGCTTCAGCTCGGACAGGAACCACTGCGGCTCGTAGAAGTAGCCGATCAGCGGCGTCTTCTTCGCCTCGGACTGCCGGAACGCGGTGATCAGGGCCGCCTCACTACCGGCGTACACCACCTTGTAGTTCAGCTTCAGGTTCTTGACCAGCGCCTCGTCGTTGGTGACGAACGACGGGTCGCCGTCGAGGAGCTGGCCCTTGTCGCCGGACTCGGAGGTCTTGAACTGCTCGGCGTACTTGTTCAGGTTGTTCCAGTCGGTGATGTCCGGGTACTGGGCGGCCATCCACGGCGCCACGTACCAGCCGATCACACCCTTGTTGCCGGTCTCACCGGCGGCGACGGCGGTCTTCTGCTCGTCGATGTACTTCTTCTTGAGGTCGTCGTGGCCCCAGTTCTCCACGATCGCGTCCACCTCGCCGGTGCCGAAGCCCTGCCAGGCGATCTCCTCCTTGAGGTCCTTCTTGGTGACCGTGCAGCCCAGGTTCTTCTCGGCGACGTACGCGATGACGGCGGCGTTCGCCTCGTACCCGACCCACGGGTTGACCGCCAGGTTGAAGGTGCCGCACGCCGCCGCTCCGGACGAGGCGCCGCCGGGTGCCGGGGTATCACCGATCTTGTCGCCACCGCAGGCGGTGAGCGCCAGCGCCGTGAGCGTCGCGGTCGCCGTGAGGCGCAAAAGCTTCATTTTCAGTTACTACCTTTCGAGGGGGAAGAGGCGCGGGCCATGCGGTCGAGCATGATCCCGAGCACCACGATGGCGGCGCCGGCCGCGAGGCCCTTGCCGTAGAGCTGTCCCTGGGAGAAACCGGCGACCACGTCGTACCCGAGCGCACCGGCTCCGACCAGGCCGCCGACCACGACCATGGACAGGACATAGATGAGGCCCTGGTTCGCCGCGAGGGTGAGCGACGGCCGGGCCATGGGGAGCTGAACCTTGGTGATCATCTGCCAGGTGCTGGACCCGGCGGCGGTCGCGGCCTCGGCGGTGGCGGCCGGGATGCCGCGCACGCCGTCCGCGACGATCTTGATGGCGACCGGGGCGGCGAACACCACCGCCGCCACGATCGCGGTGAACCGGGTGGCCGAGAAGAGCGCCAGGAACGGCACCAGGTAGACGAACGCCGGCATGGTCTGGCCGGCGTCCAGGACCGGGCGGATGACCCGGTCGGCGAGGCGGTTGCGGCCCATCCACACGCCGAACAGGATTCCGAGGAGCATCACCATGACCGTCGCGACGATCGTCATGGCCAGCGTCGTCATGCTGTCCTGCCACAGCCCGGTGCCGATCAGCAGGCCCACGCAGACGGCCGTGGTGAGCGCCGCCCGCACCCCGCCGAGCAGCACCGCGAGCAGCACCGCGACCGCGCCGACCAGCCACCACGGGGACTCGACGAGCAGCGATTCGAGCGGGTTGAGCAGGGCGTAGGTGACCGCGTTCTTCAGCGCCTCGGTGGCTGTCGACAGGTCCTCCTGCGCCCACTGCGCCACCGCGTCGGCGCCCTTCGACAGGTTGCTGCCGATGGCGACGTCGTCGGGGAACTCGGCGGCCCAGAAGTAGGTGTGCGACAGGTAGGCGCAGACCGCCGCGACGATGCCGAACAGGGCCAGCAGCGGCTTGCGCAGGCGCGCGGTCCGGCCGGTCTGCCGCACCCGGTTGCCGGCCGCGGTGGTGACCCGGTCCAGCACGACGGCCATCACGACGATCGCCAGGCCGGCGTTGAACGCGGTGCCGACGTCGAGCGTCTGCAACGCCTTGATCACCGTCTTGCCCAGGCCGGGCGCGTCGATCAGGGCGGCGATGGTGACCATCGACAGCGCCGCCATGATGGTCTGGTTGACGCCGAGGACGATGGTGCGCTTGGAGAGCGGCAGCAGCACCCCGGTCAGCGTCTGCCAGCGCGTCGCGCCGAGCGACTCGGTCGCCTCGACGGCCGAGCGCGGCACCGAACGGATGCCGTGCGCGGTGAGCCGGATCGCCGGCGGCATCGCGTAGATCAGCGTCGCGATCGTCGCCGACGCCGGGCCGATCAGGAACAGCAGGGTGAGCGGGGCCAGGTAGACGAAGGTCGGCATCGTCTGCATGAAGTCGAGCACCGGCGTGACCAGCTTGTGGAAGCGGTCCGACAGGCCGGCCCAGATGCCCAGCGGGATGCCGAGGAGCAGCGAGATCGCCACGGCGCCCAGGGTGAGGGCGAGTGTGTCCATGCTCTCCTCCCACAGGCCCTGCAACCCGAAGAAGACGAAACCGGCGGCGGCGAGCACGGCCGGCTTCCATCCGGCGAAGACCCAGGAGAGGTACGCGACGACGGCCACCACACCCAGCCAGCCGAGCACCGGCACCGGACGTCCGTACGACGGCTGGGCGATCAGGTCCTGCAGGAACGTCACCAGGCTGTCGATGGCGGCCCGGATCTCGTTGAAGAAGTAGAGGAAGAGCGGGCTGCTGTCACGGTTCGCGCCGACCGTGTCGTTGACGTCGTTGAGCCAGTGGTGCAGCGGGGTGAGGTCGGCGGGGGAGAGGCCGAGGGTGTGCAGCCCCCGCGTCGGTATCCAGATCGCCACCCACGCGACCAGCACCGCAGCCACCAGCACCGGTCTGTTCACCCGGCGCCGGCTCTTGAGAGGGGAGGACATCAGGCGGCGGCTTCCTCATCGGTGACGATCGAGAGGATCTCCTCGGCGGTGACGACGCCGAGCAGCGTCCCGTCCTGGACCACCTTGACCGGCCGGTCGGCGGCGAGCACCGCGCGGACCGCGTCCCGGACCACCACGCCGGGTCCCAGCTCCGGGCCGTCCAGCACGTCGTCCGGGCGGGGCTGCCGCATGATCCAGCGCAGGGTCAGCACCGAGGCCCGCGGCACGTCCCGGACGAAGTCGCGCACGTAGTCGTCGGCCGGCGCGCCGACCAGTTCGTCACCGGTGCCGCACTGGACCTGCCGGCCGTCCCGCATGATCAGGATCCGGTCGCCGAGCCGCAGTGCCTCGGACAGGTCGTGGGTGATGAACACCATCGTCTTGCCGACCTCGCGGTGCAGGCGGATGACCTCGTTCTGCATGTCGCGGCGGATCAGCGGGTCGAGGGCGGAGAACGGCTCGTCGAAGTAGAGGACGTCCGGGTCGACGGCCAGGGCGCGGGCCAGGCCGACACGCTGCTGCATGCCGCCGGACAGCTGGTCGGGGTAGCTGTGCTCGTATCCCTCCAGGCCGACCAGCTCGATCACCTCACGGGCCCGGCGCAGCCGCTGGGTCTTCGTCGCGCCGCGGATCTCCAGGCCGTACGCCACGTTGTCGACGACCTGCCGGTAGGGGAGCAGACCGAAGTTCTGGAACACCATGGAGAACTTGTGGCGGCGCAGCTCCCGCAGCCGCCGTTTCCCGGCGCCGAGGATGTCCTCGCCCTCGAAGACGACCTGCCCGGCGGTCGGCTCGACCAGCCGGGTCAGGCAGCGGACCAGTGTGGACTTGCCCGACCCGGACAGGCCCATCACCACGAAGACCTCGCCCGGTGCGACGTCGAACGTCACCTCGCGGACGGCGGCCGTGCAACCGGTCTTCTCGATCAGCTCGCGCCGGGACAGGGCCTTCAGCTCTTCCGAGCGTGGCACCAGGTCCGCCTTGTGCCCGAACACCTTCCACAGGTCCCGGACCGAGATCACGGCCTCGGTGGTCATCGTGACGACTCCAAGTCTTCTAGGGACGGAACCAGTGCTGGGGGCGGGGATCGATGTTCTGCCAGACGTGCTTGGTCTCGCGGTACTCGTCGAGCCCGCTGGGACCCAGCTCGCGGCCGATGCCGGACTGCTTGAAGCCGCCCCACTCGGCCTGCGGCACGTACGGGTGGTAGTCGTTGATCCAGACGGTGCCGTGCCGCAGGCGCTGCGCGACCCGCTGGGCTTTCCCGGCGTCGTTCGTCCACACCGCCCCGGCCAGGCCGTAGTCGGTGTCGTTGGCTATCCGCACCGCCTCGTCCTCGCCGGTGAACGTCTCCACGGTCAGCACCGGTCCGAACGACTCGTCGCGGACCACCGTCATCCCGGACCGGCATCCGTCCAGGACCGTCGGCAGGTAGTAGTAGCCGTTCGCCAGTGCCGGGTCGTCCGGCCGCCGCCCGCCGCAGCGCAGCACCGCACCCTCGGCGAGACCGGCGGCGACGTACTCCTCGACCTTGGCCAGATGCTGCGCGGAGATCAGCGGCCCGGTCTCGGCGTCCGGGTCGAACGGCCCGCCCAGCCGGATCCGCTGTGCCCGCTCGACGACCGCGTCCACGAACCGGTCGTGGATCGACTCCTCGACCACCAGGCGCGCGCCGGCCGAGCAGACCTGCCCGGAGTGCAGGAACACCGCGGTCAGGGCGAAGTCGACGGCGGTGTCGAAGTCGGCGTCGGCGAAGATCACGTTCGGGTTCTTGCCCCCGAGCTCCAGGGCCACCCGCTTGACCGTGGCGGCGGCCGCGGCCATCAGCGCCCGCCCGGTCCGCAGGCTGCCGGTGAACGACACCAGGTCGACGTCCGGGTGCTCGGCCAGCGGCGCGCCCGCCTCCGGGCCGGCTCCCAGCACCAGGTTCGCCACCCCGTCCGGCAGCCCGGCCTCGGCCAGCAGCCGCATCAGGATGATCGCCGTCGACGGGGTCAGCTCGCTCGGCTTGAGGACGAACGTGTTGCCCGCGGCCAGCGCCGGTGCGACCTTCCACGACGTCTGGAGCAGCGGGTAGTTCCACGGGGTGATCAGGCCGCACACACCGACCGGCTCGTGCGTGATCCGGCTGATCGCGTCGGTGCGGCCGGTCTCGATGACCCGGCCGGCGTCGGTGGCGGCGATGCCCGCGTAGTAGCGGAACGCCTTCGCCACGTCCTGCATGTCGTACTCGGCCTCGACCAGGCGCTTACCGGTGTCCAGGGCCTCGGCCCGGGCCAGGTCGGCGGCGTCCCGGTCGATCAGGTCGGCGACCCGGAACAGCAGCGCGCCCCGCTCGACGGCCGGAGTCGTGGGCCACGGGCCCTCGTCGAACGCCTTGCGGGCGGTCGCGATCGCGGCGATCGTGTCGTCGCGGGACCCGTCGGTCACCGTGGCGACCAGGCTACCGTCGGCCGGGCAGCGGATCTCCCGTTTCGTGCTCACCGGTCGCTGCCCTGACGGAAGAACGGCACCTCGACCGGGGCCAGGGGAGTGTTGCCGAGGATCAGGTCGGCGGCCTTCTCGGCGACCATCATCACCGGGGCGTAGATGTTGCCGTTCGTCACGTACGGCATCACCGACGCGTCGACGGCACGGAGCCCCTCGACACCGTGCACCCGCATGCTCCCCGGATCGACCACCGACATGTCGTCGACCCCCATCCTGGCCGTGCAGGACGGGTGCAGAGCGGTCTCACCCTCGCGCCTCACCCAGTCGAGGATCTCCTCGTCGGTCTGCACCGACTCGCCGGGTGAGGTCTCGCCGCCGTTGAACTCGTCGAGTGCGGCCTGATTGAGGATGTTGCGGGCGACCCGGACCGCCTCCACCCACTCGCGGCGGTCCTGATCGGTGGAGAGGTAGTTGAAGCGCAGCGCCGGGTGTTCCCGCGGATCCCGGCTCTTGATCTTGACGCTGCCGCGGGCGTCGGAGTACATCGGGCCGACGTGCACCTGGTAGCCGTGCCCGCCGGCCGGGGACGAGCCGTCGTAGCGGACCGCGATCGGCAGGAAGTGGAACATCAGGTTCGGGTACGCGACGTCGTCGTTGCTGCGGACGAAACCGCCCGCCTCGAAGTGGTTGGTGGCCGCCGGGCCGCTGCGCAGGAACAGCCACTGCGCGCCGATCCACGGCCGGTGCCGCCACTTCAGGTACGGCTGCATCGACACCGGCCGGGTCGACGCGTACTGGATGTACACCTCCAGGTGGTCCTGCAGGTTCTCGCCGACACCGGGCAGGTGGTGCACCGGGTCGATGCCCAGGGCGGACAGTTCCGCGCTGTTCCCGATACCGGACAGCTGGAGGAGCTGCGGGGTGTTGATGGCGCCGCCGCAGAGGATCACCTCGCCCGCGTACACGCGGTGGGGTGCGCCGCCCCGCTTCGTCGTGTACTCGACGCCGGTCGCCCGGTTCCCGTCGAAGAGCACCCTGGACACGTGTGCTCTGGTCCGCACCGTCAGATTGGGCCTTCTCATCGCCGGGTGCAGGTAGGCGCCCGCCGCGGAGAGACGCCGGCCCCGCTGGATGTTGCGGTCGAAGAGGGCGAAGCCCTCCTGGCGCTCGCCGTTGACGTCGCTGGTCGGCGGGTAACCGGCCTGCTCGCTCGCGGCCAGCATGGCCTGGAAGAGCGGATTGGTGCCCGGCCCGCGTTCCAGTACGAGCGGCCCGTCGTGCCCCCGGTAGGGGTCGTCCGGGTCGGCGGCCAGGCAGTTCTCCATCCGGTTGAAGTAGGGCAGGCAGTGCGCGTAGTCCCAGCTCGCCATGCCCGGATCGGCGGCCCAGCGCTCATAGTCGAGCGGGTTGCCGCGCTGGAAGATCATCCCGTTGATGCTGCTGGAGCCGCCGAGAACCTTGCCGCGGGCGTGGTAGATGCGCCGCCCGTTCATGTGCGGCTCGGGCTCGGACTCGTACTTCCAGTCGTAGAAGCGGCTGCCGATCGGGAAGGTCAGCGCCGCCGGCATGTGGATGAACACGTCCCACGGGTAGTCGGGACGGCCCGCCTCCAGCACCAGCACCTTGTTGAGCGGGTCGGCCGAGAGCCGGGCGGCGAGCGCGGAACCGGCCGAGCCGCCGCCGACGATCACGAAGTCGTACTTGGTCATGGCTTGGCTCCGGGTGGCAGGTTCGGCGGTTCTTTCGAGAGTTCGACGTGGACGACGCCGTCGGTCACCTCGACCCGGTGGGTACGCACCGGGAGTTTCGCCGGTGGTGCGTCGACCCGGCCGGTACGCAGGTCGAACTTCGAGGCGTGCAGCGGGCACTCCACCTCGCAGCCCTCCAGCCAGCCGTCGGCGAGCGAGGCGTCCTGGTGGGTGCAGGTGTCGTCGACGGCGAAGACCTCGCCGTCCTCGGTGTGGAAGATCGCCACCGGCGGGTCGGTCTCCCACCGGTACGCCTCGCCCGGCGGTATGTCGCCGAGGGGGCAGACACGCTGCAACATCAGGCCTCCTGAGGAACGGAGCGCAGCTGACGGCGCCACCGGGTGAACAATTTCGGCTGGTCGAGGCCCAGTACGGCGGACGGCTGACCGTCCCGTTCGTAGACGGCCAGGAAACTGCGCTGCTCCGGGTCGCCCTCGACGATCCGGACCGTGTCGCCCGGCGCGCGGTGCCCGGCGAACTGGATCATCACGCCGTACTGGTCGGACCAGAAGTAGGGGGCCCTGGCGGCGGGCGGTTCGGTGCCGAGCAGGGTCGCCACCACGGCCGCCGGGTTCTCCAGGGCGAAGGTCCAGTGCTGCGAGCCGGTGACGTCACCGGTCGCCACCACACCGGGAACGCTGGTCGCGGCGGCCAGCCCGCCGGCCGACTCCAGCCACTCCACATTGGGGATCGCGCCGATCCCGGCCACCACCAGGTCGGCCGGCAGGCGGGTGCCGTCGGCGAGCTCGACCGCCTCGACCTGATCGGTTCCGGTCAGTCCGCTCACCGGGAGGCCGGTGAGCAGGCGGACGCCGTGGTCGCCGTGCAGCCGGGAGACGACCTCGCCCATCTCGGTGCCGAGCTGCCCGGCCAGGGGGGTGGGCAGGGACTCGACGACCGTGACGTCCCAGCCGAGCTTCCGTGCGCTGGACGCCACCTCGGCGCCGATGAAGCCGGCCCCGATCACGACCAGGCGTCCGGTCTGCCGGAGCGCGTCGCGCAGGGCGGTCGCATCGTCCAGAGTGCGTAGCGTGTGGACTCCGATGTGCTCGATCGGCCGTGCCCGGGCGCCGGTCGCGATGATCACCGCGTCGGCCCGGATCTCCTCGCCGGTGTCCAGCCGGACGCCGCGGGTGTGCGGATCGAAACCGGTCGCGGTGACGCCGAGCCGCCACTCCGCGCCGAGGTTCTCGCCGTCGTGGGTGAGTGCCAGGTCCGCGGCCGTGACCGTGCCGGTCAGGAAGTCCTTGGAGAGGGGCGGGCGGTCGTAGGGCTGATGGAACTCCCCGCCGATGACGACGATCTCGCCGGCGAAGGACTGTCGGCGCAGGGCACGGACGGCTGCGAGACCGGCCAGGGACGCTCCGACAATCGCGACTTTCTCCACGCAAACGACCGCCTGTCGTTGTGCAAAACGAAACAGCTCGTGAGATCCGCAACAGACTGCCCGGGACCTTGATCGATAGTCAAGAGTGCGACACCGAGCCGTCACGTCTTGCAACTTCCCGGAAACTGCCGACGATTCTGTTGCGCCATGAGCAACGAACGCGACTCGTCGTACCTTATTGTTGCGCTATGAGCAACGAACGCGAGTCTGGTCCGGCGCTCGTCCAGTCCGTCGATCGGGCATTGAGCATCCTCGAAATCTTGGCACGACGCCGCGCGGCGGGTGTCACCGAGATCGGCAAAGAGCTCGGCGTGCACAAATCCACCGCGTTCCGGCTGCTCGCGGCCCTGGAGGCGCGCGGCTTCGTGGAGCAGGCGCAGGAGCGCGGCACCTACCGTCTCGGCCTCGGCGTGGTCCGGCTGGCCGGCGCGGTCACCGCGCAGCTCGATCTGAGCCGGCAGGGCCACGAGGCCTGCGACCGTCTCGCCGCGGACCTCGGCGAGACGGTCAACATCGCGATCCTGGACAGCAACCGGGCCGTCAACATCACCCAGAGCCGGGGCGCCGCCTCGGTCACCAGCCACAACTGGGTCGGCCGGCAGACACCGCTGCACGCCACCTCCAGTGGGAAGATCCTGCTCGCCCACGCGCCGGCCGGGGTGCGGGCCGCGGTCCTGGCCGAGCCGCTGGAGCGGTTCACCGACGCGACCGTCACCGGCGAGGCCGAGCTGGCCGCCGAGCTCGATCAGGCCCGGGCCGCGGGCTGGGCCTTCACCGCCGAGGAGTACGAGGTGGGCCTCAACGCCGTGGCCGCGCCGATCCGTGGCGCCGACGGTTCGGTGGTGGCCGCGCTCAGCGTCTCCGGTCCGGCATACCGGCTGGATCCCGGCGCCTTCCCGATGATCGCGAAGCGGGTGATCGCCGCAGCCGACGAGGTGAGCGGCCGGATGGGCTGGGTTTCCCAGCTTTAACAATCGATGCCTTGACGCCGGTCCCGCCGTTCGTCAAAGCTGTTGCGTATTCCAAGCGGTGTTGCGCTCTGTGAAACGCAGGCTTTGTGAACACTAGGACTGCCATGAACCCTCGTGTTGTCATCATCGGCGCCGGTGTCGTCGGCAGCGCCCTCGCCGACGAGCTCACCGAACGCGGCTGGACCGACGTCACCGTCGTCGACCGCGGCCCGCTCTTCACCCCCGGCGGCTCCAGCTCGCACGCTCCCGGACTGGTCTTCCAGACGAACCCGTCGAAGACCATGACCGAGCTGGCGCGGTACACCGTCGAGAAGCTCAGCGCCCTCACCCTGGACGGCCAGTGGTGTTTCCGGCAGGTCGGCGGACTGGAGGTGGCCACCACCGAGGCCCGCTGGCACGACCTCAAACGCAAACACGGCCTGGCCACGTCCTGGGGGGTCGAGGGTGCGCTGCTCAGCCCTGCCGAGTGCGCGGCCCTGCACCCCCTCATCGACCCGTCGAAGATCCTCGGCGGCTTCCATGTGCCCACCGACGGGCTGGCCAAGGCGGTCCGCGCGGTCGAGGCCCAGGCCCGGCGGTCGATGGAACGCGGCGCCCGCTTCCTCGGTGAGCACACCGTCACCGGTGTCGGCCGCGAGGACGGCCGGGTGACCGGCGTCGAGACCGACCGGGGCTTCATCCCGGCCGAGGTGGTGGTCTGCGCGGCGGGATTCTGGGGCCCGAGGATCGGCGAGATGGTCGGTCTCACCATCCCGCTGCTGCCGCTCGCTCATCAGTACGCCAGGACCGGCCCCGTCCCCGCGATGGCCGGCGTGAACGACCTGGTCCTGGAGGCGAGCAGGCCCATCCTCCGCCACCAGGACCAGGATCTCTACTTCCGGGAACACGGCGACCGGATCGGCATCGGCTACTACGGGCACCGCCCCATGCCGGCCTTCACCTTCGGTGACGACCCGATGCCGAGCGTTCTCGACTTCACCCCCGGGGACTTCGAGCCGGCCTGGCGGGAGAGCGTCGACCTCCTGCCCGGCCTGGCCGGCACCGCGGTCGAGGAGGGGATCAACGGCATCTTCTCGTTCACCGCCGACGGGTTCCCGCTCATCGGCGAGCACCGTGAGCTCGCCGGATTCTGGGTGGCCGAGGCCGTCTGGGTCACCCACTCGGCCGGTGTCGCCCGGTCCCTCGCCGAATGGCTCGTCGACGGTCAGCCGCGGATCGACCTGCACGAGGCCGACCTGCACCGGTTCGAGCAGGTGCAGCTCGCGCCGGACTACGTCGAGGAGCGGGCGAAGCAGAACTTCATCGAGGTGTACGACATCGTGCACCCGCTGCAGCCGATGGAACGCCCGCGTCCGCTGCGTACCAGCCCGTTCCATCCGCGGCAGGTCGAGCTGGGCGCCGTGTTCCTCGAAGGTGGCGGGTGGGAGCGGCCCTACTGGTACACGGCCAACTCCGCCTCCGAAGTGCCGGCCCGCGACGACTGGTCGGCCCGGTACTGGTCGCCGATCGCCGCCACCGAGGCACGGATCACCCGGGAACGCGTGGCGATGTTCGACATGACGCCCCTCAAGCGGCTCGAAGTCTCCGGGCCCGGTGCGCTCGGCTTCCTCCAGTACCTGACGACCAACAACCTGGATAAATCGGTCGGCTCCGTCACGTACACCCTGATGCTCGGTTTTGACGGCGGGATCCGCAGCGACCTGACCGTGGCGCGTCTGGGGCCGCAGGTCTTCCAGGTCGGCGCCAACGGGCCGCTCGACGAGGACTGGATGCGGCAGCACGCGCCGGCCGGCGTGCAGATCCGCGACATCACCGGCGGGACCTGCTGCATCGGGCTGTGGGGGCCGCTCGCCCGGCACGTCCTCCAGCCGCTGACCCGCACCGACTTCTCGCACGACGCTCTCAGATACTTCCGGGCGCAGCAGGCCTTCCTCGGCGAGGTACCGGTCACCGCGATGCGGCTGTCCTACGTCGGCGAACTCGGCTGGGAGATCTACACCAGCGCTGAGCTCGGACTACGGCTCTGGGACACGCTGTGGGAGGCCGGGCGGGCGCACGGGATCGCCGCCGCGGGGCGCAGCGCCTTCAACAGCCTGCGCCTGGAGAAGGGCTACCGGTCGTGGGGCACCGACATGACGACCGAACACGACCCGGTCTCGGCCGGTCTCGACTTCGCCGTCCGGATGGACAAGGGCGACTTCATCGGGCGTGCCGCTCTCGGCTCTCGTCCGGCCGATCGGCGCCTCACCTGTCTGACGCTGGACGACCCGGCCTCCGTCGTCCTCGGTAAGGAACCCGTTTTCGCAGGTGACAGCCCGGTCGGGTACGTCACCAGCGCGTCCTTCGGATACACCATCGGACGCACCGTCGCGTACGCATGGCTCCCCGTCGGTTTGTCAGTGCCGGGCACCCCGGTCGCCGTCGAGTACTTCGGCGAGCGGCTCCCGGCGACCGTGGCGGCCGAGCCGCTGTTCGACCCGAAGATGGAACGCATCCGCCGATAGAGGTGTCACGTGACCGCCAGTCTCATCCCCACTCTCCCCGGCCACTACTACACCGACCCGACGATCTTCTCGCTCGAACAGTCGCGGATCTTCGAGACCATGTGGTTCTGCGCGGCCCGCGCCGCCGACCTGCCCAATCCGGGCAGTTTCCAGTCGGTGGAGATCGGCCGGGAGAGCGTCATCATCGTCCGCGGGCGGGACGGCTCGCTGCGCGCGTTCCTCAACATCTGCCGGCACCGGGGCGCGAAACTGTGCACCGAGGAGAGCGGCGAGGTGAAGCGGGCATTCCAGTGCCCCTACCACGCATGGACCTACGGGCTCGACGGGAAACTCATCGCGGCACCCAACCTGACCAAGATGCCGGACATCGACCGCGTCGAGTACGGGCTGGTCAACGTCCACCTGCGGGAGTGGATCGGGTACGTCTGGGTGTGCCTGGCCGACGAGCCGCCGTCGTTCGAGGACGACGTGATGGGCGCGGTCACCGAGCGGCTCGGAACCCTGTCGGCGATCGACTCGTACGAGATCGACACGCTCCAGGTGGGCCGGCGCATCACCTATGACGTGAAGGCCAACTGGAAGCTGATCGTCGAGAACTTCATGGAGTGCTACCACTGCGCCACCATCCACCCCGAGCTGGTGGAGGTGCTGCCGGAGTTCGCCGACGGGTACGCCGCCCAGTACTACGTGGGGCACGGCGCCGAGTTCGGCAGCGGCATCCAGGGCTTCACCGTCGACGGGTCGGAGGGCTTCGAAAAACTCCCCGGAGTGAGCGAGGACCAGGACCGGCGCTACTACGCCATCACCATCAAGCCGCAGGTGTTCGTCAACCTGGTCCCCGACCACATCATCCTGCACCGGATGTACCCGGTGGCCGCCGACCGCACCATCGTCGAGTGCGACTGGCTGTACTCGAACGAGGTCGTCGCCTCCGGCCGTGACGTGTCCCGATCGGTGGAGCTGTTCCACCGCGTGAACGTCCAGGACTTCGACGCGTGCGAGCGCTGCCAGCCGGCGATGAGCTCCCGGGCCTACGCCCGGGGCGGAGTCCTGGTCCCCTCCGAACACCACATCGGAGCCTTCCACGACTGGGTCACCACCCGCCTCGGCGTCTAGGGCCTCGGCGCCTTCGGGCGGGGACGGCAGGGATGCCCGCAACCGGGTCCGGGTGCTCCCACCGCCCCCTGGCGGGCGGCGGGAGCACCCGGACCGGTGCCGGGTGGGTGCTATGACATCACCATCAGGGCCAGCATCATGCCGTCGTCCTCGTGGATGACGTTGTGGCAGTGCAGCATGTACATGTATTCGTTGTCGGCGTAGTCGGTGAACCGCATCTTGATCACCACGCTGGTTCCGGGGGCCACCTCGATGGTGTCGCGCCAGGCCGTGTTCGCGCCGGTCGGGGCGGAGCCGGCGACGGAGACGATCTGGAACGGTACGTCGTGCAGGTGGAAGTTGTGGTAGATGTTCGTGCTGCTGTTGGTGATCGTCCACTGTTCGACGGCGCCGAGCGTGGTCATCACCGCGTTGGCGTCCATGATGTCCATCGTGGTGCCGGCGATCCCGTTGATCAGCATGCTCGCGCCGCTGTTGCTGAGCGTGAAGGTCCGGGTGGTGGCGTCGGTGGCGTCGATGTCGGTGATCGTGTTGAGCGTGGTCGGCAGGTCGTCCGCGGCCGACGTGGCGGTGCTGCTGACCGACAGCATCGACGCCGTGTAACGGGTGCCGTTCGTCGTGTTGCGGACGGTGGCCTGCAGTTTCACCGCGTCGTCGGAGGCCGTCAGGTCGAGCACGATCTCGGCCCGCTCGCCGGGGCTGATCCGCAGGCTGGTGATCGAGATCGGTTCGACGAGCAGGCCGGCGTCGCTGGCCACCTGGGTGAAGGCCGCGCTGTCCGAGCGGGCGACGGTGATGCTGTCGGTGAGCGAGGCGTTCAGCAGGCGTAGCCGCACCCGGCCGTAGGCGACCTCCAGCGTCGGCGTCTCGTCGGTCGCGCTCATCCCGTTGACCAGGAACTTCAGCGTCGAGGCGGAGGCGGTGAAGTTGTTGTTGGCGGTGGCGAACGCGCCGGCGCTGGTGACCGCCGTCGACTGCAGGATGACCGGGATGTCGTCGGCGCCGTAGTCGTGGGGGAGGGCCGCGTTGGCGTCCGAGCCGTCGTCGATGATCATCATCCCGGCCAGTCCGAGCGCGACCTGCTCGGCGGTGGTGCCGAGGCCGTGCGGGTGGTACCAGAGCGTGCACGCCTCGCCCTGGTTGATCGTGGTCGACGGTGACCAGGTGGCGCCGGCCTCGATGATGTTCTGCGGCCCGCCGTCCGCGGACGGCGCGATGTGCAGCCCGTGCCAGTGGACGGTGGTCTCGTCGTCGAGGCCGTTGGTGATGTCGAAACGGACCGCGTCGCCGTCGCTGAGCAGGATGGTCGGTCCGAGGAAGGTGCCGTTGTAGCCGCCCGTGGCGATCGTCTTGCCACTGACCAGCGTGGTGTTGGTGCCGGTCTGTGCCTGGAGGGTGTAGACCGCGACGCCGTTCTCGTCGGTGGGCGCCAGGATCTCCGGAATGGGCAGGGTGCCGGATGCGGCGGTGGCGAGACTGGTGGCCTCCGGCTCCTCTGTCTCCGCTGCCTCCTCGGCGAACGAGGTGCCGGTGCCGATGCGGGCGAGGGCCGCGATGGCGCCGGCACCGAACGCCCCGGCGAGGATGTGCCGCCGGCTGATCCGGCTCGGACTGCGGTGGGTGTGTGTCATGGACCGAGAGGTTCAATGTGGATCTTGGTAGGACGCTGAGGGAATCCTGGGCGGAACGTGTGTATCTGAGCGTCAGCTGAAAGCGACGAGCCTGCGGCGGGCCTCGATCAGCATGGCCACACCGTCCAGCCACCGGGCGATCCGGGCATCGACCGCCGCATCGCCCGCGGCGAGAGGCCCGGGCGCGTCGGCGAGGACGGGCGGCGTGGGGGAAGCGGTCGGGGCGAGGAGCCATGGCCGTACCAGATGTGTCTGATTTTGATCTGGCATGGGGTCGGCCTGGCCCGCTGCGAAGGCGGCGCCGCCCCGGCGCACCAGTTCGGCCAGGAAGGTCAGCGCGCGTGGGTCGGCGCCGGCGCGCTCGGCCTGTAGCGCGGCCGGCACCAGCGCGTCCGCGAAGCGGCCCGCGTTCAGCAACTCCACCACGTCGTCCTGGATCGCGTCGGCGTCGGTCCGGATCCGCATCAGCTCACCCCGTCCGGGAGCCGCACCGATGCCGGAATGCCGGGCAGGTCGGGATCGCCGTGGCTGATGTCCCCGTCGCTGAACGCCGTCTCGTCGACCCAGTAGGTGTAGCCCCACGGGTTGTAGATCTGCAGCTGATTCCCTTGGTGGCCGATAATCATCATCTGATGGGCCCGGCCGTCGTCTTTGGTGGTGACCGGCACCGGATGCCCGTCGTCGACCGCCGCCTCGATCCGCCGGAGCATGTCGGTGCGGCCGTCGGCGGAGTCCATCACCACGTGGTGATAGGTGGCGCCGGTCCGTGGCCCGAGCTGCTCGGTCGCGATCGTCGCGGACTGCTCGGAGGTCATGCCGTCGGACCCGCGGATCTTCTGGAACAGGTCGCGCCCGTCGTCGTACACCTGCAGTTGCTCGGCCCTCCACCGGTCACGGAAAGCGACCGGATTGTCGTGCGCCGGATCGCCGGGACGCCCGCCGGTGGTCAGCTGGAGCGCGTAGATCGGGTCGACGGCGGCACGGGCGGCGACCGTCGACGCCGCCACACACGTCGGGAGCTGCTCCTGCGACCAGCGCGCCCCGGCACCCAGGTCCGGCCCGGTGGCGTCCATCGTGAACGGGCCGAGCCGCGCGGCCAGCCACGGACCGTCGTCACCGTGCGCCGCGATCAGGCTGTCGAACCGGGCCACCTCGTCCACCGTATAGCCCGCGGCCAGCGCCTTCATCAGATAGGCCCGCTGTTCCGGCGAGACCGCCGAGGTCAGCAGCGCCATCAGGGCCCGCCGGTCGGCGTCGCCGAGCCGGTTCAGCGCCTCGGCCGCCCGCTGCGCCTGCGCCGGGGTGAGCACCCCGAGGTCCGGTGACCGCCAGTCACTACCCGCCTCGGTCAGCACCACCTCGTCGAGCGCGCTCAGCGGCGAGCCGCCCATCCGCCGCCCGCGCGCCTGGGCCGCCTGGTCGAGCAGGTGGGAGACCAGTTCACGGCCCGCTTCGAGGACGGACCGGTGCCCGGTCACCCGGTCGTCGATCGCCCGCACGGCCCGCTCGTGCAGGGCGGCCATCCGGTCGGCGTCGTAGGAGGACGGGTCCGGAAGGTGACCCAGCGTGGTCATCCGCGCGGCTTGCGCCGCGATGTCGGTCAGGTCGTCGGCAGCGGCCAGGTCCGCGGGTCCCCAGCGTTCCACCACGGCGGCGTACGCCGACACTCGCCCCGGAAGAGTGCCGAGCGAGTCCAGCAGCCCGTGGACGGCGGAGTACAGCGCCTCGGCGGCCTCGGTCGCCTCGACCTGGGTGTCACCGGCCCACCCGGCCGCGACACCGCGTTCGCGCAGGTCACCGACCACCTCCGCGGCCCGGGCGGCGATCCGGTGCACGGCCGCGAGATTGCCGGCGATGTCGTCGAGGGTGCCCGGGTCGCCTCCGAAACCGGGCACCTCGGCCCCGGCCCGGCAGCCGGCCGTGAGTTCGTCGGTGCCCCACAGGCCGTACGCGTCCCGGATGTTGCCCTGCTCGTGCCGCAACCGCCGCAGATCGTCGTCGCTCACCGGCGCCCGCCGAGCCGGTGCGCCGCCCGTGCGTCGGCCCGCTCGTAGTCGAGCGCGGTCCGCTCCAGCGCGTCGGCCAGCTCGCGTGCGGCCCGCTCCAGCAGCCGGAACTCCTCCTCGACGGCCGCCGCGAACCGCTGGTAGGCGGCCGCCGTCGTATACCGGTCGAAGGCGGCCGCCACGCCGTACTGCCGCTCGGGAACCCGCACCCGGTCCGCCGCTTTCCGGAGACCCTCGGCCGCGTCATCGCGCAACGCCCGCGCCGCGACCCGCAACTCGTCCGCATCGACCTGCACGGCACGGATCGTAGCGTCCCCACGTATCGATCCGCTTGATAGCGGTTCGGTGTCGGTTCTGGTGATCAGCCTGCCCGCGGCAATACGGTCATCAATGAATGTCGATATTGAAAGGGAGTCACCGATCGGAGGCAGCACATGCGACCGACCACCGTGCCCGTGATGATCGCCGCGCTCACCGCCGTCTCGCTCGCCACCGCCTGTTCCGGCGACGGCGGTGCGGGCAGCGGCAGCGGCGGCGCGTACCCGGATCAGAACATCACCATCGTCGTCCCGTTCAGCGCCGGCGGCCCGACCGACACCGTCACCCGGATGATCGCCGAGCCGATGGCGAAGGCGCTCGGCGGCAAGATCGTCGTCCAGAACGTCGAGGGCGCCGGCGGAACCGTCGCGGCCGGCCAGGTCTCCGCCGCCCAGCCCGACGGATACACCGTGCTCATGCACCACATCGGCATGTCGACGGCGCCCGCCCTCTACAAGGATCTCGGCTACCAGCCGCTCGCGGACTTCGCGACCGTCGGCCTGGTCACCGAGGTGCCGATGACCCTCGTCGCCCGCCCCGGCCTGCCGCCCGCGACCCTCGCCGAGCTCACGGCCTACCTGAAGGCCAACGCGGACAAGGTCACCCTCGCCAACGCCGGGATCGGGGCCGCCTCGCACCTGTGCGGACTGCTCTTCCAGGCGGCGGCCGGTGTGAAACTCCAGGAGGTGCCGTACCAGGGGACCGGCCCGGCGCTGACCGACCTGGTCGGCGGGCAGGTCGACGTGATGTGCGACCAGACCACCAACACCACCGGCCAGATCACCGCGGGCAAGGTCAAGGCGTACGCCGTGACCACCCCGGAACGGGTGAAGAGCCTTCCCGACGTGCCCACCACGACCGAGGCCGGGATGCCACAGCTGCAGGTCAGCGTGTGGCACGGCCTCTACGTCCCGGCCGGTACGCCACCGGAGGTCGTCACGAAGCTGTCCGGCGCACTGGTCACGGCACTCGCCGACCCGGCGGTCATCGACCAGATGGCCAAGCTCGGCACCGCACCGGTGACCGCGGCCGACGCCACTCCGGAGGCGCACCGCGCGCACCTGGAGGAGCAGATCACCACCTGGGCCAAGGTCATCGCCGACGCCGGCGTCCAGGCCTCGTAGATGCGCTCGTATCCGGACCTGCTCGCCGGCGGGATCTTCGTCCTGATCGGCGGCACGTTCGTGGCCGGGTCCCTCGGTTACGACCGGGGGACCCCGCTGCGCATGGGCCCCGGCTATTTCCCGCTGCTGGTCGGCGCGACGGTGGCCGTCCTGGGCCTGGCGATCGTGGTGAAGGGGCTGATCGCCGGTGAGCACATCACGTTCGGGCCGGTGCCCTGGCGCGCGGTCGTGCTGATCGTGTCGGCGGTGGTGTTCTTCGGATTCTTCGTCCGCAGCCTCGGATTCGTGCCGACCGCCCTGGTCACGACACTGCTCACCGCTCTGGCCAGCCGACGGGTACGGCCGCTCACCGCACTGGCCGTGTCGGCCGGCCTGACCACCGCCGCCACCCTGATCTTCATCGTCGGTCTCCAGGTTCGGCTCCCGCTGTGGGGCTGGTGATGGACCTCCTCGACAACCTGGCCCTCGGCTTCTCGACGGCCCTGCTCTGGCAGAACGTCCTCTACTGCTTCGTCGGCGTGCTGCTCGGCACCGCGGTCGGTGTGCTGCCCGGCATCGGGCCGACCGCCACGGTGGCGATGCTGCTGCCCATCACGTTCGGGTTCGAGCCGGTCACCGCGCTGATCATGCTGGCCGGCATCTACTACGGCGCCCAGTACGGCGGCTCCACCACCGCCATCCTGATCAACCTGCCCGGTGAGTCGTCGGCCGCGGTCACCGCGCTCGACGGCCACGCCATGGCACGCCAGGGCCGGGCCGGTCCCGCGCTGGCCGCCGCCGCGATCGGCTCGTTCTTCGCCGGCACCGTCGCGACCGTCGCACTGGCGGTCGCCGCCCCGCCGCTGGCCGCCGTGGCGCTGCGGTTCGGCCCGGCCGACTACTTCGCGCTCGTGCTCTTCGGCCTGATCGTGTCGATCGCCCTGGCCCGCGGCTCGGCACTGAAGGCCCTCGCGATGATCGCGCTCGGCATCCTGCTCGGCACCGTCGGCCAGGACATCTACACCGGCACGCCCCGGTTCGTGCTCGGGCAGCGCGAACTCTACGGCGGCATCGACTTCGTGTCGGTCGCCGTCGGCATGTTCGGCATCGCCGAGATCCTGCGCAACCTGGAGAACGAGCGCGACCGCCCGGCGCTGCTCGGCACGGTCGCGAACCTGTGGCCGACGCGGCAGGACCGGCGCCGGATCCTCGGTCCGATCCTGCGGGGTACGGGACTCGGCGCCGCCCTCGGCGTACTGCCCGGAGGTGGTCACGTGCTGGCCTCGTTCACCTCGTACGCCGTGGAGAAGCGGGTCTCGCGGCGGCGTGACGAGTTCGGGCACGGGGCGATCGAGGGAGTGGCCGGGCCCGAGTCGGCGAACAACGCGGCGGCCCAGACCTCGTTCATCCCGCTGCTCACCCTCGGGCTGCCCGCCCACCCGGTGATGGCGCTGATGGTCGGTGCGTTCATCGTGCACGGCATCACGCCCGGGCCGAACGTCATCAACGACGAGCCGGCGCTGTTCTGGGGCCTGATCGCGTCGATGTGGATCGGGAACGTGCTGCTCGTACTCCTCAATCTGCCGTTGATCGGCATCTGGGTGCGGATGCTGCGGATCCCCTACCAGGTGCTGTTCCCGATGATCGTGCTCTTCGCGGTGATCGGGACGTACTCGCTGAGCTCCAACCCCTTCGACGTGTACGCGATCGCGTTCTTCGGCGTCCTCGGCTACGTGCTGATCAAGTGCGGGTGCGAGCCGGCGCCACTGCTGCTCGGCTTCGTCCTCGGGCCGCTGCTGGAGGAGAACCTGCGGCGGGCGCTGATCATCTCGCGTGGTGACCCGACGGTTTTCCTCACCCGGCCGATCTCGGCGGGGCTGCTGTTCCTGGCGCTGGCGGCGCTGGTCGTGACCGCCCTCCCGATGATCCGCCGGAGGCGGGAGGAGGTGTTCGCCGAGGAGGAGTAGGTCGTCGCGGCGAAACGGGATCGTCCCAACGTAGACGTATTGGCGTGCGCGCCCTACAGTGTGCGCACGCATCAAACGAGGGGGACCCGTGACAGAGCCACCGCCAGAACAGCGAAAGCCGTTGCCGGAGGAGACGACCACGCCACATCTGCTGGTCATGCCGTCGACCGACGCGATTCCGTCGATCGTCTGGCCCGGGCCGGACGGTGCGCCGGCGTGGGCGATTCCGGTGCAGATTCCTTCTGGTACGCGGGGGTACGCGCTGTTCGTACCCATGGTCCCGGTTGCACCGTCTCCGGAGGACGGCCCGGCGCCGGCCGTATCATCGTCCGCCGCGCTGACCTCGCCGCCGTCGGGTGTGTCGTCGCCCGCGCCGTCGCCAGCGGTGACTCCGGCCGGGCCTGCCGCCGCTTCTCCGGCCGCGTCTGCTGCGGTCTCTCCGGCCGCGTCTGCTGCGGCCTCTCCGGCCGCTTCTCCGGCGGCTTCCGCGTCCGCGGACCCGAAGCCGGAAGTGCCGAAGGGTGAATCTGACGATATTTCGGATGAATCCGGCAGTGCGGGTCAGGTGAACTCGGCCCCGGCCGTCGCGGGAGCGGCCGGCAAGAGCACGCCGCCGGCCGCCGCACCGACCACCGGCGCCCCGGGCGTGGTCGCCGCGCCGGGCCCAGCCCCTGGCGCGGGTGTGACGCCGCCTCAGGACGCGGCGCCGGAGCGGCCCGTGCAGGTCACGCCGATGTCGCCGCAGCGGATGAACGCGTTCGGGCCCTACGAACCGCTGCCGCCGACGAAGTGGCAGCAGTTCAAGGACAAGCACTGGCCCGGCCCGAAGGCGGTGCAGGGACGTGCGGTCCCCGCCGGTGTGCTGGCCGGTGCCCTCGGCTTCGCGGTCTTCCTGCCGCTCGACCGGGTCGGCATCGGCTGGTTCCTGGCCGCGCTGGCGCTGGTGGCGGGTGTGGTGACGGCGGTTCGCCGGTCCGCCGCGATGTCCCGGACCGACCGCTGGACCCGGATCGTGTGGACGGTGTCGGCGCTGGCGCTGCTGCTGATCCCGGCGTTCCGCAACGCGTGGTGGCTGGTGACGTTCAGCGTGATCGGCGCGCTCGGCTGCGCGGCCCTGGCGATCGTCGGCGGCAGGCAGGTACGGTCGATCCTGTTCAGCCTGTTCGCGGCCCCGTACGCGGCGCTGCGCGGCCTCCCCTGGGTGCGCAGCCACCTGCAGGGGAGCGGCAACACCGGGATGGCCCGGCGGGTGGTCTTCTCGGCCGTATTGACGCTGGTGATCCTGATCGTCTTCGGCGGTCTGCTGTCCTCGGCGGACGTCGCGTTCTCGGCGATCCTCGACGACGTGGTGCCGGACTTCCAGGTCGGCACACTCTTCCAGTGGGTCTTCCTGGCGGCCCTCGGTGGCCTGCTCGCGGTCTCCGGTGTCTACACGCTGTCGGCGCCGCCGTCGACGTCCGGCCTGGACACTCCGGGCCGCGGCCGGTTCGGGCTGGTCGAGTGGGCACCGGCCTGCTTCGCGCTGGTGCTGCTGTTCGGCGGGTTCGTGGCGGTCCAGTTCACCGTGCTGTTCGGTGGTGCCCGGCACGTGCTGGAGACGTCCGGCCTGAGCTACGCCGAGTACGCCCGGAGCGGCTTCTGGCAGCTGGTGGCGGTCACGCTGCTCTCGCTGGGCGTGCTGGCGGCCCTGGCGCGCTGGGCGAAACGGGAGGAGAAGGGCGAGCGGGTCCTGCTGCGTGTCCTGCTCGGCCTGCTCTGCGCCCTGAGCGTGGTGATCGTCGCCTCGGCGCTGTCGCGCATGTGGGCGTACCAGCGGGTCTACAGCTTCACCGGTGAGCGGATCTTCGTGATGTCGCTGGAGCTGCTGCTCGGTACGGTGTTCGTGCTGATCGCGGTGGCCGGCATCCGCTGGCGCGGCCGGTGGATCCCGCAGGCGACCGTGGGCCTGGCCGTGGTGATGCTGCTGGGCCTGGCGGTGCTGGACCCGGAGGGTTACGTGGCCAGCCGCAACGCCATCCGCTACGAGGCGACCGGCAAGATCGACGCCTGGTACCTGCGCGCGCTGTCGGCCGACGCGACGCCGGCGCTCACCCACCTGCCCGACCCGGTGCGCCGCTGCACGCTGAGCTGGATCGCCGAGGATCTGCGGGAGCCCGACCCCTGGTACGCCTGGAACCTGGGCCGTGCCCGGGCTCGCGAGGCCCTGAAGAGCCTGGGCAGTGGCGCGATCGGCAATCAGAAGGACTGCCGCCGCGCCGACCAGTACGACCTGCCGAAGACGCGCCGCTGAGACCGGGCGGGCCCGGTCCCCGTCACGCCACGGGGGCCGGGCCGCGCCGGAGCACGCGCCGGACGGTGCCGGCCGCCCACCGGAAGAAGCGGTCCGGCAGGAACACCGCGTCCGCCAGGATCATCACGATCGAGAAGATCGGCAGGGCGATCAGGACGGCGATGCCGATGTGCATGCCGATCAGGACCGTCAGCACCACGTACTTCAGCTTGCTGAACAGGCTGAACGGGAAGGCGACCTGCGCCAGCACGGTCACATAGCAGGCGATTCCGAGCATCATGTGGTGGCCGAGCACGAGGTCGGACAGGGCGGGCCACGGCCGGAACAGCTCCTGCTGCAGCACGTAGTTCAGGGCGGTTCCGTCGCCCCACTTGTCACCCTGGACCTTGAAGAGGCCGGCCGACCCGTACAGGACGCACATCTGGGCCATGATCACGAGCATGGCGAAGTTGTGCACGACCGTCGCGGTGAACCCGCGGAAGCCCGTGGCGGGAGTGGCCCGGCGCGCGTCGAGGGACCACTTCCGCCCGCACGCCGTGAACATCAGGTAGATGACCATGATGGACATCAGGTTGTCGCCGCCGTCGCTCATCAGCACGCTGCGCGCGTAGAACGAGCCCACCGTGATCGCGAACAGGATCGACGTGACCCGGGTACGCCAGCCGAGCGTGAACAGCACACTGACCAGGACAGCCACGGCGTAGCAGGTCTCGAACCAGGCCGGGTCGTCGGACAACGTGAGAGCGCTGAACCAGCCGATGTCAGCGAACATGGACCGCGCCAGCTCGGGTGCCCACGGTGACTCCGGGCCCCAGATCATGTGCCGGTTCGGGAACTCCCGTACCAGGATGAGCAGGAAGGTCAGGCCGAAGCCGATCCGCAGGAACGCCGCGGCGTAGAGCGACAACGGCTGTTCGGTCAGCCGCCGGTACACGGAGTCGAAGTAGGACGACGGCCGGGGCCGGGGCCGGTCCGGGACCGGCCCAGGCGCGATCCGGGGCGACTGGTCAACTGCCATCGGAGGTCACCTTCCACCAGGGCAGGGTCCGGGTATAGGGCGGGGCCGGGCCGGTCTGCGGCGCGCCGCCGGGATCCTCCATCGTGATCTCCGGCTGGACGACCTTGATCCTGATCACCTCGAACGGTTGCCGCGGGTCGATCTCGGCGAGCCGCTGTGCGGCGATGTTGCGCAGGTAATCGGCCCGGATCCGCGACTGGTCGTCGTACGACACGTCGTCCTCGCCGTGCTCCGACTGGTAGGCGATCCAGGCCCGGAGGAGCATCGTATGGTTCGTCCGGCTGGGGTACGGGTTGTGGCTGACCGCCTCACGGTCGGCGGCGGAGATGTCGACCCAGTCGCTCATGGCCTGGCCGCCGTCCGCCGTGGTCCAGCCGGTCCGCGCGTAGATCTGCAGCTGGTCGGGGCTCGGGTTCGGGGCGAAGAGCAGCCAGTTCTGCTCGAAGAACGGCGAGATCCACGCGGTGATCTGCTTCTCGTAGCGCTGGGAGACCGGGTTCGACGGCGCCACGTGCAGGAACACCATCGTCATGTGGGTGAGCGCCGCGGCGGCGCACAGGCCGACGACGGCACCCCTGGCCACCCGTAGTTGTCCGAACCGTTGCCGCACGCGGAATTCCGCCTTCCCTGGGACAGTCGACCGACTTTTCAAAGGCGGCGTGCCGGTCACATCCGGTCGCGCTGCGCCTGCGGGAGTGAGCACGCCGGGGTGCCGCCGGGCAGCATGTGGCGGTGCTCCGACACCCAGCGGTAGATCGGCCAGGCCACCAGTCGCACCGGGCCCCACCCGAGCGTGGCCCCGGCCACCCGCCACATCCGGCCGGCGTCCCGCAGCAGCAGTGCGAACGCGTCCGGCCCGGAAGCCCGGCGGTCACCGACCCACTGCACCGCCTCCTCGCACTGGTCGGTGGTGAGCCCCAGCGCGCCCAGGTCGGCGAACTGCCACGGGACGAGCCGGGCGCGGGTCGGGATCCGGCGCTCGATGAACTGGGCGCAGCTGGTGCAGAACGCGCAGTCGCCGTCGTAGACGAAGGTCGGCGTGGTCATGATGCGAGTTTCATCCCTTCAGTCCGCGTCGGGGCACGGGCGCCGCCGCGAGGAACAACGACGACCGCTGCCCGGGGGATTCGCCGGCGTGCGGACTACCCCTAAGGTCGGTGGCGTGACGACGGAGTACGGCCTGGGCATCGACATCGGACCGGGTGGCACGGTGGTGGTCCACGACCTCGGCGGCGCGACCTTCGACGTGGCGGTGCTGCGCCGTGAGGGCGCCGGGTTCGTGCTGCTCGGCACTCCCGGGAGCGTGGCCGGATTGGCCGGGTCGGCGTTCGACGAGGCGGTCCTCACGCACGTGCTGGGGCGCCTCGACGGCGGCGTCGACCGGGCCGATCCGGAGACGGCGGCGGCTCTGGCCCGGCTGCGGCGCGACTGTGTGGAGGCCAAGGAGGCGCTGTCGTCGGACACCGAGGTGTCGATATCGGTGGCGCTGCCGGGGCGGCACGCGCGGGTGCGGCTGAGCCGGGCCGAGTTCGAGACGATGATCGCGCCGCTGGTGCGGGCCACGGTGGAGGTGACCCGGCAGGCGCTGCGGTCGGCCGGTGTCGCGCCCGGTGCGCTCGACGCGGTGCTGGCGACCGGCGGCTCGGCACGGATTCCGATGATCGCGCGGGTGCTGGCGGAGGAGTTCGGCCGCCCGGTGGTGGTTGCCGCGGACCCCGGGCGCCGTGCCGCGATCGGTGCCGCGTGGACGGCGGCCGTCGCCACGCCGGCCGCGCCGGCCTGGGGGCCGCCGGTCCCGGCCCGGCAGGACGAGTTCACCGATCTGCGTACCCCCGCCGATCCCTGGTCCGCGGCCGAGGCCGCCGAAGCCGCCGCCGCGGACGCCGAGGCCGCCGCGGTGACCACCACCCCGATCGTCCCCGCGCCGCGGGTCCCGGCCGAGGCCGGGACGAGTACCCATGTCATCGCCCCGCCGGCCGCGCCGGGCCGGGCCGCCGCCGGCCGGAAGCGCCGTGGCGCTGCCGTGGCGGCCGGTGCCGCCGTCCTGGTCCTGGCCGCGGGGGGCGGCGTCGGCCTGTCCTACCTGTTCGACCGGGACACGACGGAGGCCGAGGCCGGCCCGAAGGCGTCCGCCTCCACCGAGGTGTCGGCGGTTCCCGCGGACGGTCCACCCACCGCCGTCCTGCTGATCCGCGCCGACGTCGGTGCCGCGATGTCCGACAGGGACTGGAAGCCGAAGATCCAGTTCTTCGCGCCGGGCGAGACCACACGGCAGGACCTGGCCGGCACTCAGCCCGGTGACGTGCTGCCCCGCTGGTCGTTCGACCGCAAGCAGATCGCGCTGACCCACCGTTCCGGCGACGATCGCTCGATCCACGTGATGAACGCCGACGGCAGCGCCCGCCGCATACTCGTCGACGGGGTGGCCGGCGGCCGGGTCGCCTGGTCCGCCGACGGTACGAGACTCGCCTTCGTCAAGCCGGTCGACGGGGTGAACCAGCTCTTCGTCATCCCCGTCACCGGCGGCACGCCGACCCAGCTGACCAGGTCGAAGAACCCCAAGGACGATCCGGTCTGGTCCCCTGACGGCAGGTCGGTCATCTACTGGGCGGAGGCCGGGAACGTCCGGTCCATCTACGAGCTGAACGTCGCCGTCCCGTCGGAGCCGGGCCGCCGGATCACCAGGGCCTCCGACGGCGACGCGGTCGACCCGGCCGTCTCCCCGGACGGGCGCAGCATCCTCTACACCCGCCAGGCCAAGGCCGACGACAACACCGACATCTGGCTGATCGCCACGACCGGTGACAGCCCGGCCCGTCCGGTCGTCGAGACGCCGGAGCGCGAGATGGACCCGAGCTGGGCGCCGGACAACGACTGGTTCGCCTTCGTCCGCGGCGACCTGGACCACCCGAGGGTCGTGATCAAGCGACGCGACGGCACCGGCGAGCAGGCGCTGACCACGGGCAACGCCCGCGAGGGTCACCCCTGCTGGTTCTGAAGCGGCGCGGCGGCGCCGAGTGCGGCCGACACCTCGCGCGCCGCGGCGATCACCTCCGATGCCCGGGCCTCCAGCCCGGGCATGTCCATGTCGAGGGCCAGGGTGGAGACCGAGATGCCGCCGAGGACCCGGCCGGTGTGGTCGAAGACGGCCGCCCCCACGCAGCGGATGCCCGGCTCGTTCTCCTCGTCGTCGATCGCGTAACCGAGGGCCCGCACCCGGGCCAGGTGGGTCAGCAGGTCCTCCTCGCTGACCAGGGTCCGGGCTGTGCGCTGCGGGAGCCCGGTGCGCCGGCAGATCGCCAGCACCTCGGCGTCGCTGAGCTCGGCGAGGATCGCCTTGCCGATCGCCGTCGTGTGCAGGGCCAGGCTCATCCCGACACGCGACGGCATCTGGTAGGGCCGGCGGCCCTCCTGCTTGTCGACGTAGACCGCCTCGTCGACGCTGCGGATCGCGAAGTGCGTGGTGAAACCGGTGGCCTCGCAGAGGGCGTGCAGCGCTGCGGACGCCTGCCGGGCCGGGTCGAACCGGTACATCACCCGCCCGGCGAGGGTGAGGATCCGCGGGCCGGGCTCGTAGCTGCCGAGACCGTCGGGACGGGCGAAGCCCCACGTGACCAGTGCCTGCAGGATGCGGTGCACTGTCGACTTGGAGACGCCCGTCGCCGCGGCGATGTCGGTGACGCGGTGGTGCTCGGCGAGGGCCTCGAGCACCGCCAGCGTCTTGTCGATGGAGCTGCCTTCCCTGACCACCGGATCAGCCTACTGGGCGCTGATCGGCTCCGGCTCCTGCGCGGGATCGTCGTCCAGTGAGTCGATCATGGCGTCCCGCTCGGCCGTGCGCTCCGGCTTGAGCAGGCCGATCGCCACGTAGAGGACCAGGGACGTGACCAGCGGGACGCCGACCACCATGGTCTGGCTGGTCTCCTCCAGCACCCACTTCACCACGACCCAGACGCTCAGGCCGGCCGCCCAGGACACCAGCGCCGCCGTCGGGCCGCTGCGCCGGAACCAGGGCAGCAGACCGAGCATCAGCGGGATCGAGATCGGGCCCATCGTCGCGGCGACCAGGTCGACCACGATCTTCAGGACCACGCCCTGGCCCTCGGTGCTGATCGCGATGACCATGCTGATCACCACGAAGGTGAACGTGGTGATCCGGGCGAAGGTCAGCTCGGCCCGCTCGCTGAGGTTGCGCACCGCCCGGACCAGCACCGGCGCGATGTCCCGGGTGACCACCGACGAGATCACGTTGGCGTCCGACGACACCATCGCCATGGTGTGCGAGAAGAACCCGGCGAGTACCAGCCCGATCACGCCCGGCGGCAGGAGGGTCTTCGCCAGCTCGACGTAGGCCTGCTCGGCGTTGGCCAGCCCCGGCACGATCAGCGGCGCCGCGAACATCGGCAGGAACAGGATCAGCGGCCAGATCAGCCACAACCCGCTGGACAGCAGGGCGGACCGTTTCGCCGCCGATCCGGACGGCGCGGCCATGTAGCGCTGCGCCAGGTTCCACATGCCGCCGTTGTACTCGAACGTCTTGATGAAGAGCAGGGCCAGGAAGAACGTCATCGTGTACGGCCCACTGAACGGATCGCCGTGCCCGGCCGGCAGGTCGTCCCACATGGTCCAGAGCGCCGGGACGCCGCCGAGGTGATTGAGGAACGCGATGAACATGGCGACGCCGGCGAAGCCCTGGATGACGAACTGCCCGAAGTCGGTGAGCACGTCCGCCCAGAGCCCGCCGAGGGTGATGTAGACGAGCGTGACGGCGCCGGTGATCAGGATGCCCCAGAGGATCGGCACGCCGGCGAAGCCCCGCAGCAGCACCGAGATGGCCACCCACTTGGCCGCGATGTCGACGACCTTGAGCAGCGCGCCGCTGTAGGCCAGGGCCTGCTGGGTGGGCAGGTTGTAGCGGCGGGCCAGGTACTCCAGCGGGGACGCGACCCCGTGCTTGGAGCGCAGCCGGTTCCAGCGGGCGGCGAAGACGAAGGCGCCGATACCGACGCCGAGCCCGATCGTGAGGGCCCACCAGACGTACATGGCCAGGCCGTAGTTGTAGGCGACAGCCGCGAAGGCCACGAACATGACCGCGCTGTAGCCGGACATGTGATGCGAGATGCCGGACAGCCACCAGGGGATCCGGCCCCGTGCGGTGAAGAAGTCGGCGACGTTGTGGACGCGGCTCTTGGCCCACAGGCCGATGCCGACCATCACCAGGAAGTATCCGCTGAGTATCGCCCAGTCGAGCGCGGTCACGTGAGCTCCCCTCCGGTGCACGAAGCGCGTTACAGGGATGTTTCGTCGACCGGATGTTCTGCTACATGGAACGCCTTGTCAATACATGGAACGCAGTGATGGCAATCTATGAAAGAAGGGCTGGGGTCTTGTGTGCGAATGGTAAGACTGGTTATCTGTTAACCGTCTTGCCGATTCCCCCCACCGGTAACGAGGTCATCCCCCATGCAGCGACGCACCGTGCTCGCGATCTCCCTGTCCACCGCCGCGGCCGGCGCCCTCGGCGCCCTCGGCATCAGCAGCGCCTCCGCCGCGGCGCTCGACCCGGCCCTGCCGCCGGGCGGCAACTTCGATCTCTCGGTCTGGTCGCTCCAGCTGCCGACCGGCTCGCCCGGCAGCCCCGACACGATCTCCCCGGCACAGCTCAAGGGCGTGAACGGCTACCGCAACCCGTCCTTCTTCTGGACCGATGCCAACGACGGCTCGATGACGTTCTGGGCGCCGGAGAAGGGTGTGACCACGCCGAACTCGAAGTACGCCCGGTCCGAGCTGCGCGAGATGAACGCCAACGGCAGCGCCGCGAACTGGACGCTGGCCGGCAACCACACGCTCAGCGCGCAGCTGCGCATCGTGTCGGTGACGAAGAACGTCGCCGTCGGGCAGGTCAAACTCGGCACGGGCGGCACGTCCACCAAGCCCCTGGCCGAGCTCTACTACCGCCCGAACGGCGACATCTACTTCGGCACGCAGAACTCACCCGACGCCAGCGGCCAGACCCTCCACAAGGTCGGCACCGTGGCGCTCGGTGTGAAATGGACCTACGTCATCAACGTCAACGGCAACCGGATCAACCTCACCATCAACGGTACGACCACCGCGTACACGATCCCGTCGGCCTTCAACCCCTACCGTCAGTACTTCAAGGCCGGCTCCTACAACCAGTCGTCCTCGGAGAGCACCACCAACGGCGCGAAGGTGAAGTTCTACAGCCTCACCGTGAAGCACGCCTGACCTCGGTCCTCAGGCGGGAGGGCCTCAGGCGGACGCCGACGGTGA
>NZ_JBHSBL010000020.1:595933-602920 GCF_042650585.1 Actinoplanes subglobosus
GGGGGGCCCCCCCGGGCCGCCGGGGCCACCACCGCTGTCGTCGTCGCCGACCTCGGTGTCCGACAGGTCCAGGCCGATCGCGAACCGCGCCGCCCAGCCGCCCCGGATCCGGCGCGGCGACAGCAGCATCTGCTCACCGGCCTGCTGGTAGATGAAGTCGGTGGCGTTCGTCGTGTCCGGGGTGCCCTTGGCCGCGTACGGATCGGTCGCCAGGTAGGCGGCGTTGAACGCGTCGGTGAAGTACAGCTGCGACGTGAACTCGTACGGATTGCCGTCCGTGCCGATCGTCCTGATCTTGAGGTGGAGGTGCACGGTCCGGCCCTGGTACCAGCCGGGCAGCACGGTGACGAACCGGACCCGCCCGCAGTTGTCGCTGACCTGGTAACCGCGCAGGAACGTGTGCCCGACCGAGTCGTTCGCGGCCACGTCGGAGTAGACCCCGTAGGCGTCGCAGTGCCAGATGTCGACGATCGCGCCCGGCAGCGCCGAGCAGGCCCCGGCGGCGATCTGGAGCACGTCGAGGTCGAGAACGAAGCGGGTGCCGCCGGAGACCGAGCCGTCGAAGGTGTCGACGCGGATGTCGGAGCGTTCCAGCCCCTCGTCCACGTAGTACGGCCCCTCGGTCATCTCCGGCTTCGCGACGCAGTCGACGCTCGTCGCCGCGGACGCCGGTGCGGCGGCGCCGGCCGAGGTCCCGGCCAGTGCCAGGCCGGTGCCGGTCAGTGCGAGCAGCGCGAGCGCGTGTCTGCGCCCGAGCACCCGGCCGACCGGTTCGTCGTCGTTGTCCATGGATCCTCCTTGTGGGATGGGATCCGGCAGACGCTATGAATCGATACTCGTAAATGCCTTGAAGCCTGCTGTGCCCGAGCTGTGCAAGACCCGATCACACCTCGGTGCCGGCCATCAGATCGGCGAAGGCGGCGGCCGCCGGCGGCGATCGGAACAGGCGGTCCAGCCGGGCCAGCGCCAGACGGCGACGGAACGGGCCGGCCGCGGAGTCGTCGCCCGAGTCGTGCACCATCTCGGTGAACCAGCGGGAGAACTCCTGGTAGTCCCAGGTCCGCCGCAGGCAGGCGTCCGAGTACCCGTCCAGCCCGTGGCCGTCGATGATCGCCCGGGCCAGCAGGTAGGCGTCGGCGATCGCCAGGTTCATCCCCTTGGCGCCCATCGGCGTGATGATGTGCGCGGCGTCGCCGACCAGGAACATCCGGCCCCACGACATCGGCTCGGCCACGAAACTGCGCATCTCCACCACCTCGCGGCCGGTGATCGCGCCCTCCGGCAGGCTCTCGTCACCGAGGCGCAGCCGCAGCTGACGCCACGTGTGCTCGTCCGGCCACCGGCGCGGGTCGTCGCCCGGCCGGTACTGCAGATAGAACCGGCTCGCCCGCGGACCCCGGGCGAACTGGGCGGCGAACCCGTGCCGGCTGACCGCCATCAACGGATACCGCGGGGCGGGGGAGTCGGCGAGGACCGTGAACCACCCGATCCCGTGGTCGAAGGCGTAGGTGGTCAGCTCGCCCTCCGGGATGCTGCGCCTGCTCACCCCGTGGAAACCGTCGCAGCCGGCCACGTAGTCGCAGGTCAGCTCGTGCTCGGTGCCGTCCGCGTCACGATAGGTCACCCGGGCCCGGTCGCCGCCGAGGTCGTGCGGTGTCACGTCGGCCGAACCGAACCGCAGGTCACCGCCGCCGTCCAGGAACGTGCCGATCAGCCGCTGGACCAGCATCTGCTGCGGCACCAGCCGGCCGGGCCGGCCGCCCGCCAGCGCCGGGACGTCGAGCATCCGCGGCACCCCGTCGGTGCGGATCTCCATCAGCGTCTCGACCGGGCCGCCGGCCGCGACCTGCTCATCGAGGCCGAACTCGGTGAAGATCTCCCCGGCGCGATGATCGATGACACCGGCCCGTTGGCGCCCCTCCACATGAGCCCGGTCGCGTATCTCCAGCACCACGCAGCCCACGCCGCGCCGTTGCAGGAAGTTGGCCAGCGACATCCCGGCGGGCCCCGCCCCGATGATCACGACAGTGGTGTCCGCCGGCATCGCGCCTCCTCGTGAGTCCGTCCACAAGGGATCCTAGGCGCGGATGCCGGCGGATCGATCCTCCTACTGGACCGGGTTCCAGCCGTCCGAGCCGGCCAGGTACTTCTGCGCCGTGTAGTTCGCGGCGGTGGACGCGCTCATCTGCGGCCGGTCCGAGGTGCCGGTGCTCGCGCCCGCGCCGGTGTTGGCGTACTCGTTGAACCGGCACGTCTTCCACGACCAGCCGCTCATGTCCTGCCAGGCGCCGGCCTGCCGGACGTGGCCGCCGAGCGTCGACTCGCGGACCAGCACCTGGCCGATCGCGTCCGACGCGTTCCCGGCGTGCCAGCAGCGGCCCAGGGCGACCGTCTGCGCGGTGGCCGAGCTCTTCAGGGTCGATCGGGTGATCAGGAACCCGTAGGCGTTGCTGTCATCGGTGGCGGCCGCCGTGATGTAGCCGTTGTTCGAGCTGCTGCCGATGTTCAGCGACTCGATGGTGGTGCTGTCGATGACCACCGCGCCGTTGCCGTAGATGAAGTCGACCGCACCGGAGATGTACGACTTGTAGATGTACTGCCGGATCTGCGAGCTGCCGGTGCCGCCCCAGGACAGGAACGTGTCCTGGTAACCCTTCATCTGGACGTTGCGGTAGACCTGCCGGTCGCCCGCGGCGTACAGCGCGAGGGCCTGGCTGCCCGCGCCGTACGTGTTCTGCATGGTCAGGCCCTTGATCGTGCTGTTCGGGGCCAGGTTGTAGACGGTGGCGCTGCCCGCGGTCCCGGCGGTGGACTGCGGCTTGTTCCCGGTGATGACCACGTCGGCCGAGTTGCCGGTCGCGCCCTGGATGGTGAGGCCGGACTTGCTCGCCGGGATCTGCACCTGGCCCTGGTAGGTGCCGGCCTTCACGGTGATCACCCCTCCGGTGGAGGAGGCGGCGATCGCCGCCTGGATCGTCGTGTAGTTCCCCGATCCGTCGGTGGCGACGGTGAACGAGGTGGCGGCGACCGCCGGTCCGGGGACGGCGATCAGCGCCGCCGCCGTGAGGACCACGGCGGCGGTGGTGGAGCGGGGCATGGGGGAGGTCCTTTCCTCGGCAGGTCACGGCATGGGGGATGCGACCTGTAGGTAAGCGCTTTCCTGAACACTCCCGTCCGAACGTAGGCCCGACATAGTCGAGTGTCAATGGGCCTCGTCCGCCAGCGACCGCAGTGTCGCGTCGATGGTCGAGAAGATCACGTCCGAGCCGCCCTCCCAGAGTGCTACCGGATCGGGCTGGCCCGGCTCCGGCGCCCAGAGCCACCAGATGTTGCGCCACGGATCGAGCATCCGGGCCAGGGTCGTCTCGCCGTAGAAAGGCGTCGGCGCGGTGACCGTGGACCCGCCGCGGGAGCCGGCCCGTTCCAGCACCACCGTCACGTCCCGCACCCAGACCTGGAACAGGCCGGGCCGCGGCGGCCATCCGTCGAGCCGGTCGACCACCATCAGATCGACGGTGCCGAGGCGCAGTTGCGCGTGGATCAGCTTGCCGTCGGGCATCTCGGTGCGCGCCTCGGCGACCTCCGGCACATCGAAGACACCCGACACGAAGTCGATGAATCCGTTCGCGTCGTCCAGGATCACGAACGGATTGAGCACCGCGGTGTCATAGGGGACAGCCGAATCGGGAAGGAGGATCTCACTGGTCATACCGGGATCCTCGCCGGTGTTGCGGTCAGTTCCCGACCGCTAGGAGAGAGCCCGGAGTCCGTGCATCACCCGCAGGATGGTGTCCGGGGAGAACGGGTTCACGGTGTCCGTCACGTGCACGTCGAGGTAACCGGCGGCGCGCAGGTCGGCGACGAGGATCTTCGTGACGCCGAGGTGCAGGCGCAGCCTGGCGGAGATCTCCGCGACCGAGACCGGCTCGACGCACAACTCGACCATCGCCTGCATCTCCGGCCCGAGCGAGGCGAGCGGAGCCCGCCCGGCCCGCGGATCGTACGGCCGGAGTGTCACCTGGGTCTCCAGGTCGATCTCCGGGTCGACCGCGTTGACCCGCCCGGCGGTCAGCACGAACGGGCGCAACGACGTCTGACCGGCGGCCGGGGGCCGGGCCGGGGGAGCAGCCGCCGGAGGGGGCCCGGCCGGCGTGGCACCCGGCGGAGCGCCCCGCAGATACGGAGGAATCCTCCCGATCGGCTCGCTCAACTCTGGACTGCGCTCTTCAGTTCGGCGATCAGGCCCGGGGTCAGGGACGCTCCCGCCCGGGTCCCGAACAGCGTCATCTCGTACGCCACCGTGCCGAGGTTCGCCGAGCGGCTGGTGACGACACCCAGCGCCGAACCCCGGCTGATCGTGGTGATCACCAGGTAGCCCTCGGCGATGTCGACGACGACCCGGTTGAGTGCGCCCAGCCGGTACCACTCGGACGCGCCCGCGGCGAGACTCGTCATCCCGGACACCACGGCGGCCAGCCGGTCCGAGTCGGCCCGCTCCCGTTTGGACGACCGGGCCATCAGCAGGCCGTCCGAGGAGACCACGACCGCCTCCTGCACGCCGGCCGTCCTGGTCGCGAACGAGCTGAGCAGCCAGTTGAAGGTCTTCACCTCGGCGCTGAGATCCGTGGTGCCGGGGTGCGTACGGATACTGTCCATGGTGGTGCCTTCTTCACTGTCGGTGGGGTGTGGAGGAGTCGTGGAGCGCCCGCGCCACGCCCGACTCGAGTTGCTCGACGAGGAGACGCGCCGCGTCCGGGTTGTTGTCGCTCACCGGCTGGTCGATGGCCGGCCCGCCCGCCCCGGACAGGTTCGACCCGGGGATCCGCCGGCGCAGTCCTCCGGGCGAGGCGGGCGCGGACGCCGGCGCCGGCACGGCCGGTACCGGCGGGGCCGGTGCCGGGGCGGCCGGCAGCGGCCTTCCCACGTCGAAGCCGTTCCAGGTGTGCGGGTCACTCATCACGTCACTGACCCGCGAGATCGCCTCCCGCACGGTGGGCCGGTGCGGAGCAGGACTCTCCGGTACGGGCGGCGACCACGCGACGGCGACCGGCTCCATCTCCGGCCCGCCGACCAGCAGATCGCCGGCCAGGAGCAGGCTGCTGATGTCGACCCCGACGGTGACGCCACCACCGGGGGTGTGCGACAGGGCGACCGTCATACCGTGCCGCCGGGCCAGCCGGCCGACCACGAACAGCCCGAGCACCTGCGTCGGCACCAGGTCGAGACGTTCCCGGTGGGAGATGCGGGCGTTCTCCTCGGCGAGCCGCTCGTCGGGCATGCCGATGCCGTGGTCGGCGACGGTCAGCCGGGCACCACCGGGCACGGCCCGCGCGCTGACCGTCACCCGGGTGTGCGGCGGGGAGAACGTCGTCGCGTTCTCCAGCAGCTCACCGCAGATCAGCACCATGTCGCTGACCAGGGACGGCGCCACCAGCAGATCGAGCGGTACGTCCACGTCGACGCGGGTGTACTCCTCGATCTCGGCCAGGGCCAGCCGTGCCACGTCGATCAGCCGGACCGGCAGGGAGTGGCTCTCCTCCCGGTCGGCGCCGGAGATCACCACGAGACTGTCGGCGCTGCGGCGCAGCCGGTTGGCGATGTGGTCGAGGCGGTACAGCTTCGCCAGGCGGTCCGGATCGGTCTCCTCGTTCTCCAGCTCGTCGATCAGGTCGACCTGCCCGCCGACCAGGTTCTGGGTGCGCCGCCCGATGTGCCCGAACATCTCGGCCACGTTGCGCCGGCTCAGCACCTGCCGTTCCACCAGCTGCGACGCGGTGTGCTGGACACGGGCGAAGACCCGGGCCAGATCGCCGATCTCGTCCTGCGAGTCGAGGTCGAGCACCTCCAGGCGTACCGGATCGATGGTCTCGGCCTCGTCGTCGGCGATCCGCCGGAGTTCCGTCTCGCCGGCTTCCGCCACCCGTTCGGCCGCACGGCCGAGCCTGGTCAGGGGCACGGCCACGGCCCGGGCCACGGTGGCCACCAGCGCGAGCACCGCGAGGAGCACCAGGAGCACGAGCACACCCATGCCGTACGCGATGGTGAGTTGCCGTTGTCGTTGTTCGGCCACCGCCGTCGTCACGTCGTCGACGACCCGCTTCTTGGCGAAACCGCCGAGGATGCTGAACGACCGGAGCATCGGGAACAGCTCGGCCAGCGGCAGCCGGGCCATCGCCGCGGCCGGGTCCTGCGCGAACCGGGCGTCGAAGTCCTTGCCGACCCGGTCCTGGAACGCGGCCGTCACCAGCTCGTACAGCTCGCGCTGGCCCGGCGTGGCGTAGTCGGCGAAACGATCGAGGTAGGTCTGGAAGCGGGCGCTCTCCTCGCGGTACTCCGCGGCGTACCGCCCGACGCCGCCGGCGGCCATCATCGAGAGCAGCATGATGCTGTCGTTGGTCGACTCGTCGATGCGGAACAGGGCGTCCAGCGCGATGAGCTGCCGGCCGGCGGAGGTGCCGGCGTCGGCCTCGTCGGCCAGTCCGAGCGAGTCGATGATGCCGTCCAGCACGAGGTCGAACTCGGCGATCACGATGTCCGGCTGCACCGATCCGGCGCGGACCCGCTGACGCAGGTCCTCCAGGCCGTCGATCCGGCCGATCTCGCCCCGCAGCCCGGACGGCAGCCGGTCGCCCAGGTCCCGCTGCACGTCACGGACCCGGTCGGTGACGGTGGCGGTCTGCAGGGCCAGGTCGTCGGCGTCCACCACATCGAGCAGATAGCCGACCGAGAGCAGACGCTCGCGCTGCACGTCCTCCACCAGCGGGCCGACCTGCCCGGCCACCGTCGCGACGGTGTCGATCGCGGTCGCCTCCGCCGCGTCGTCGACCAGGCCGCGGATCGTCGGCACGACGAGCGCGATCATCGCCAGCAGCGGGATGATGACCAGCAGGATCAGCTTGCCGCGGATCCGGAGCCTACTGAGGAACACTGACCCGCCCCCACCGTTCGCGCTCCAGTTCGTGCACCGGCGGCGCCGGCGGCGGGGGC
>NZ_JBHSBL010000020.1:602932-649150 GCF_042650585.1 Actinoplanes subglobosus
GCCGACTCCGGTGGCCGGGGCCGGCGGAGTCGGCGCAGCAGGGCCAGCCCGGCCGGCGTGAGGGCCAGCAGTACGGAGAACACGAAGATGCCGGACGCCAGGAGACGGCGCTGGTCGAGGGACGAGATCCGGTCGGCGAGCCCGATGTCGATCTGGGTGAGCAGTGCCGCGGAGAGGTCGGCCGCGGCGGCCTGCATCTCGTCGCGGGCCCGGCCGACCTGCTCCGGGTCGACGCCGGTACGGCCCGACTGCAGCGGCGTCAGCAGGGGCAGCAGGGTGTCGACGGACCGGTTGAACCGGTCCAGCCGGCTGAGCAGCGCGCTGCCGAGACTCTGGCTGCCGGTGCCCTCCACGGCGAGCCGTACGTCGTCGGAGAGGTCCCGCGCGTTGCTGGCCAGCGCCGATCCGGCGGTGCTGACGTCGATCAGCGTCGCCGACCGCTCGGCCGGCGACAGGTCGGACAGCGTGGTCAGGAGGTTGGTGAACCGGGCGGCCGCCACGATGCTCTCCGGCAGCTCCTGGGTCGCGCCGTCACCGAGGTAGTAGAGGTCGGCGTCGGGGTCGCGGACCAGCTTGGAGCTGTTGCGGACCTTGTCCATCAGGGCCAGCAGCAGGTCGCCGACGGTGCCGTAGGCGGCGATGATCTCCGCGTCGTCGCCCTCGGACGGCAGGGCCTCGATCTTGGCGCGCAGCCCGGACCAGCGGTCCTGGGTGCTCAGCCGTTCGCCGAGTTCCCGGTCGACGGCCGCCACCGCGTCGACGGCCCGGCCGAGCTCCTCGGGCGCCGCCTCCCGGTCGTTGACCGCGGCCGAGCCGGCGTTGGTGAGCGCGATCTCCAGCGGGCCCAGGGCCTGGATGTAGCGGACACCGTCGCGCTCCAGCTCGGCGAAGTCGGACTGCTCGCCGACCGACTGCCACACCATCGCGAACAGCGCGGTCACCGACATGGCCAGAAAGATCGGGAGCAGCAGCCGTGCCACGGCGCCGATCGGCCGGCCACGTTGGTGCTGGCGTGCCCTTGCGGTCATCATCGCTCGCTCTCCGGACGGCGTCGCTGCTCGCCCGCCCTTGAACAGTCCGGCCCCGGGAGGCCACAGGTTCGTCGGGAGAACGTACGACTGCGGGAGCGCATGGAGTGACGGCGACTCGACCGAATGTCACCGCGTATCGGCCGATAGATGGAAACGTTCGGTTGCCAGTGAGGTTTGTCACTTTGCAGGCGATCATGAGGCGCGTAGTGTGGCGCACCCCGTCCGGGGCCCCGTTGTCAGCGGAGCCCCGGGCCCTCCGGTCAGCCGGCCGAACCGGTGAAGGCGGGCAGGTAGCCGCTGGCGTAGCCGCTGTTGTTCGGGTGGTACGAGTTGGTGGCCGGGATGAGGGTCACGCCGTTGATCCACGCCGAGGAGGAGCACACCTCGTGCCCGGCGAACTCGTCACGGACCTCGGAGTAGACGAAGCCCGCAGCCTCCGCCCGCTCCTGGATCTTCGCGTCGAGGACCCGGGCGCCGTCGTTGATCGCCGCCTGCTTGGCGGTGCTCAGCGTGCAGCCGGTCGCCGGGGAGGCGTAGATCAGCGGGTACGACAGCACCACCACGCGTGCGCCGGGCGCCTTCGCCTTGATCGCGGCGTAGACCGCGTCCAGTTTGCCGCCGAGGGTGCTCGCCGCGTACGCCTTGGCCTCGTTGACCTTGGCGACACACCCCGAGTCGGTGGTGGTCCAGCAGGTGATCAGGGTCGACGTGAACCCGACGTCGTTGCCACCCACGGTGAGGCTGATCAGGTCGGCGCCGCTGCTGAGCGTCGGCACCTGGCCGGTGCGGACGTCGTCGGTGGTGGCGCCGGTGCAGGCGAGGAACTGGAACGACGCCGGGCTGTTCTTCGCCGCCCACAGTGGTCCGTAGGCGTTGTTGCTGCGCAGGCACGATCCCGACTGCCCGCTCGCGCCGACACCGGAGGAGTAGGAGTCGCCGAGTGCGGCGTAGTCGATGCTGCTGGCCGCTTGCGCGGGCGCGGCGAGTCCCAGGGCGAGTACGGACGTGGTGACGAGACAGGCGAGGGGGGTAGCCCTACTCATCGATGGCCTCCGGTGGCGGTAGCAATGGTTACCGGAGAGTAGATTTCGGTCGTGAGAAAAAGAACATCGTGAATTTCTTGTTACCGGCAGATATCATCAGCGGTTCCCGAGCAGGTCGGGCCGGGGTCTTGCCCGACCCCGGAGTCCAGCTTGAGGCTCCGCAGAGGTTGCTCGCCCAGGCTTGCCCCATGACGAACTCCCCGGCACTCGCCCCCGCCCGCACCGCCGAAGCCTCCCGCCGCCACACCGCCCCGGCGACCGAGCAGTCCGAGCCCGACATCAAGGCCCTGTGGGCGCCGCTGCTCCAGCTGCTCAACGGCTCCCCGACCGGCTACACCCCGTCCCGGTAGGGTTGCGCCGCTCGGCTACTCCTCGAAGGTGAGTCCCGCCGCCGAACGGAGAAGCGATGCGTGCCCTGAGAGCGACCCTCCTCGCCCTGACCGCCATGGTGGCGCTGGCCGCTTGCGGTGGCTACGAGTCCGAGAGCGGCCTGCCGGCCGACACCCAGAAGGCGCTGATCGACCAGGGCCGGATCCGCGAGGGCGAGAACGTGCTCTTCTACACCAGCCGCGGTGAGGACATCGCGGAGGCGGGCGCCTTCTTCACCGAGACGAGGGTCGCGGCGTACTGGCTGGTGGACGGCGACGACGAGGACATCAGCATCGACCTGAAGGACATCACCGCCCTGCAGCTGAAGAACAACGACGACTCCTGGACCCACGCCGACTACGTGACCGTCACCTGGGGCCCCGACAACCAGAAGACGAAGGTGTTCCTGCAGTCCGACGGCGAGGACTTCCCGGAGCACTTCTACGAGGCCCTGAAGAAGCAGTGGGAGAAGACCAGAGCCCCCGCCTGACCGCCGGCGTCACTTTCGTACGGTGCAGGCCGTCACGGCTGTTGCGGCAGGGTCGCTCTCCGATCTGACCTCGACCGTCGCCGCCGGTGCGCCCTTGACGTAGACCTCGACCGAGGCGGACCGGCGCCCTGCCACGGCGACGACCGCCCGGGGCAGCACCGCCCCCGGTGCGGAGATCCGGAAGACGTCGGTGGCCTGGCCGGTGTTGCGGATCGGGACGGTGCACCGGGCCCAGCCGGACGGCCCGGGGCGGGCCGTGGCCGGTGACGCCTTCACGCCACGGACCGACGGGCCGGCGCCGTCGAGGGAGCGGACCGCCACCTCGTACGAGAGCACGCCCTGCCGGTCCCGTTTGCGGTCCAGGACGTAGAAGTGCAACCGGTTGGCCGTGTCCGCGTACTCGAAGAGGCTGCCCGATCCGGTGCCGGCGTGGAACAGCGCGTCGGAGAGCTGCCGGTAGTCCCCGATCGTCATCTTCTGCGGTGTTCCGTCCGGCAGCACGAAGTCGACCTTGTCGATGTCCTGCGGGTTGGCGTCGACGGTCCAGATGAACGGCGCGGAGTCGTTGTTCTTCGTCTTGGCCAGCAGCACACCGGAGTCCGGGGTGAACGAGTCGAAGCCCATCCGGTCGACGACCTCGAGGGTGTAGTTGTGGTAGCCGCCGCCGTCGCAGTAGGGGTCGGTCGCGGTGTTGCAGGCGGGACTGCGGTCGCCGCCGTCCAGGGTGACGTTGATCCCGGCCAGCCGGCCGGGGCCGGGATCGACCGCGCGCGCCGTCACCCGGGTCACCACGACGCCGGACTCGGCCAGGGCCGCACGGGAGAGCTTCAGCACCGCGCTGTCGTCGACGATGCCGAGCTTCATCTTGTTGCGCAGCATGTGCTGCGCGCCCATCGACGAGCCGCCGGTTCCCGGGATCAGCCAGCGGCTGTGCGGTCCGCCGGGGCCGTTGAACGTGCCGCGGCTCAGCATCTCCCACGGTCCGCTGTAGTCGCGGCGGGCCGGGACCGAGTACGGGTTGTTGTAGTTGTCGCCGATGCCGAGGATGTGGCTGAACTCGTGGGCGTACGTCGACATGCCCGAACTCTCCGCCTGCAGTGAACTGCCCTGGGTGGCGTTGGGCCAGATGTTCGCCGAGGCCTGCCAGGAGGTCCACTCGACGTAACGGGTCGCGTTCCAGTTCGTCAGCGACGCGTCCGGTGGGCCGAACTCCTCGCTCACGTCCTCCTTGGTGGTGAACTTCATCGGGCCGAACTCCTGCCAGGTGGCCGACTCGTCCTGGCCGGCCGAGAGGAAGAAGACGAAGTCGTACGAGGCCGCCTCCTGCTCGCCGACTGCCGCGATCCAGGCGGCGCGCGCGTCGGTTCGCAGGTCGCGCCCGCAGACGTCGCCGGCCGGGCAGCCCAGCCCGCGCTGCATGGAGTTCTCGATGCCGTACTCGTGGCTGGCGTGCGGCATCTCGTACACACCGAACGCGCTCAGGTCGATGCCGAAGCGCCCGTTCGAGTCCTCCATCCAGTATTCGTGGATGGTGTGGCCGCGGTTGAGCGTCCCCGGCTTGTTCAGGAAGTCGCGGTAGAACGCCGGCACTTCGGAGCGATCCAGATTCTGTACGCCGGACGGATTCCCGTAGATCGTCGAGTTCGCCGGTTGCGTGACCACGAACGGCTGGTTCGGGTAGTCGACCAGCACCAGCGCCCCGTGGAAGGTGCGTTCCGAGCCGTGCACCGCCGGGTCGGCCCAGTCGGTGCCTGGTACCGCCCGGTAGTCGTCCCAGGTCATCGTGTCCGGCAGCTCGTACCGCTGGGGGTCGATCGGCTGCGGCGTGCCGGCCGGGCCGCCCAGGGTGACCGCCTCGTCGACCTGCCAGGGCTGGGTCTGCGGCCAGTGCCGCATGCGCCACGGCGTGTCCGGGTCCGCGGGCGGCGGTGCGGCCGTCGCCGGTGCGGCGTTGAGGGCGCCGGCCACCACGAGCGCCGCCACGGACAGTGCCGAGAACAACCGTCGCCCCGTCGTCATGGCGTCATCCTGGCAAACTTATCGACACTGCTCAATGGATGGCCGATTTTTTGGAGGTCGGATGAATCTACGCGGACGGGCGGCGGCCGCAGCCGGCGCACTGATCACGGTTGCCACTCTCGCGGTGGGCGGCCCGGCGACCGCCGGCGCCGTCTCGCCACCGGGTGTCACCCACGAGGAGAACCCCCGCGTACCGGAAGGTGCGGTGTGGACGGAAGCCTACTTCCCGTCCGCCGACGACAGCGGCGTCGAGCTCCACGCCGACATCCTGCGGCCGGCGCATCTGCCGTCGCACGCCCGGACACCGGTGATCCTCGCTGTCAGCTCCTACTTCAGCCACGCCGGCCAGACCGGGCCGGAGGGGTGGACCCGGACCGGCCCGTCCAGCCGGTTCGCGGACTTCACCACCGGCACCGGCCTCTTCGCCCGCGGCTACACGTACGTCATGGTCGACCTGCGTGGCTTCGGCGGAAGCACCGGCTGCCTCGACTGGATGGGCCCCGGTGAGCAGGCCGATGTCAAGGCCGCGATCCAGTGGGTGGTGGCTCAGCGGTGGTCGACCGGCAGAGTGGGCATGTACGGCAAGTCGTACGACGCCGTCACCGGGCTCGTCGGCAACAACCTGCGCCTGCCGGCCCTGAAAGCCGTCGTGGCGCAGGAGCCGGTGTGGGACATGTACAACTACCTGTTCAGCAACGGGGTCCCGCGGCCCAACGTGACCGGCACCCCGAACGCCTACAACGGCATCGCCACGATGGCGCCACTACCCGACGACACCTCCCGCTACCAGGCCAACGCTCAGTACGAGCAGAGCCACCCTTCGTGCCTCGTGGACAACCTCACCAACAACAACAATCCCGATCCGGATTCGCCCTACTGGCGGGCCCGCGACCTGGCGGCCCAGGCCAGGGGTACGAACACCCCGCTCTTCGTCACGCAGGGCTTCATCGAGAACAACACCAAGCCCGAGGACATGCAGGAGTTCCTCGACAACCACCACGGCGTCGAGCGGGGCTGGCTGGGGCAGTGGGAGCACGTCCGCGGCAACGAGACCAATGATCAGGGTCAGCTGCTGATGGGCCGCGCCGGGTTCTTCGACGAGGTCATGCGCTTCTACGACCGCTACCTGCTGGGCACCCGGCCGGCGGTGCACGACCCCGCCTACGCCGTCGAGGACAACACCGGCGCGTGGCGCGCCCAGCCGACGTGGCCGGCGCCGTCCTCCCGCACCAGCGCGGCCCTGGCCGACGGGCAGTACGTCGACGACGGCCTCGCCTCGGCACTGGCCGCACCCGCCGCTGCCGAGTGGGACATGGAGCACTACACCGATCCCGCGCCGACCGCCGCCCGGGGTCTCGCGCCGACGTCGAGCTACTTCACCTGGTCCACGCCGGTCGAGTCACCGCTGCGGATCACCGCCACCCCGCGGATCACGGTGCACGCGAGCGCGACGGGCAATGTCATGGTGAAGTTGTGGGACGTCGCCCCGGACGGGACCGCGGTGATGTTCGACGAGAACGTGGCCCTGATCGAACAGGCGGGCCGCGTCGCGTTCGACCTGAAATCCACCGACTGGACCCTCGATGCGGGCCACCAGCTGGGCGTGCAGATCGGGACGATCGGCAGCGGCAGCTGGCGCGACACCCCGAGCGGCAACACCATCGGGATCACCCGCGCCCGGCTGGACCTCGCGCTGCAGAACCCGCGCCTGGACGTGCCGACCCAGGGCGACCGGTCACCGTTCCTCGACACCTACCTGAGGCAGTACACCCGAACCCTCACCGGCGTCGGCCCGGGAACCTTCCCGCTCACCCTGCGCCGGCCCTGACGAGCCGCCAGCCGCCTGCCCGGCCGGGCAGGCGGCTGACAAATCACGGCATGAGCGGTCCTGACCTCGTCCTGGTGCTGCATTACCGCAAGGCGGTGGCAGGTGCACCGAGCCGCAGATCCGGGCCTGGCGGACGGCCCTGACGTCACCCACCTCGCCGGGGGAGCGCACGCCACCGCCGAGCCGGTGCAGACCCTGGACGCCGGCTGGGACATGGCGGCGATCGGTGAGGGCGAGTCGACTCTGCTGAGCTGAACCGATGGACCGTAGACGGCGTGTACCGCTTTGAGGGTGCGTTGCAGTTCCAGGCGGGAGATCCATGTCTGCCATCGGCTTGCTCAGCTTTGCGGCCAGACGCTCCCTGGCCTGCTCGTGCTTCGGAGGTAGTCAGGTGCCAAGAGAATCAGTCGAGTCGCAGCGTACGGGAGGGCTGGGCCTTTTCCTGTTCGCGGCGCCGGCCGTGGTGGAGTCCAGCGTGGCGGCGCTGGCTGCCGCGATGTTCGCGGAGATCGCGGACGTATCGCCTTTGGGCCGGATCGGCACGATTGCTGTCGGCGTTGCGGCAGCCGTGCTGTCGGCGTTCGGCGCGGTTCTTGCCTTTCGACGTACGGTTGGTGCCTTGGCCACGATTGTCGCCCTCGGGCTGGGCGTCGTCGGCGGACTCCTGGCGCTGATCGCTTTTGCTTTCCTCTTCGCCGGTGGAGCATCGCTGATCTTCGGCGTCCTACTGGTGCATGCGGTGTTCTCGATCGCGATGATCGTCCGCGCGGTGACGCACTCCCGATCGGAAGGAGCGACACCGTGAACAGCGACGTGCGACCAGAAGGCCTGCAGCTACTGCATCAGCGGGCCAACCGGTTGCGACGACTGGCGGGTGAACTGACCGCAGCGATCCCGCAAGAGTCCGAGGGTAGCGACTCGACTGGACGGGTATCCGTCTTCATAGGCCCGGCTGGGCTCCCCGTCGAGATCCGGGTCCATGAGGGCTGGGAACGTCGACTCGGACCGGAAGAACTCGGCGCGGCGGTCATGGACGCGTACGCCGATGCCGTCCGCCGGGCTATGCATGCCTGGGCTGGCCGTCTCGACGACGCTCGGTGGTGGAGGCGGCAACGGGACGCGGAGGAGAAACCGGACGTAAGCAGCGCCCCGCTTCCGCCGTTGTCGATGGACGGCCGGGTACGCGCGAACGTCCAGTTCAGCGAACCGGTCCTCCAGGCTTTGCACGCGGCCGGCCGTATCGTGGGGGAGCCGACGGCCTCGGCCGAAGCGTCCGACGACGGAGGCAACGCCATCATCCGGCTCGGTGCGGGCGGTCTGACCGGTTGTGAGATATCGCCGGACTGGGCGCGCAACCGAGAAGGGGCGACGATCAGTGCCGCCCTGGCGAGGGCTCTCATGAACGCGAGCCGTCAAGCGGCCGAGGTTAGGCGGGAGTTGCACCCGGGCCTCGACATGGGTCTCAGTGATGCCTTGGCGACCCTTTCGGCGTTGTCGGACCATTCGCCGAATCGCGGTGATCAGAGATGAGTCTGCCCACCCCGGACGAAGTGTCGGCCGCGACGAGCGTGCTACGCAGCGAAGCCGGCCAGTGGGAGGAGCAGGCCGAACGCCTCAGCGCTCTGAGTACCGAGGCGAGCGGCATGGAGTTCGGCAGACTGGAGGCAGGCCTCTTCCAAGTAATGGTCGGTCCTTACAACGATGTCATTCGGGCCGTCTCCAGCCGCTGTGCTGAGGGGGCGATCGCCATGACAGACATCGCGGCAACCCTCCGCAGAGCTGCGGACACCTACGAAGCCGAGGATCGAACAGGCGCACATCAGATCAAGGACATCTACTGACGGGGAGATCGGCGGTGTTCAGTCAGGCGCAGTACGAAGCTGTCATCCAGGAGATCGATCAGGGGACCAGGACACTTCAGGCCAAGCTCGCCGAGGTGAAGCCTGCCGCGCGGGAGGCGACCGATCGATGGTGGATCGATCCGGTGTCTGCTGAAGCGATCAACTGGGTCGCGGACAAGACCGTCGAGATCGGTACCACGATGCTCGAATGGATCATTGACGTCCTCAAGGGCGCGACCGCCCCGATCTGGATGTTCGTCGACTCCTATCATTGGACTGACCTTCGCGCGGCGGCGAACGCCGTATCCACTGATCTGGCGATGCAGAACCTGGTCATCGACGACTCCGACTGGTCGGGCAACGCCCGTGACAGCTACCTTGTCGTTGCTGGCGCGCAGGCCGGAGCCGCGGCCCGGGTGGGCTCGATCGCGACGACCACCTCCACGACGCTCGCCGGTTGCGCGGCAGCGGGACTGCTGTTCTACATCGCCGTGGCAGCGGTCCTCGCCAAACTGACCGCCGCGACGGTGGCCGCCATTGCGGCGTTCGGCTCGGCGGTCTTCTCCTGGGTCGGGGCTGCACTGGTCATCGAGGAAGCCGGTTTCAACACCGCGGTACTCGCCGGTGCGTCGGCCACGCTTGCCACGTTCCTCGCCGCCCAAGCCGGGGCCATGTCCGTTCTCCACGGGGAAGCGGTGGACCCGGGCGGATTCCCGGGCGGCAACTGGCCGCGGTCGAACAGCGAGCAGTACAGCGACGCGACCGTCGGCGACGGCGACGCTGATTGGTCGCTGAAGGAGGACTGACGTCCTTTCCCACGGCAGTCTCCCAAGCATGCATTCGTGATGAAGGCCTTCGCGGCGCGAAGCAGAGACGAGGACGACCTGCGAACCCCGCCGCCATTCTCGGCATTGCGACTTGGGAGCGTCGACCGTCCGCGTCCAAGTCGGCCCTTGACTGCCGAGTGCACCGTCGAGGACAACGACCTGCGGGAGGAACCATGCAATGGCCAGCCCAACTCCTGACTATTGTGGCCGTGCTCGCTGGTGCCGCTGGCACCTACTTCGTTGGGAAACTCACCGACCGCGACCGTTACGCTCGAGAACTTAGGTTTCGGTGGGACCAGCGCAGGCTCGACGCCTACACCACGTACGTCACGGCCGCCAAGATGGTCGGTGCGATGGCCAACACCATCCTGGATTTGCGCTTGGGTGGGCTTTCGGAAGAAGAGACCATGGAACGTGTAGCTAAGCTCGCTGATCTTGAGATGGAACGGAATCGGGCATTCGAGGCGCTGCCGCTGATCGCAGATGGCGCCACAATCGAAGCCGGTCATCAGCTCAACCACGCCGTATGGGGACTCGAGACGCCGATCAGACAAGGCCGGATAGTCGCCGAGGCGGAGTGGCTAGATCTGGCCGACCATTGGGTGACGGCGCTGAACAACTTCCACGCTGCCGCTCGCGAAAGTCTGAGCGTAGTCGGGACGTTCTCTCGTCGAGACGTTGCTGCTCAGGCGGTCGGTCGACCCGAACGACACAGAATCGACAGTTACCCAGAACTCACTTAGGTAACCGGTCTTAAACGTGGGTTGATCAGGGTTTCTGATCGACCCACGTGGGGTTCTTGTCGTAGCTGATGCCGCCGCACGGCAGGAGGTGAGTCCAGCTGACCGTCAACGGTAGATGCATCGCTTTCCCACCGGCAGGCAGCGCCTTGTCGAACTCGGTCGCCCCCATCCCGTCAATGCATAGCGGCCGATCGATGGATGGTGGCCGGTGGGACGGTCATGGCCATGGGTTCGGAACTCGATCCCCGGGCCCTGGCAAAATGGCGGCCTGGGTGGTGTTGAGTTCGAGGTGCGTTTCGGGGAGCGACCCGGCCGGCATCACCGGTCTGGCCTGCCGCGACGTCACCGGAAACCTCATCCGGACCGGTAGGGCGAAGCAACGGCCGCTCGACGACTTCCCCGGCTTCGCCCTGAAGTGGGACAGGTTCAACGCCCTCGAGATCACGCGCGGCCGCATTTACGCCTGCCCGTAGCAACCTGAACTACTACCTGTTCGTCCGCATGGTGACGTGAGTGCACAGGGCTGTTCGCTCGGGCTAGAGGGGTTCGATGACATAGCCGAATTGAGCGATCGAGCCGGCCCGGTCGATCTCGTCGAGGACATCAGGGGCGAAGCTCGGTAGTGGCGGGTCGTCGGCCCGTCTGCGCCAGCCCGCCATGCGGACCGACTTTAGCTCCAGATCCACCTCGCCGTTCTCGGTGTGAAAGCCGCCGCCCCGCTCGAACAGCAGGATCAGGGGTTCGAAGGGGTCCTCCAGTTCGTGAGGGAGATCGGCGTCTAACGTTGCTCGGACGGCGGCCCAGTGGAGGATGAAGGGCAGTAGACGTTTGACGCTGCGGCTTCCACGGGTGTTCGCCCGGGCCAGAACGTCGTCGATCAGGTTCTGATCGGCACGCACTGTGGAATTTACGCACGCTGCGATGTCGAAGAAGGGGAGCGGGGATTCGCACCCGTAGGCTGCTGCCCAGCGCGCTGCGCGACGGAAGTATTCCTTCAGAAGTACCGCCTTGGACCAGGCTTTGTCGCCGTGGCGTTCCCAATCGATGGCGCTGAGGCGGCTGGCCATGGTGCGTACGGCTTCGTCGGGTGTCATCTGTTCAATCCTCGCAGAGCGGCGGCAACGACTTCATCGAGGTTCGAGAGATCGGCGGCCAGACGCAGATGAGAACCATCGAGGCCGAAGAACCGCCAGTGCGCCAGCGGCGCGTCGGGCCGGTATTGGTGCGGCGCCAGGTCATGCGCCCCAGGGTGATCGCGGCTGAGGATCCGGTCGCCGTCGGCATCGAAGGCGTCGGGATGCGCCGATCGGTAGGGCAGGCCGGCGTCCATGAGCCTGTTCTCCACGTACTCATGGGCAGCCAGGTTGTGGAAGGCTTCTGCCTGCTCCGCGTCAAGCGTTCCGGCGGCGGCGCCGTCCCAGAGGTCGGCGATGTCGTCGTCGGGAGTGAAGTATCCGCGTTCGAAGTGGTTGGGACCCAACGGCACGTCGTGTTGCTGGACGAACAGATTCTGGCGCATGCCTTCGATTACGCGCGGGTCGATGCCGGTGTTCCTGGCGATGGCAGTGGTGTCCTGCGGGCTGTTGCGGATGCGTCGGTACGCCTCGGCGGCTCGTTCGGAGATGCCTTCGCCGTCGTCGATGAAATCGGCGCCGCGCGGGAAGTCAGGTCGGAACTCACTGGTTGGCGGGCTGGTGGGGTCGGTGCGGGCCAGGTCGTGGGTGCGGGCGCGCAGCGTGGTGAAGATGTCGCTGAGTCTGCCGAGCATGGGGTGCAGCCGGCGGAGGCTGGTGAGCAGTGCTCGGACGAAGTGCTGGATCTTGTTGGCCCAGGTGGTGACGAGGGTGGCGACCTGGCCGGCGACGACGGGGGTGGCGATGCCGAGGGTGAGTCCTTCGGCGGCGAGCCATTCGGGTAGGCGGACGGCGAGAGTGCCGATGAAGGCGGCGATCAGATCGCGGACGATGCCGCGGACCAGGGCGACGAGGAGGCCGGCGCCTTCCACGGCGTACGAGATGCCTTGTGCCGCGGTGGACAGCGTTTCCAGGACGTGCAGGTGTGCGTCGGCGTGCCGGCGGTAGGCGTCGCCGGAGGCGCCGAACCAGTCGGCGACCTCGGTGCGGATCTGGTCGGTGTATTGCTGGCGGGCTTGTGCGGTGAATGTGGCGACGTTGGCCCAGGTTGCGGCGTGGGCGGCGACTTCGTCGGCGTTGCCGGCGAGCCAGTCCAACGCTTCTTTGAGCGGCTTGACATGTTCCATCAGCCAGGCCACGCCCCAGGAAGCCAGTGTGCCCAGTGGGTCGATGGCCAGCGACAGCGTGTCGAGGGTGGCGCCGACGCCGCCGAGGGCCGGATCGACCCAGCTGTGGTTACGGATGCCGTTGGTGATGTCGGCGGCGTCCTCGACCAGGCCGAGGCCGGTGTACGACGTGGTCGAATCGCCACTGTGGGCCACCAGCGGATTGCTGCTCACGGCGACGGCCGGCCGGCGTCACGGATGCTGTCGCCGGCAGTGGTGTCCGTCGCGGTGATGCTGGCGGCCGCCGCGCGCAGGTGGTGTGCGGTCCCCCGCAGCGACTCGCCGGTGTCGGTGAGGGCACTGGCGGCCTCGGCGAAGATCGGGCTCAGCAGGCCGGGCAGGAACTGGCACAGCTGTCCGTAGGCCTGGGGGTCCATGGTGACCTCGCGGACGGCGGACCGGGCCTGTTCGACGGCGTCGGCCACCGCGTCGGTGCTGCCGGCATGCCGCAACACGTCTTCGGCCGGGAAGCGCAGCAGCTCTTCACCAGGCACGGCGGTCGGGGCGCTCGTCGTCGGGCGGTGCGGGAAAGCGGGTCGTGAAGGAGTGGAGGACCGCTCGCCCGGTTTCGGTGTCCAGGCCGACGGTCTGACGGATCTGCTCGGTGACCTGCGCCGTGAGGTGTGCCTGTGCCTGCCGGATCAGGGTCATGATGTGTCGGCTGAGCTCTGCGCCGGTCGTCTGCAGGGCTTGATCGTCGAGTCCGAGCGATTCCAATGCCCCGGAGGATCCGACCGTGAGGGTGATGGATCGGTCCCGGGTGCTGGCGTTGCCGGTCAGCCCCGCCACGCGGCGGGACAGCTCGACGGTGCGAGAAGCCTGGGCATCGACGCCGGCCACCCACGAGTCCAGCCATTCCTCGGCGGAATCGAGGTTCTCCATGGCAACCAACCTATGGATGTCGATGTCGATGCCACAACCCCGCCCTCGAGTGGTCGTCATCCCCGCGGCCGCGGCGATCCGGCTGGCAGAATCTCCGCATGGCTGGTCTGGATCTCGTTCTCGTGCTGCGCTATCGCAAGGCGGTGACGTACGGCTTTCACGCGCTGCTGGGTGCACTGGGCCAGCACGAGACCGCGACCCGGTACGAGGTGCGCTTCGGTGAGAGCGTCGAGGAGACCGCACAGCACATCAGGGAGGCCGGCAACGTCCGTACTCTCGTCCTCTGGTCCTTCTACTCGCCGGACGCGGCAGCGTTGGCCGAGGAGCTGAGTCAGATCCGCCAGCTGGCCGGCGGCCCGAATGTGACGCACCTGGCCGGGGGAGTGCACGCCACCGCCGAGCCGGTGCAGACGCTCGATGCGGGCTGGGACATGGCGGCGATCGGGGAGGGCGAGTCGACGCTGCTCAGCCTGGTCGATGCCAAGGGTGACCCGACCGGGATCACCGGCCTGGCCTACCGGGACGCCACCGGCAACCTGATCAGGACCGGCAAAGCGAAGCAGCGCGACCTCAACGACTTCCCCGGCTTCGCCCTGAAGTGGGACAAGTTCAACGCCCTGGAGATCACGCGCGGATGTATCTACGCGTGCCGGTTCTGCCAGACCCCGTTCATGTTCTCCGCGAAGTTCCGGCATCGGAGTCTGGAGAACATCCGCTGGCACGTCGATCAGATGCGGGCCCGTGGTCTGCGGGACGTCCGGTTCATCACGCCGACGGCGCTCTCCTGGGGTACGCAGACCGAGGAACCCGACCTGGCCGCGATCGAGGAGATGCTCGCCTCCTGCAAGGAGGGGATCGGGCCGGAGGGGCGGGTGTTCTTCGGCTCGTTCCCGAGTGAGATCCGGCCCGAGCACGTCAGCCGGGAGGCGTTGCGCCTGGTCAAGAAGTACTGCGCCAACAACAACATCATCGTGGGCGCGCAGTCGGGCTCGGACCGGGTTCTCGATGCGGCCAAGCGTGGCCACGGTGTCGAGGAGGTCAAGCGGGCCGCCCGCCTCGGGATCGAGGAGGGCTTCCGGATCAACGTCGACATGATCTTCGGGATGCCGGGTGAGAACGCGGACGACGTCGAGGACTCACTGACCCTGGCCCGTGACCTGGCCGATCTCGGCGCCCGGATCCACGCGCACACGTTCATGCCGCTGCCGGGCACCCCGTGGCGGGACGCCCCGCCCGGCGACGTGGACCCGGCGACGATCCGCGAGGTGGACCGGCTGTCGCGGCGCGGCGCCCTCTACGGCCACTGGCAGAAACAGCGCGACCACGCGGTCCGGCTGGCCGCGGCGGCCGAGGCCTACCCCCGGCCGGGCCGCTCCCGCACGATCCTGCCGACGGTTCAGCCGCGCGACGCCTGCTGAACGGATCGTCCGAGTCCGGCGGCCCGTTCCAGATGGGCGGCCCGGTCCGGTCCGCCGAGCACCACGAACTCCGACGACTCGGCGCGCGCCCCGATCCGGTCGTCGATCATCACGGTACGCATGGCCTGGTAGTGGCCACGGGCCCGCAGTTCCTCGACGGTGTAGCCGGCCGTGCACAGCACGATCGCGCGCTTCGCCGGCCGTACCACCATAGGTTTGTATGCCCATCCGACGGTCCACACCCGGTCGAACCAGCCTTTCAGGATCGCCGGGCAGTCCGCCCACCAGACCGGGTAGACGAACGCCCACACGTCGGCCGCCGCGAGGCGGGCCTGCTCGGCGGCTACGTCGGCGGGCACCGGGTCCGCGGCCGTCCGCGCATACTCCGCGGCGCTCATGACCGCTTCAAAACCGACGGCATGAAGATCGGTCAGGGTGTACGACGAAAGCCCGCCCAGAAACACGTCGAGGACCGAGCGGGTGAAACCGCCCGTCGACGGATGGGCGTAGACGACATGGACCTGGCTCACCGGCCGATCCTCGCATTGTCCGCTGCGTTCGGTGATGATGCCCTCACGCGTCAGCGTATCGAGGAGGTGCGATGAGACCGGTTCTGCGCAGGCTCGACGAGATCGCCGCGGTCCTGAGGGAACGGGACGACGTGATCGCCCTGCTCGGCCTCGGGTCGTGCGGCGCCCAGCCGGCCCGTCTGGACGACCACTCCGACCTGGACTTCTACGTGATCGTGGCGGACGGGGCGGGATGGCGTTACCTGGACCGGACGGACTGGCTGGAGGAGCCGGCCCCGGTCACCTACCTCTTCACCCACCAGCGCGGCGGGCGCCGGGCCCTCTACGCCGACGGTGTCCTCGTCGAGTACCGGGTGCTGACCGTCGCCGAACTGTCCCGGACACCGTTCTCCGGCGCGCGGACCGTGTGGCGCCGCCCCGGGACTCCGGCGGACCTGGTCACCTCGGGTGCCCCGGTTCCGCGGCCACCGTTCGACACCGAGGACTACCACCTCAACGACGCCCTGGTCAGCCTCTACATCGGCCTGCACCGGGAGTTGCGCGGCGAGCGCCTGGCCGCGGCCCGGCTGATCCAGCACCGGGCCGTCGACGCGGTGATCGCGTTGTTGCGCCTGGGCGGCGGCGAACCCCCGTACCGTGATGCCTTCGAACCGGCCCGCCGCATCGAACGCGCCTATCCGTCGGACGTCCTCCCGCTGGCCGCGATGGTCCCCGGCTATGCCGGGAATGTGGCAGCCGCCCGGTTCACCTTCGCGTGGCTGGCCAGGCGCTACCCTGTGCCGCCGGGGATCGGGGAGGCGCTGCGCGAACTGATCCGTTCGGTCGATGTTCGATGATCTTCGGAGCGAGCACTGTCGATGTCATGCCCGAGGTCGTTCCGAAATGGCGTGCCGTCGTCCTCGACTTCGTCGAGCGGGCCGGCTGGTCCGCCGGCCAGGTGTTCGTCGCGACCCTGCTGGCCGGCGGGGTCGGCTCGGTGATCAACCTGCCGTGGAGGTATGCGCTGACCCTCGCCGTCAGCGCGTTCGTCTCGTCGCTGGTGCTGACCGCCGTGCAGTACCTGTCGAAGCTGACGAACCTCGCCTTCTGGCCCGACCTGCTGGTCCGCCTGGCGAAGACGTTCCTCGCGGCGCTGTCCGGCTCGATGGTGGCCGGGGTCTTCGACATCACCTCGTTCGACTGGGAGAGCGCCCTCAACATCGCCTTCGTCGCGACCGTGGGCTCGTTCGGCAAGGGCCTGCTGGCCCGCGAGCCGGCCGCGCCGAACGGGCAGGTTCCACCCGGCGCCAGCCCGTCCACCCTGCCGATGGGCACCTACCGGGAGGCGGTCGACCACGCCCCGCCGCCGCCGACCATCGACGCGACGAACCCCCCGGACGGTCCTGTCTGAGGCACGGCCAGCCGGACGTCGGACAGGTTACGGCGGGCTCAGTAGCCGATGGGCAGGCCGGCGTAGTTCTCGGCGAGCCCGGTGGCGCCCGCCCGGCTGCCGGCGACCCACCGCAGCTGTGACAGCTGCAGCTCGGCGTCGAACGGGTCGCCCGAGGTGTGCAGCATCGTCGTCATCCACCAGGAGAAATGTGTGCAGCGCCAGACCCTGCGCTGCGCGTCGTCGGAGTACGCGTCGGCGTACACCCCGTCGTTGTCCTTGATCTTGGCGATGAGGGCCCTGCTGAGTAGGGCGACGTCGGCGATCGCGAGGTTGAGGCCCTTGGCGCCGGTCGGCGGGACGATGTGCGCGGCGTCGCCGGCCAGATAGAGGTGGCCGTGCCGCATCGGCGTCTGCACGTAACTGCGCATCGGCAGCACGCTCTTGTCGGTGATCGGGCCCGGGGTGAGTTTCCAGCCGTCCTGCCCGTGCCCGAGTCGCTTCGCCAACTCGTCCCAGATCCGGTCGTCGGACCACGACTGCGGATCGGTGCCGTTGGGAACCTGCAGATAGAGGCGGCTCACGCTCTCCGAACGCATGCTGTGCAGGGCGAAACCGTCCGGGTGCCAGGCATAGATCAGCTCGTCGGTGGACGGCGCCACGTCGGCGAGGATCCCGAACCAGGAGTACGGGTACACCTTCTCGTGGACGGTCGCGGCGGGGACGGCGGCGCGGCTGGGCCCGAACGAGCCGTCACAGCCGGCGATGACCGCGGCGTCGATCCGTCGTGCGGCGCCCGAGGCGTCGGTGAACGTGACGTAGGGCCGGTCGTCCAGGGAGTGCAGCGCCACGTCCGACACCTCGTAGTGGATCTCCTGGCCGGCCGCCCGGCGCGCCGCGATCAGGTCCTTCTGCACCTCGGTCTGGCCGTAGACCCACACGCTGCGGCCGGTCAGGTCGACGAAGTCCAGGTGGTGCCGCTCGCCCGGCCACTGCAGGTAGATGCCCCGGTGCTCGTCACCCTCGGCCCGGATCCGGGCGCCGAGCCCGGCCGCCTCGAGCAGCTCGACGCTGGAGTGCTCCAGGATGCCGGCGCGGATGCGGGCCGCGACGTACTCCTCCGAGCGGGTCTCCAGGACGACGGACTCGACTCCGCCCTGGGCGAGGAGGTGTGACAGAAGCAGGCCGGCGGGGCCGGCGCCGATGATGGCGACCTGGGTACGCATGCCCTCAGCGTCGTGTCCCGGACCGGCGGGACACAAGACCCTATTTCCACTGAACGGAAGCGAGGGTACGGCTGATCCCGTGCGCCGCCACCTGGAGTGCCGACACCAGCCGGGGGAGTTGACGTCGCAGGTCGGGCACCACCATGCCGAGCGCCGCCACCACCACGTCGCCGTTGCGCACCGGCACCGCCACCGAACACGCGCCGAGGCTCATCTCCTCGCCGGTGGTGGCGTAACCCTCGGCCCGGACCCGGCGCAGCTGCTCCAGCAGGCGGGCCGGCTGGGTCACGGTGTACGCGGTGATCCTGGTCAGGTTCTGCAGGACCTCCACCCGGACCTCCTCCGGGGCGTACGCCAGCAGCACCTTCCCGACCCCGGTGGCGTGCATCGGCAGGCGCGACCCGACCCGGCTGACCACCGGCACCGACACGTGGCCGGCCAGCCGCTCCACATACAGCACCTCCAGCCCGTCGCGGACCGCCAGATGCACGGTGGCCAGGGTGGTGCCGTACAGATCGTGCAAAAATGGCGAAGCGGCCTGACGTAGGCCGCTCTGCACCGGGGCGAGCAGGCCCAGCTGCCAGATCCGGCGGCCGATCACATAATCCCCGCCCGGCTCGCGGGCCAGCGCACCCCACCGGTGCAACTCGCCGACCAGCCGGTGCGCGGTGGCCAGCGGGAGACCGGCGCGGCGGGCCAGATCAGTCAGGGAGAGACTGCGATTCTCCCCGTCGAAGGCGCCGAGGATGTCCAGCGCACGCGACGTGACGGTGGCGCCCACCGCTCCCTCCTTCCGTTGAGTGGAAGAATTTTATCGCCGACGGCCGTCCGACCGCCTAGCGTCCGGAGCGTGAACACGGAGTCGTCACAAGCTGACATCAACCGGGAGATCGAGGCGGCGGCCCAGCATCCGGGCGGCCCACAGCCGAAGATCGACTACGCCCCGTACCGCAGCAGCATCCTGCGGCACCCGAAACAGCCGGCCCACCTCGTCGACCCGGAGTCGGTCGAACTGTGGGCGCCCGTCTTCGGCCACCGCGACGTCGCCGACGACGAGGCCGACCTGACCATCCAGCACGCCGGCACCCCGCTCGGCGAACGCATGGTGGTCACCGGCCGGGTGCTCGACGGCGACGGCCGCCCGGTCGCCAACCAGCTCGTCGAGGTGTGGCAGGCCAACGCCGCGGGCCGCTACCGGCACCAGCGCGACCAGCATCCGGCCCCGCACGACCCGAACTTCACCGGCGTCGGCCGGATGCTCACCGGACCCGACGGCACCTACCGGTTCCAGACGATCAAGCCCGGGCCGTACCCGTGGCGCAACCACATCAACGCATGGCGTCCCGCGCACATCCACTTCTCGATCTTCGGTACGGACTTCACCCAGCGCCTGGTCACCCAGATGTACTTCCCCGGCGACCCGCTGTTCGCGCTCGACCCGATCTACCAGTCGATCACCGACCCGAAAGCCCGGGAACTGCTGATCGCCCAGTACGACCACGACGTCACCACCCCCGAGTGGAGCACCGGCTACCGCTGGGACATCGTGCTCACCGGTACCCACCGCACCCCGCTCGAATCCGACGTCTCCGACCTTGAGGAAGAAGCATGAGCGCCGTCCCCGGCCAGACCGTCGGCCCGTTCTTCCACCTGGGCCTGGAATACGACGGAATGAACGAGCTGGTCCCGCCGAGCCACCCGAAAGCGGTCCGGCTGCACGGCCACGTCTACGACGGCAACGGCGCACCGGTCCCCGACGCGGTCATCGAGATCTGGCAGGCCGACCCGCAGGGCCACATCCCGCGCCAGCCCGGTTCGCTGCGCCGCGACGGCTGGACCTTCACCGGCTGGGGGCGCGCCGCCACCGACCCCGACGGCCACTACCAGTTCGCCACCCTCGAACCCGGCGCCACCGAAGCCGGCCGGGCCCCGTTCTTCGCCGTCACCGTCTTCGCCCGGGGCCTGCTGGACCGCCTGTTCACACGCGCGTACCTCCCCGACGACACCGCCACACTGGCCTCGGACCCGCTGCTCAGCGCCGTCGCCCCGGACCGCCGCGGCACCCTGATCGCGACCCGGTCGCCGTCCGCCCTGACCTTCGACATCCATCTGCAGGGCGAGGGCGAGACCGTCTTCCTCACCTACCCCCGCCTACGAACCGCATGGTCCTGACCAGCCGCCACGCCACCCCACGCTCCCCTACCGCCACCGCCACCACCGCCATGCCCGTCCGCCGTCCCCGCGCATCGCAGGGCGCATCGCGGATCGCGGATCGCATCGCACATCGCAGGCGCATCGCAGGGCGCATTGCGCACCGCACGGCGCATCGCGGATCGCATCGCGCATCGCAGGCGCATCGCAGGGCGCATTGCGCGTCGCAGGGCGCATCGCGCACCGCATTGCGCACCGCACGGCGCATCGCGCACCGCACGGCGCATCGCGGATCGCATCGCGCATCGCAGGCGCATCGCAGGGCGCATTGCGCGTCGCAGGGCGCATCGCGCACCGCACGGCCACCGTGCATGGCGCTCCGCCACCGTGCCCGGTGCCCGGTGCCCGGTGCCCGGTGCCCGGTGCATCGCGTATCGCGCACGGCGCACCGCCGCAGGTCCTGTCGCCCTCGCTGGCCCCAGCCGCGGATCTTGCGCGGTTCTTCCCCACGCCGCCGATCTTGGCGAGTTCACCACCGCCAGAGGTGGAGAAAGCCGCAAGATCGGCGCTGGAGGTGCTGGAGGTGCTGGAGGTGCTGGAGGTGCTGGACAGCGCGGGGCGCCGTGTAGCGGGCAGATGGCTGGGGTGGGCGGTGCTGAGTGAGGGCGGGAGTGTCTGGTGACTGCTCTGCTGCGGGTGGATCTTGCACGGTTCTTCCCCGCGACGCCGATCTTGGAGACTTCACCACCGCGAGGGGTGGAGAAAGCCGCAAGATCGGCGCGGCAGGCGGGGCGCGGCAGGCGGGGCGCGGGAGGTGCGGGCGCGGGAGGTGCGGGCGCGGGAGGTGCGGGGGCGCGGCCGGATGGCTGGGTGGGCGGTGCTGAGTGAGGGCGGGAGTGTCTGGTGACTGCTCTGCTGCGGGTGGATCTTGCGCGGTTCCTCTCCGCGACGCCGATCTTGAGGGCTTCGCCACCGCGAGGGGTGGAGAAAGCCGCAAGATCGGCGCGGCAGCTCGAGGCGGCGCGGGACGGCAGGGGCGGCCGTGGGGCGGCGCGGTGATGGCGCGGGACAGGTGCGGGAGGGCGCGGGCTGCGGAAGGGCGTGGGACGGGTACGGCAAGGCGCGGAACGGCAGGGCGGCCGTGGGGCGGGCTTGCTGGAGGGCGTGGGACGGCAGGGGGGTCGTGGGTGGCTGCTGGAGGGCGCGCGGGATGGCTGCTGGAGGGCTCGCGGGACAGATGCGGGACGGCTGCGGGAGGGCGCGCGGGATGGCTGCTGGAGGGCGCGCGGGACAGATGCGGGGCGGCTGCGGGAGGGCGCGCGGGATGGCTGCTGGAGGGCGCGCGGGGCGGGTGCGGGAGGGTGTGGGGTGGGGGATGGCCGGGTGGGTGGTGCTGGAGTGAGAGTGGGAGTGGACGGTGAGTGATCTGCTGTGGCCGGGGGATGACCGGGCCGGTGACGTCTTCGCCGACGCGTCGGTTCTGGCGGCGATGGTGCGTGCCGAAGCCGCCTGGCTGGACGCGCTCGTGCGGCACGGTGTCGCCCCGTCCGGGGCCGCCGACGGTCTGGACGGCCTGATCGGACCCGACGACGCGGCCCTGGTGGCGGCCGGTGCCGAAGCGGGCGGCAATCCGCTGATCCCGTTGCTGAAACTGCTCCGCAAGCGGCTGGAGTCCCGTAACCCGGTCGCCGCGCAGTGGCTGCACAAGGGATTGACCAGCCAGGACGTGATCGACACGGCTCTGGTTCTGTGTCTGCGGGACGCCAGCGACCGCATCCGCGCCGACCTGGCCGTCCAGACCGCCGCCCTGATCCGGCTGGCCGACGGGCACCGGGAGACGCTGATGCCCGGGCGGACACTGACGCAGTACGCCGTACCGATCACTTTCGGTCTTAAAGCAGCAACCTGGCTCACCGGAAACCTGGACGCGCGGGATCGCCTGGCCGCCGCCGCGTCGTTGCCCGCGCAGATCGGCGGCGCCGCCGGCAGCCTTGCCGCGCCGGTCGCCCTGGCCGGTTCGCCGATCGTGGTCCGCGGCCTGATCGAGACCGCCGCCGCCTCCCTCGACCTGCCGGTCCGCGATCCCTGGCACACCGCCCGGGCGCCGTTCACCGGTTTCGCCGATGCCTTGGTGACCTGCACCGACGCGTGGGGCCGGATCGCCAACGACGTCCTCGTCGGCGCCCGCCCGGAGGTTCACGAACTGTCCGAGGGTGCGGTTGCCGGCCGTGGCGGTTCGTCGGCGATGCCGAACAAGCAGAACCCGGTTCTGTCGATCCTGATCCGCCGTGCCGCTCTGGCCGCCCCGTTCCTGGCCGCCACCGTGCACGCCGGCGCGGCCGCGGCCGTCGACGAACGGCCGGACGGTGGCTGGCACGTCGAATGGTCGACGCTGCGCACGCTGGCCCGCCGCACGGTGACCGCCGGTTCGCAGACCGCGGAGCTGCTGGCCGGTCTCCAGGTGGAGACGTCGTGGATGACCGCGAACCTGGCCGCCGCCCGCCCCGGCATCGACGCCGAACAACGCTCGATGACCCCGGACACCGGCCCCTATCTCGGTGCCACGGACCAGATCATCGACGCCGTTCTGGCCCGCGCCGGGGAAGGCCGGAGGGGAGACCTGTGCTGACCGCGATGATCTTCACCGGCGCTGTTCTGGCCCGCGCCAGGCAAGAGCGGAGGGGAGACCTGTGCTGACCGCGATGATCTTCACCGGCGCCGTTCCGGGCCGGGCCGGGGAAAGCCGAGAGGGAGAGCTGTGCTGACCGCGACCACCTTCACCGATGCGCCCGGGAGGCCGTTGCTGCTGCTCGGCCCGTCCGTCGGGACCAGCGCCGCGACCCTCTGGACGGCGTGCGCCGAGCGCCTGTACGGCCGCTACCACGTGGTCGGCTGGGATCTGCCCGGTCACGGCGCGAGTGCCCCGGCGACCGGCCCGTTCACGATGGCCGACCTGGCCCGCGACGTGCTGGCGCTGGCCGACCGGATCCGGCCCGGGGAGATGTTCGCCTATGCCGGTGACTCGATCGGCGGCGCGGTGGGCCTGCAACTGTTGCTGGACGCGCCGGACCGGGTCGCCGCCGCCGCACTGCTCTGTACCGGCGCGCGGATCGGCGAGCCGGCGATGTGGCACGACCGGGCGGAACTGGTCCGGGCCGAGGGTGTCGAGGCGGTGGTGGCCGGTGCCCGGGAGCGCTGGTTCGCGCCGGGCCCCGAGCCGGCGGCGGCGGAGTCGCTGATCGCGGCGCTGCGGGCCACCGACGCGGAGAGTTACGCGCGGGCGTGCGAGGCGCTGGCCGATTTCGATGTACGGGACCGGCTGGCCGAGATCGCCGTCCCGGTGCTGGCCGTGGCCGGGGGGCACGACAAGCCGACCCCGCCGGACAGTCTCCGCGCGATCGCCGACGGTGTCCTGCACGGCCGGCTCGTGGTCCTCGACGGTGTCGCCCACCTGGCGCCGGCGGAGAACCCGGAGGTGGTGGCTTTCCTGCTCGATCAGCACTTCGACGAGACCCGGTCGGCGGGCATCACGGTCCGCCGGGAGGTGCTCGGCCCGGCGCACGTGGACCGGGCCACCGCCGGGACGACCGCGTTCACCCGCGACTTCCAGGACATGATCACCCGGTACGCCTGGGCGGAGATCTGGACCCGTCCCGGCCTGGCCCGCCGTGACCGCTCCCTGATCACCCTCACCGCTCTGATCGCTCTCGGACATCACGAGGAATTGGCGATGCATGTGCGGGCGGCCCGTACCAACGGCCTGTCCGATGACGAGATCAAGGAGCTGATCCTGCAGACCGCGATCTACTGCGGTGTACCGGCCGCGAACACTGCGTTCCGCATCGCGCAGAAGGTGCTGGCCGAACCATGAGCCGGTCCGGCCGGCGACCGTCGAGCCGGGCCCGTAGGTGACACGGTGTGATAGCTGTTGGCGCCATGTTCGCCGGGATGCGTCCGGGAGGGCTCGTTCGGCCGCAAGGCCAACGGCCGGCTGAGCCGTCAGCCCCAGATGCGGGTGCGCCGGGCGTAGGAGCGGGTGGCCACCGCCAGTGCCGGAACCCAGAGCGCGAACTGGGCGATGCCGTAGACGCCGGTCCACGGGCTGAAGATCGCGTCCGGAGAGTCCCACTGGGCCATCATCAGCACGGCGGCGAGCAGCAGGTAACCGCCCAGTGCCGCGGCCAGGGCGTATCCCGGGGCGATCAGGAACCGGCGGGGGACCCGCTGCCCGCTCCACGGCGTCCACTCGGGGAAGACCGTCCCCCACGGCCGGATCAGCGCGCAGGCGTGCACCGCCGGGAGGACGGCGAGTGCGGTGAGGGTCCACAGGTAGAAGCCACCGCCGTCGGCGTGCCAGGGCCGGAACAGCTCCGGGTCCGCGAAGAGCGGGATGCCGGCGGCCCACACGATGTGCAGTGGCATGAATCCGAGGGTGGCGGACAGCGCCGCGACGCGTCCGGCGAGCACCGCCCGTCGGCCGGGCGGTGGTACCTCGGGTCTTCTGATGACGACGGCCGTGTTCCGGATCTCCCCGTGAATGCTCATGGAGGCATTCTTATGGAACCTGCCAGTTCCGCGCCGTCCCGTATTCGACCCATTCCGGGCATGGCGGGGCAGCGGCACCGGCCCGGAGAACGTCCGGGGACTCGGTGCCGCTGCCGACGTGCTCAGCCGCGGCGGGGACCGTGGCTGGAACTGCTCCTCCGGCCGGCGGAGGGTGCGGGGAGTGAGGTGGGGCTGCCTCGTCTCCCCTGGAAGGAGAGGCACTGCGTGGACGGAGCCGTGCCACGCGGGGGTTTTCTGCCTCCGTTCTGCGGTGGGGGACGGCGTGGGATTCTGGGAGCGCTCCCACTTAATCGCACTGTAACAAAAATGAACCGGGTAGGGGAGGGGTTCAGGTCGTGGCAGTGCAGGTGATCGTCGGCGTGGAGGCCGTGCCCGAGCCGAGGAACCCGAAGCTCGTGCTGGCGCCCGCCGCCACGGCGCCGTTGTAGGACACATTGGTCGCGGTGACCGTGTTGCCGCTCGTGGTCAGTGTCGCGTTCCACGCCTGGGAGATCGGCGGCGTGCCGGGGTAGGTGAGCGTCACCTTCCAGGTCTTGATCGCGGCGCTGCCGGCGGTCACCTTGACCTCGCCCTGGAATCCGCCGGACCACTGCGACGTGACCGTCTGGGTGGCGGCGCAGGAGCCGGTGACCGGCGGGTTCGAGGTGCTGGGCGAGACCGACGTGGACGGCGACGGCGAGTTCGACGGCGACGGCGGGTTCGAGGGGGAGGGCGACGACGAGGTCGACGGTGACGGGTTGGTGGTGCCGCCGAAGTTCACGTCACTGCAGAAGTAGTACGACTGGTCCAGGTGGCTGGCCTGCCAGATCGTGTAGATCATGGCCCGCCCGGACCGTCCGGAGACACTCGCCGGGATGTCCATCTGCACGCCGTTGGACAGCTGCTGCGTCCACTGTGCGGCCGGGGTGTTCGGCACCGTCTTGATGAGTTCCAGGTCGGACCACTTGAGCGCGGTCGTGACCGGGTTGTATCCGGCCTTGGTCACGTAGACCCGGATGTAGTCGGCACCGTGCCGTGCCCCGTCGAACAGCGACACGGTGAACGAGTTGCCGATCGACGTGGCCTTCCAGTCGCCGACCACGTCCATGGCGTTGTAGCGGCCGCTCTCGGTGTGTCCGGCGCTGCACAGCTGACCGTCCGGGATGACGGTCTCGTGCTGGCCGGCCACGCCTTCGCGGAACAGGCCGTTCCAGTTCCACATGGCGTTGGGGTTGGCCTGCCACGCCTGCCAGCACATCGGGTCCTCGGTCGCCATGACCGGGTCCTGGAACCGGGAGCCCCAACGTTCCCAGCAGCCGTAGTTGCGGGAGGCGGGACTGACGATGTTGCCGTGTGCGGCGGCCGGGCCGCTCTGCACGGCGAGGACGGCGAACGTCGCGGCGAGAGCGGCGACGACCGCGGAGATCAAGAATTTGACGCGTACGGGTTTGAGCATCTGAACTCAGCACTCCTGAGCTCGGGACCGTTGTCGGAAACGGCCCGCCTGCGGTGGACGGCCCGCGAGCTGCCCAGGCTCGCGCGCGCCGCGTGGCTCCGGCGGCAGTGCTGGCCACAGCCTCGCCTAATGATCGAGAGAAGTCAATATGAAAATCGGGTGCCGCCGGGGCGGGGCGTGCCTACGGTGAGGGGATGTCCGTCGAAGCCGCGCACGCCGCGGGTCTGCTGATGCTCCTGTCCCATCCGATCCGCTGCCGGGCGTTCGCCGAGCTGGCACGGCACGGCACGGACGGTGTCACCATCTTCGAGATGTCGATCCACCTGGACGTACCCCAGTCCGAGGCCGCCGAGCTGCTCGGCCGCCTGGTGGGCGCCGGCGTGGCGACCGGCACCGGCAACGGCTACTACCGCGTTCGTGACGGGGTGCTCCGGGAGGCCGCCCAGGCACTCGACCGGACGCAGCCGATCGCCCCGCTCCTCAAGGAGTATCCGCAGCTCAAGTCGTTCTTCGCGCACGGCCGGCTGACCAGCCTGCCGGCTACGCTGAGTGAGCGCGCCCAGCAGATGGCCGAGCTGTTCGCGCGGTTCGTCGCCGTCGACGGTGTGCTCAGCGAGTCAGAGGTCAACGATCGCATCGCCCGCGCCGCCGACGACGTGGCAGCGGTGCGCCGCATGCTCGTCGAGTCCGGCTGGCTGGAGCGTGACCGGGCCGGCACGTCCTACGGCTCGGGCCGCGTCCTGCCTGTGGGATCACTGAGCCCGGCGTGAGCTACGGCTAGCCGACTGGCCTTGACCCGGACCCGGGGCCCTGGGCGTGTGAGGCAGCGGAGTGGGCGTGAGCCCGGCACAGCACCGGGAGCGGCGTCGACGCCTCATGTCGTGGTGGCCGGGCGTGGCCGTACCGGGAAGAAGCGGTCCGGAACCGCGGAGAGCGGAACCGGACCGCCTGCCTCATCAGTCGTGGGTGACGTCGAGTGGTCCCGCGGTGCGGGGGACGATCGCGAGTGAACCGGCCGCCAGGAGGGCCACCAGGACTCCCAGGACGCCGAGGGCGGGGCGCAGGCCGCCGGCCGCCCCCGCGATTCCCATGATCAGCACCGGGGAGAGGAACTCTCCGATGAAGAGGGTGCCGGTCCAGAGGCCGGTGCCGCGGCCGCGTTCGGCGAAGGACAGCCCGTTGGTGGCCCAGGTCAGCAGGACCGGGAGCAGCAGGCCGGTGCCGGCGCCGGTGAGGACCGCGCCGACGGTGATCACCGGGACCGAGGCGCTGGACCAGATGACCAGGAGGCCGGCGGCGGACAGTCCGAAGGCGACCGGCAGCAGTTCGCGCGGGGTGCGGTGGGAGAGTTTGGCGAACGATCCGGCGGCGATCGCGGTGGCCAGCGACATCAGGGCGCTGAGCGCGCCGATCGTGGCGGTGGCGGTGACGCTGACCTCGTCGAGGACGAACGACAGTTCCACGATGAGGGCGTAGAAGACGATCCCGCCGGCCAGCGTGACCAGGCACGGCACCCGAAGCTGGCGCCACGGGACCGGCGGGAGGGCGGTCCTCTCGCCACCGGCGGCGGGTTGCCAGATGAAGAGCGCCATCGGTACGGCCAGCACGCCCGCCACCAGGTAGAGCCAGAACGGGGCGCGCCACCCGGACGAGCCGAGTGCCCCGCCGACGCCGAGGAAGACGGTCGCCGACACGGAGGCGAGCAGTGTCTGGAGACCGAGATAGCGGCTGCGCCGCGGCCCCGACCAGTAGTCGGCGATCAGCGTCGTGCAGCACGTCATGATCGCGGCTTCGCAGAGTCCGACGAGGACCCGGCTGCCGATGATCGATCCGAGAGACTCCAGGTAGAGCGGCGCGGTCCCGAAGATCGTGTAGCCGATCATCGCGATGATCAGCACCCGTTTGCGGTCGATCCGGTCGGCGATGAATCCGGCGAACGGCGCGGTCAGGCCGATGATCAGGGCCGGCACGGTGAGGACGATCGGGACCAGTACGTCGGCACCGGGTGTGCCGGCGAAGTGGTCGGCCATCTGTGGCAGCACCGGCGCGATGAGGACGGCGCCGAGGACGGACAGGCAGCTGCCGGCGAGCAGCAGGACGAGCTGCGGCAGGCCGGCTTGTCGCTGGAGAGCAGCGGGCATGGAAGGCCCTTCATGATGAGTGGTCCAGGTCACACGTGGTGGTCCTGAACTATGTGCGGACGCGCACCATCAGCGGAAGACGGATCCGCTGATGCCCCTCATAACTCAGGCTGATGGACGCAGCTCGGCGGCGGCCGACAGGAGCACGTCGCGCAGCCACATGTGGGCCGGGTCGTTGCGGAACATCGGGTTCCACCAGAACGCCTCGGCCACCGGGACGACGTCGAACGGGCAGTCCAGCATCCCGATCCCGGCGACCGGGGCGAGCAGCCGGGCCAGGCGCTCCTGCAGCAGGGCGACCCGGCGGGTACCGGCGACCAGGAACGGCATCTGCGCGAACCCGTCGACGACCACCTCGACGCGGGCCTCGATGCCGAGCATCCGCAGCTGACGGGAGGCCGGGGCGAACGCCGTCGGCCGGTCGAAGATCACCACCCAGGGTAGTTCGGCGAGCTGGTCCATGGTGAGCGCGTCACCGACGTCGGGGTGGTCGGCGGAGACCACGCACACCCAGCGGTCGGCGTAGAGGTCCAGATAGGGCAGTCCGGTGACGAAACCGTGCGGGATGATCAGGCCGTCGGCGGTGCGCAGGGTGTCGGCGGCGTGGTCCACCGCGTACGGCGTGGTCTGCTGCAGCCGCAGCCGGGCCCCGGGCGCCTGGGCCGCGAACCGCCGGGCGATCAGCGGCCCGAGGACCGTCGCCGCGTAGTCGGAGCTGACGATGGTGAACTCGCGGTCCAGCCCGGACGGGTCGAACTCGGCGGTGGCGTCGAAGACCCGCCGCACCCCGGCCAGCGCGGGCCCGGTCAGTGCGGCCACCCGGGTGGCGAGCGGGGTCAGGTCGTACCGGTTACCGACCCGGACCAGCAGCTGATCACCGAAATGACGCCGCAGCCGGCTGAGCGCGCCACTGACGGCGGGCTGGCTGACGCCGAGCCGCTCCGCCGTCCGTGTCACGTTCCGCTCCCTGAGCAGGGCGTCGAGGGTGAGCAGGAGGTTGAGATCGAGGTTCGCCAGCACACGGTCGACGGCCATCCCGCGACTATAAGCCGGAGCTATGGCTGCGATCACCAAGTTGAGCTTCCCTGATGGCCGGACGGCACGGGACAGTGGTCCCAGTCACAGAGGAAACAGAAGGGAAACCGCCGTGCCAGCAGTTCGTAATGTTCTGGTCGTCGGTGGCGGCGCCGCGGGCACCGCCGTGGCGATCCTGCTCGCCGAGGGCGGCGTCTCGGTCGAGCTGATCGACCTGAAGCCCGATGTGGCCGCCCTCGGCTCCGGCATCACCCTGCAGGGCAACGCGCTGCGCGTGCTCCGGCAGCTCGGCGTCTGGGAGAGGATCAAGGCCGAGGGGTACGAGTTCGACACGCTCGGCCTGCGTGCCCCGGACCCGGCCGGCACCCTGATCGCCGAGCTCACCGACATCCGCACCGGCGGCGAGGACCTGCCCGCCACGCTCGGCATGTACCGGCCCACCCTGGCGAAGATCCTGATCGAGCGCGCGCGGGAAGTCGGCGTGACGGTGCGGTTCAACACCAGGCCGGCTTCTCTCGACGACATCACGGCGAAATACGACCTGGTGATCGGCGCGGACGGGCTGCGCTCGTGGACCCGTGGGCAGCTCGGCATCGACGTCGAGCCGCAGCCGGTCGGCATGGGCATCTGGCGCACGTTCACCAAACGGCCGGCGAGTGTGACCCGGACCGACCTGTTCTACGGCGGGCCCGCCTACATCGCCGGGTACTGCCCGACCGGTGCCGACACGCTCTACGCGTACCTGGTCGAGGACGTGCGGGACCGGTCCGGCCTGTCCCCGGAGGAGGCCCTGGCCACGATGCGGGAGCTGGCCGGCGCCTACCACGGCCCGTGGGACGAGATCCGGGAGAACCTGACCGACCCGGCCCGCGTCAACTACACCGCCTTCGAGAGCCACATCATCGACGGCCCCTGGCACCGCGGAAACGTGGTCCTGATCGGCGACGCCGCGCACAGCTGCCCGCCCACCCTCGCCCAGGGCGCCGCCCAGGCCCTGGAGGACGCGTCAGTGCTGGCCGAGCTGCTGCTCCGTGAGGACGCGCTCACCGAATCCCTCTGGTCGCAGTTCACCGCCCGCCGCCTGGACCGCGCGAAGACGGTCGTCGAGGCCTCCCTGCAACTGACCCGCTGGCAGCTCGCCCACGAGCGCGGCGACGTGCCCGGCCTGATGGCCCGCGTCGCGCACCTCGTCGCCTCGCCGGCCTGAAAGGAACCTCGATGAACGACGAACGCCTCATCACCCATCTGCGCCACGTCGACCTGGCCGTGCCGGACTACGACCGGCAGCTCGAGTTCTACACGAACATGTGGGGCCTGGACGCCGAGACCACCGATGAGGGCCTAGCCTTCCTGGCCGCGGCCGGTTCACCCGAGCAGTATTCGGTGCGGCTGCGCAAGGCCGCCGAGAAGCGGCTCGACCTCATCGCCTTCGGCGCCGCGAACCAGGCCGATGTCGACGCGCTCGCCGAACGTCTCGGCCGCTCCGGCGTCACACTGATCAACGAGCCGGGCAGGATCCAAACCCCGGGCGGGGGGTACGGCTTCCGCTTCTTCGACATCGACGGCCGTACCGTCGAGGTGTCCTGCGACGTGGCCGTCCGGCAGCACCGCAAGCTGGCCGAGGGCGAGGCCGTCCCGGTCAAGCTCTCGCACGTGGTGATCAACTCGCCGAACCCGGAGGCGACCGTAGGGTTCTACAACCAGCACCTGAACTTCGCTCTCTCGGACACCCTGATGCACCCGCGGATGGGCGAGATGATGTGGTTCCTGCGGACCAACCGCTGGCACCACAGCCTGGCCGTCGCGCGTGGCCCGCACGTCGCCCTGCACCACGCGTCGTTCGAGATGCGCGGCATCGACGAGTACATGCGCGGCACCGGCCGGCTGCTGCGCGGCGGCGTCGAGAAGGTGTGGGGGCCGGGCCGGCACATGGCCGGGAACAACACGTTCAGTTACTTCCTCGACCCGCATGGGAACACCATCGAGTACACCACCGAGCTGGAGGAACTCGACGAGGACAGCTGGCACCCGCACATCTACGACTTCTCCGACCCCACCGTGAGTGACCAGTGGGGGACGGCGAATCCGATGAACGAGTTCGTCGCCAAGCAGTCCTTCAACGACGTCGACCGCGGCATCTTCGTCGCCCCACCGGTCTGAGGGAGGTCCGGGACATGCGCCTCGCACGTTTCCAGCACGCGGGGGAGATCAAGACCGGCAGGATCGAGGACGATGCGGTACGGGTGTTCGCGGGCGATCCGGCGATGGAGGCGATCGTCGCCGGAGGGGTCGACGCGGCGTACCGGCTCGATGTCGCCCAGACCCTCCCGCTCGCCGAGGTCCGTCTGCTCGCGCCACTGAGACCGGCCTCGTTCCGTGACTTCGTCGCCTTCGAGGAACACGTGGACGGGGTGCGGCGCAGCATCGACGGCGCGGCCGGAGTCCCGGACGCCTGGTATGACGCGCCCACCTTCTACTTCACCAACCCGCACGCGATCTTCGGCCCCGGTGACGACATCCCGTTCCCGGCCGCGTCGGTGGCCCGTGACTTCGAGCTGGAGGTCGCGGCGATCGCCGGGCCCGGCCGGACCGTCTTCGGCTACACCGTATTCAACGACTGGTCGGCCCGTGACCTGCAGGGCCGCGAGATGCAGGTAAGGCTCGGCCCGGCCAAGGGCAAGGACTTCGCGAGCAGCCTCGGCCCGTGGATCGTCACCGCCGACGACCTGGAACCGGCCCGGGACGCCGACGGTTTCCTCGACCTCTGGTGCACGGCCGAGGTCAACGGTGTCGAGGTCGGCCGTGACCTGCTCGGCAACATGGGCTGGACCTTCGAGACGATGATCGCCTACGCCGCCCGGGACTCCCGTGTCGAGCCCGGTGACCTGCTCGGGTCGGGCACCGTCGGCAACGGCGGCTGCCTGGCCGAGCTGTGGGGCCGCAACGGCCGCCAGGATCCGCCACCGCTGGCCGACGGCGATGTGGTGACGCTGACCGTCGAGGGCATCGGCAGCCTCACCAACCGGGTCACCTCAGCACCTCCCACCGATGATCTTCCCCGTGTCCGGCGTCGCGACGCGTCGCGGGCACGCGCAGAGAGGCAGCACTGAATGTTCGAGTACTTCCCCGGCAACTACGTCTGGAACCTGGGCGTCGTCGCCACCCTGAACAGCGGTGGCCTGATCGACGAGGTGGACCGGGCCTGCCGCCCGATCAAGGAACTCGCCACCCGGGGCGCCGACGTCGGGACCCGTGAGTTCATGGCGTCGTGGGCCGCCGTGGCCGAGGACCTGGCGTCGCAGGCCGCGGCCGACGAGGCGGCCGGGCACCCGCGGACCGCCGGGCAGAAGTATCAGCGGGCCACCAACTACCTGGCACAGGCCGAGCGGATGCAGAGCGCCAAGGCACCCGACCGGAAGGCGTTCTACCAACGGCTCCTCGACCTTCAGCAGAAGGCGTTCGACCTGATCGACCCGGCGACCACCCGTGTCGCGATCCCGTTCGAGGGCGCGTTGCTCCCGGCGTACTTCAAGAAGGCCTCGGACGGCCCGGCACCGACGATCATCCTGTGGAACGGGCTCGACTCGACCAAGGAACACATGTACGCCTCCGGGTTCGCGCACGAGATGGCCGCGCGGGGCATCAACACGCTGATGGTCGACTGCCCGGGCAGCGGTGAGACGCTGCGCTTCCTCGGGCTGACCTCGCGGGTCGAGACCGAGGACTGGGCCGCGGCGTGTGTCGACTACCTGCTGACCCGCGACGACGTCGTCACCGGGAAGATCGGGCTGGTGGGATGGTCGCTGGGCGGCTACTACGCCCCCCGGGCCGCCGCCTTCGAGAAGCGGCTCGCGCTCTGCGTGGCCTGGGGTGCCAACCACGACTGGGGTGCCGTGCAGAAACGCCGGCTGGAGCGCGAGGGGGAGAACCCGGTCCCGCACTACTGGGACCATGTGCTCTGGGTGTGGGGCGAGACCGACCTCGACACGTTCATCAAGAAGGCGGAGGCGGTCAACCTCGACGGCGTGGTGGAGAACATCACCGTGCCGTTCCTGATCTGCCACGGTGAGAACGACCGGCAGATCCCGCTGGCCTACGCGCACCGTTCGTACCAGCAGGCGGTCAACTCACCCCGGCGTGAGCTGCGGATCTTCACACCGGCCGAAGGCGGGGCGGAGCACATCGGCCTCGATCACTTCGCGCACGTGCAGACGTACATCGCCGACTGGGTCCTCGATGTTCTCCAGGACTGACCCGGAGGGCTCGATCGCGGCGGCGGCGAAACGATGCTCCAACTGGGGCCGGTGGGGCGCGGACGACGTACGCGGCACCATGAACTTCCTGACCCCGGCGAAGCGCGTGGAAGCCGCGGCGCTGGTGCGACGCGGGGTGTCGTTCTCGCTGTCGCAGTCGTTCGACGCCGACGGCCCGCAGAAGGGCTGGCGGCGACGCACCAACCCGGTGCACACGATGCTCGACACCGGCACCGACGCGGCCGCCGGCGTGCAGGGTTTCCCGCACGGCATCGGCGGCGCCGACGACGTGATCGCCATGCCGTTGCAGTGCTCCACCCAGTGGGACGGTCTCGGCCACATCTTCGACCACGGCTACGCCTGGAACGGTCGCCGGGCCGCCGACGTGGTGACCAGCCTCGGTGACGGCTTCACCGGCATCGAGACGGTCGCCGACGTGATCGCCGGGCGCGGGGTGCTGCTGGACTTCGGTGACCTGCCCGACGGATTCGCCATCACGACGTCCCACCTGATGGCGAAGATCGACGAGCATCGTCTCTCGGTGGGCCGGGGCGACATCGTCCTGATTCGCACCGGGCAACTCGCCCGCGCCCGCCGCGACGGCTGGGGCGACTACGCGGGTGGCCCGGCCCCCGGGCTGTCGTTCACCACCGCCGACTGGCTGTACCAGAGCGAGATCGCCGCCATCGCCACCGACACCTGGGGTTTCGAGGTGCGGCCCAACGAGTTCGACGACGCGTTCCAGCCGCTGCACCAGGTCGCCATCCCGCACATCGGGCTCTTCCTCGGCGAGATGTGGGACCTGGACGCCCTCGCCGCGGACTGCGCCGCCGACGGCACCTACGAGTTCTGGCTGACCGCGGCCCCGCTGCCGATCACCGGTGCGGTCGGCTCCCCGGTGAACCCGATCGCGGTGAAGTGACGCCGATGGGGGCGCGCCCGCGGGCACGCCCCCATCGGCGGCGGAACTCAGGCGGTGGCGGCCGCCGGCTCCGCCGCCGGGCGGCGCCTGGCCACCCAGCGCTCGAACAGCAGCGTGGTGAGCGGCGGGATCGAGGCGGCCAGACCGAACAGCACCCGCCACCGCGACCAGCGCTCGGCCCACGCCACCCAGAGGGTCGCGGCCAGGTAGGCGACGAACAGGGCGCCGTGCAGCCGGCCGAACAGCCACACCCCGGCCTCGGTGGTCTCCGTGACGTATTTCAGGAACATGCCGACGAGCAGACCCGTCCACGAGAACGCCTCGGCGATGGCGGTGATCCTGAAAATCCGGAACGGTTGCACCCTGGAACTCCCCTCACATGACTCTCACCGCAGCGTACGACCGGGAAGATGTGCGTTTCCTGAAGGATGATCCTTCTCATTCCGGGTATTTCGACCCCCAGTCCACTGACAGAGGGGGAGCCGTGCCGGACATTGTGGAGATCATCAAGGAGCAGCACCGCCAGGTCGACGAACTGCTGACCCGCGCCGAGGAGGGGAACGAGGACAGTGCGGCGCTGATGCGGGAGGTGGCGAAGCTTCTCCTGCCACACTCCGAGGCCGAGGAGTCGTTCGTCTATCCCGCCATCCGTGACCTGGCGGGCGAGATCGGTGAAGAGATCAAAGACGGTGCCGCCGAGCATCATCAGGTCGAGGAGATGCTCCAGAACCTGCTGCGTGGCGACGATGACGACCCCGGATTCGACGGCACCATCGCGGCGATCGCCGGGGAACTGCGGCATCACGTCCAGGAGGAGGAGCAGGACCTGCTGCCGATCCTCACCGAGCGCCTCGACGCCACCGAGCGCGCGGAGATGGGCCGCCGCTTCCTCGAGGCCACCGGCGCCGACATGCACGAGTCGACCAGGCGCGAACTGTACGAGAAGGCCCGCGAACAGCAGATCCCCGGCCGTTCCCACATGAACAAGCAGGAACTGGCCGACGCCCTGAGCGAATCCTGATCGGCACGCCGATACTGGTCACGTGGGTGAGTCACGGCCGGAGCGGATGCGGCCCTGTCGCCGGTGCGGGCATCCGACCCGGGTGGATCGCATGGTGCAGGGGTACGGGCGCAACTGTGCCGCCCTGCTCGGGCTGATCGGTGGCACGGTCGACACCGGGCACTCCGGTCCCGACCTGCTGGATCTCATCGACGTCGAGCCGGAGGACAGCTGCGACGGCTACGACCGGCCGGCCGATGCCGGGATCGCTATCGCTCGCCGACGCCGGCCAGGGTCAGGTATCGGGCCGCGTCGGTGACCGGCTCGCCGTCGGGACGCCACAGCGGGCCGGGTACCAGACCGGGCTCGACCATCCTCCAGCCGTCGAAGAAGCGGGCCACCTGACCGGCGTCCCGGAGAACGAGCGGGGCACCGCTGCGGTTGTAGAGGTCGGCCACCCGGTCGGTGAGGTCGGGCGTGCCGCCGGGGGCGGCGTGCGAGATCACCAGCACGCTGCCCGGAGCGGCCGTGTCGCGGTAGGCCCGCAGCGCCGCGTCGAGGGCCGGCCCGTCCGGCAGGAAGTGCAGCACCGCGACCATCAGGACGGCGACCGGGCGGTCCAGGTCGAGCAGCCCCCGCACCTCGGGGCGGTCCAGGATCGTGGCCGGATCCTGCAGGTCGCCCCGGACGATCGCGGTGCGTTCGTCGTCGCCGAGCAGGTGCCGGGCGTAGAGGACCGCGGTCGGGTCCAGGTCGGCGTAGACGACACGGCAGTCCGGTGACACCTCCCGGGCGACCTCGTGCACGTTGCGTTCGGTGGGGATGCCGGAGCCGAGGTCGAGGAACTGACGGATGCCACGGGCGGCCGCGTACCGCACGGCCCGCTGGAGGAAGTCGCGGTTGGCGCGGGCGATCAGCGTGACCTCGGGCAGGATCTCGGCGGCCCGGGCGGCCACGGCCCGGTCGGCGGCGAAGTTGTGGCTGCCGCCGAGAAAGGCGTCGTAGATTCGGGCGGCGCTGGGACGATTCGGGTCGATCGGCGGCTGATCGGTGCTCACTCAACCAGATTTCCCCGAAATTCACAACCTGATACCGAAATATCGCAATAGAAGTATTTTAGGGGGTGGGAGGCATGGGTGGAGTCAGCCGGCATCCCGGGGCTCCTGCTCGACACCGCCCCGGACGCGATCATCGTGAGCCGTTCGGACGGCACGATCACCATGGCCAACCGGCGTGCCCACGACATGTTCGGCTGGGCCGGGGAGCACCTGGTCGGGCGCTCGGTCGACGACCTGGTTCCGGAGGAGTCCCGCGACGTGCATCCGGGGCAGCGGCGTGCGTACCTCTCGAGTGCCCATCAACCGCTGCGGCGGATGCCGCTGCGCGGCCTGCGACGTGACGGCAGCGTCTTCCCGGTCGAGATCTCGCTGTCCGCGGTGGCCGCGCCGGACGGGGAGACGTACGTGACCGCCGTGCTCCGCGACGACACGGTGCAACGCGAGGCGGCCCGGACGCGGTCGCTGCTCGCCTCGGTCGTGCAGTCGTCGCACGACGCGATCGTCACCATCGACCTGGACGGCCGGGTCCTGTCGTGGAACCCGGGCGCCGAGACCCTCTACGGCCACCCGGCGTCGGACATGATCGGCCTCCCGATCGACGAGATCATCCCGGAGGACCGTCGCGGCGACGAGGAGCAGGTCCGGCTGATGGTGCGCCTGGGTGGCCGGGTGGACCGCTACCGCAGTGTCCGCCGCACCGCCAAGGACGAGACCATCGCGGTGTCCACACTGGTGTCGCCGCTGCTCGACGAGCGCGGCACGATCGTCGGCACGACCAGCATCACCCGCGACATCAGCGATCGGGAGCGGGCCGAGGCCCGGGTGCAGGCGATCCTCGACGCGGCGCCGGACGCGGTCCTGGGCGTCGCCGAGTCGGGCGAGGTCGTGCTGGTCAACGCGGAGGCCGAGCGGCTGTTCGGGCATCCCCGATACGACCTGCTGCACATGCCGGCGGCGCTGCTCCTGCCGGACGGGCTGCCGGCGGCGTCGGTGGTGCTGCGGACCGCGGGGGACAGCACCCCGCTGGACGCCGAGCGGGCCGAGGCCGAGCCGGACCAGCGCTGGGCCACCCGCCGGGCGGTCCGGCGCGGCGGCGTCGAGGTTCCGGTCGACATCGCGTGCAGCGCCCTGCACACCGACAGCGGCGTGGTGATCGTCGCGGTGGTCCGCGACATCACCGACCGGCTGGCCGCCGAGGAGGAGCGGCGGCGGCTGCGCGAGGAGACCGATCGGCAGCGGCTGGAGGCCCGCATGCAGCAGGCGCAGCGGCTGGAGAGCCTGGGCCAGCTGGCCGGCGGCATCGCCCACGACTTCAACAACCTGCTCGCGGTGATCCTCAACTACGCGTCGTTCATCGTCGAGGACGCGGCCGGCACACCACCGGCGACCGACGCCGAGCAGATCGCCCGGGCCGCCCGCCGGGGCAGCGACCTCACCCACCAGCTGCTCGCCTTCGCCCGCCGGGAGGTGATCCGCCCCCGCCCGCTCAACCTGAACACCGTGGTCACCGAGGTTCACCAGATGCTGAAACGGTCGCTGGGCGAGCACATCGCGCTGACCGTGCGGACCACGGCCGAGCTGCCGTCGGTGATGGCCGACCCGGGCCAGCTGGAGCAGGTGCTGGTCAACCTGGCCGTCAACGCCCGCGACGCGATGCCGACCGGCGGCCGCCTCACCATCGACACCGCCCTGGTCGACGTCGACTACGAGCACGCCGCCGCCCGGTCCGGCCTGCCGACCGGCTGTTACGTGCGGCTCCGGGTGTCCGACACCGGCACCGGCATGCCCAAGGAGGTGATCGACAAGGCGTTCGAGCCGTTCTTCACCACCAAACCCAGTGGTCAGGGCACCGGGCTGGGCCTGGCCACGGTCTACGGCATCATCACGCAGGCCGGCGGGACGGTGCAGATCTACTCGGAGCCGGGCATCGGCACCACGTTCACCATCCTGCTGCCGGCCACCGACGTCGAGGCGCACCAGGAGGCCCCGGAGGACGTGGCGGCCGGTCTGGCCGGGCACGGCGCGACGGTGCTGGTGGTCGAGGACGAGAGCGCCCTGCGCGAGGTGACCTGCCGGATCCTGCGGCGTGGCGGCTACACCGTGCTGGCCGCCGACGGCGGCGAGGAGGCGCTGCGGCTGGCCGCCGAGAACACCGTCGACGTCCTGCTCACCGACGTGATCATGCCGAACATGCTGGGCAAGGACCTGGCCGATGCGGTCCGGTCCCGGTGGCCGGACACCAGGGTCCTCTTCATGTCCGGGTACGCCCAGCCGGTCCTGACCACGCACGGCACCCTGGCCGCTGACGTGCACCTGCTGGAGAAACCGTTCACCAGCGCCGAGCTGATGCGCGCGCTGCACGACGAGCTCCGCGCCCGGCCCTGAGGGGTCAGCCGGTCAGGAACAACCCCACGCAGGCGCAGACCGCCAGGGTGGCGGTGAGCAGCAGCAACACGGTGGCGGCAGCGGCGCCCGGGTACCGCTGCGGCGGGACGCCGAGCGCGCCGCGCAGGAACGACAGCATCGGCGCCCGGTACTCCAGCTCGACGGTCCGGCCGGGCACCGCGACCACCGTCGTGTCGGCCGAGCCGATCCGGGACGGGGCCACGCACGGCACATGGACGTGCACGTGGTGCTCGCCGAGCGTGACCGACTGCACGACCCGCCCCCAGTACGCCGGCACGCCCTGCCCGTCGATCTCCAGCACCGGGGCGGAGAACCGCAGCAGGAAGGCGAGCGGCGCGTGCCGCAGCGTGACCGCGATCGCCGAGTCGTCGTCACGGCGTGACGAGTCGACCGGCGGGAACCCCGGTGAGGAGGGCCGATAGGGCGGCGCGAGGATGGCCATGGCCCGCGCAGAATATGCCGGGGGACAGCCCCCGGAAAACCCCGCGGGCGTCCTGTGTGGATCAGGCCCCGGTGACGTAGACCTTCCGCAGCGGCTCGGTGACGTGCCAGACGGTCCGGGTGCCCGCGGCCAGCCGGACCAGGTCGCCCGGCCGGATCTCCACCGCCGGACCGCCCTCGACCTCGATCACGCCCCGTCCGGCGAGCAGCACGAACGCCTCCTCGGCCTCCACGTCACGGACCGCACCCGCGCTCATCTCCCACACGCCGATCTCGGCACCGAGCCCGTCGAGCGTGGTCACGGCGGTGGCACCGAGCGTCGGCGCCCCGCTCACGACGACGTCGGCGGACGCGGGCTCGTGCGCCACGGACACTTCGTTCAGGCGGAAAACGGTGACAGGCTCGGTGACATGCTCCATGACCTTGCACGATAGTCGTACCGTCTGTTAAGGGATCGCGCTGGACCAGTGCTTTCCCAGCGTTCGTACAGCGGGCGTTGCTAGGTTTCCAGGCACGTTTCGAAGCGGGAGAACATCGTGGTCTTCAAGAAGTTGCTCGGTGCCCTGGGAGTCGGTGGCCCGAGTGTCGACACTGTGCTGTCGAACCCGAGCACCTACCCCGGTGCTCCGCTGACCGGCAACGTCAACCTGATGGGCGGCACGCAGGACGCCGACATCGAGCACATCACCCTCGGTCTCGTCACCCGCATGGAGGTGGAGGGCGGCGGCGGTGACTACTCGGCCGTCAGCGACTTCCTCCGGGTCCCGGTGGCCGGCCGGATGCGCCTGGCCCCCGGCCAGCAGCTGTCGATCCCGTTCCGCATCGACATGCCGTGGGAGACGCCGATCACCACGGTCTACGGGCAGACGCTGCGCGGCATGGTGATGGGCGTGCGCACCGAGCTGGCGATCGCCCGGGCCATCGACAAGGGTGACCTCGACGCGGTGCACGTGCACCCGCTGCCCATCCAGCAGCGCATCCTCGACGCCTTCCAGCAGCTCGGTTTCCGGTTCAAGTCCGCCGACCTGGAGTACGGGCAGATCTACGGTGTCCACCAGACGCTGCCGTTCTACCAGGAGATCGAGTACTACCCGCCGCAGCAGTACGCGCACGCCATCAACGAGGTCGAGCTGACCTTCGTGACGAGCCCGCACCAGGTCGAGGTGGTGCTGGAGTTCGACAAGCGCGGCGGCCTGTTCACCCAGGGCCACGACACCTACGGGCGTTACACGGTGTCGCACGCCGACGCCGACACCACCGACTGGCGCCAGGTCGTCGACGGCTGGGTCCGCCAGTCGGTGGACCGCCGCAAGTCGATGCCGGGCTTCGGGGCGCCGCAGCCGGGTTACGGCCACCACCCCCAGCCGGGTTACGGGCACCCGCAGCCCGGTTACGGCCACCACCCGCAGCCGGGTTACGGCCACGGCGGGCACGGGCACCACGGTCACTACCGCCAGCACGGCCACCACGGCTCGGGCATGGGCGGCATGGCGATGGGCATCGCCGGCGGTCTCGCGGCGGGCTACCTGGCCGGTGAGGCCATCGACGAGGTCGGCGACGCGTTCGAGGACTTCGGCGAGTAAAAGGCCTGATCATAGGGGCGGGAGCGGTTGCTCCCGCCCCTCTTTCACGCCCTAATCTCTACTCACTCTATGGGAAATGTATGTGTCCTGGGTCACAAACCGGCTGACGTGGCGTGCACGGCCAATTACGTTGCTCCCATGACCCGAAGCAAGCGCCTCATCCGGCGCCGCTTCGTCGACTTCCTCCGGGTGTGTACCTGCGCCTGTTGAGCAGGACGGCGAAGTCCCGCCCCTCCAGGCCCCTCCCTGACCACGCCGGTCTCCGTCCGGCGCGCTGAACCCTGCCTTCTGCCCACCGGCGGCCTCCCCGGCCGCCGGTCGATGACGCACGCCTCTTCCCTCCCTAAGGAGTCCTCCATGACCACGCGCAGATCCGCACTAGCCGCCGTACTGGCCGGCGTCCTCGCCGTCTCCGGCCTTGCCGCCTGCGGCGGATCCGACGAGGCGGCCGCCGCCGGTGAGCAGGTCAAGGAACTCCGCTACCAGGGCAGCGTGGGCGCGGTGACACTGCCCGAACTGGCCGCCGAACTCGGCTACCTCGGTGATCTCAAGCTCAACTGGATCGGCAACACGATCAGCGGCCCGCAGGACATCCAGGCCGCCACCACCGGCGACACCGACTTCGGTGGCGCCTTCAACGGCGCGATCGTCAAACTCGCCTCCTCGGGCGCCCCGATCACCGCGGTCATCGGCTACTACGGCGTCGACGACGTCACCTTCAACGGCTTCTACGTCCTCGACGACAGCCCGATCAAGAGCGCCCGCGACCTGATCGGCAAGAAGATCGGCGTCAACACCCTCGGCGCCCACTCCGAGGCGATCACCAAGACCTACCTCGCCAAGGCCGGTCTCACCGACGACGAGATCAAGCAGGTCGAGCTGATCGTGGTGCCACCGGTCAACACCGAGCAGTCGCTGCGCGCCAAGCAGATCGACGTCGCCGCACTCGGCGGCACGCTGCGCGACAAGGCCCTCGACCGGGGCGGCATCCACGCCCTCTACACCGACTACGACCTGCTCGGGAAGTTCACCGCGGGCAGCTACATCGTCCGCGACGACTTCCTCAAGAAGAACCCGGACACCGTGAAGACCTTCGTCTCCGGCGTCGGCAAGGCCATCGAATGGTCCCGCACCACCCCGCGCGAGCAGGTGATCACCAAGCTCCAGGAGATCATCAAGAAGCGGGGCCGCGAGGAGGACGACAGCCAGACCAAGTTCTGGAAGAGCTACGGCGTCAACGGCAAGGGTGGCGTCATCGAGGAGCGCGAGTTCACCACCTGGATCGAGTGGCTGGACCGGGCCGGTGAGCTGAAGAAGGACATCAAGGCCACCGACATCTTCAGCAACGACTACAACTCCTACGCCACCGGCGGTGCCGCATGACCTCGAAGATCGTCTTCGAGAACGTCGGCAAGACCTTCACCGCCCGCGGCAAGACGGTCACCGCACTGCAGGACATCAACCTGGAGGTACGCGACGGCGAGTTCCTGGTCATCGTCGGACCCAGCGGCTGCGGCAAATCCACACTGCTCGACCTGCTCGGTGGTCTCAGCGAGATCTCCAGCGGCCGGATCCTGGTCGACGGCAAACCGGTCACCGGCCCCGGCCTGGACCGCGGCATCGTCTTCCAGCAGTACGCGCTGCTGCCCTGGCGCACCGCCCAGGGCAACGTCGAGTTCGGGCTGGAGGCCAAGGGCGTCGGCCGTCGCGAGCGGGCCGCGAAAGCCCGCGAATACCTGGACCTGGTCGGGCTGGCCGGCTTCCACGACCGCTACCCGCACGAACTGTCCGGCGGCATGAAACAGCGCGTCGCCATCGCCCGAAGCCTCGCCTTCGACCCGGACGTGCTGCTGATGGACGAGCCGTTCGCCGCTCTGGACGCGCAGACCCGCGACGGGCTCCAGGACGAGCTGCTGCGGATCTGGGAGAAGACCGGCAAGACCGTCGTCTTCATCACCCACGGCATCGAGGAGGCCGTCTACCTCGGCCAGCGGGTCGCCGTCCTCACCTCCCGGCCCGGGCGGATCAAGGAGGTCGTGGAGGTGCCGATCGACGCCCGGTCGGCCACCGAGGACCTGCGCTCCGACCCCGAGTTCACCAGGTACCGCCACGAGATCTGGACCCTGCTGCGCGACGAGGTCGACCGAGCCCGCAACGAGGAGTTGAAGGTCAATGTCTAGCATCAGCATCCGCACGCTGCCGGTCACCCGTCCGAAGCCGGTCCTCCTCGGTGCGATCAGAATCGCCGGGGCGGTCCTCACCCGTACCGTCGCGATCGGGATCCTGGCCCTGGTCTGGGAGATCCTGCCGCGCCTCGGCGTGGTCGACGCGACCTTCCTGCCGCCACTGTCCGAGGTGCTCGTCGCCTGGTGGGACCTGCTCGTGTCCGGCCAGCTGTGGAGCCACACCGAGGCCAGCCTGATCCGCTCGGCCGCCGGATTCGGCCTGGCCATCCTCATCGCCGTGCCGCTGGGCCTGCTGATCGGCTGGTACAGCCCGGTCGCCAACCTGCTGAACCCGCTGCTCGAAGTGTTCCGCAACACCGCGGCCCTGGCCATCCTGCCGGTCTTCGTGCTCATCCTCGGCCTGGGGGAGACCTCCAAGATCTCGATCATCCTGTACGGCTGCACCTGGCCGATCCTGCTGAACACGGTCAGCGGTGTCCGTACCGTCGATCCGCTCTTGATCAAATCGGCCCGATCGCTGGGCCTGGGACCGATCCGGCTCTTCCAGAAGGTCGTCCTCCCCGCGGCCGTGCCGACGATCTTCACCGGTATCCGGCTGGCCGGCGCCGCCTCGATCCTCATCCTGATCGCCGCCGAGATGGTCGGCGCCAAAGCCGGCCTCGGCTACCTCATCAACTACGCCCAGTACAACTTCGCGGTCCCCGACATGTACGCCGGGATCATCACCATCTCCGCGATCGGCCTGCTGGTCAACCAGCTCCTCATCGTCACCGAGCGCCGGTTCTCCACCTGGCGCACCAACAGCTGAAAGGACGTCCCATGAGCATCGACATCACGCGCATCGGTGGCCGGATCGGAGCCGAGGTCGCCGGCATCGACCTGAAACAGCCGATCGAGCCCGGCGACGCCGGCGCGATCCACGACGCCCTGGTCGAGCACAAGGTGCTGGTCTTCCGCGGCCAGCATCTCGACGACGAGCAGCACCAGCGGTTCGCCTCGATCTTCGGTGAGCTGACCCTCGCCCACCCGACCGTCCCGTCCGTCGACGGCCAGGCCAACGTCCTCGAGGTGGCCGGCGGTGAGGGTGCCCGCGCCAACGCCTGGCACACCGACGTGACGTTCGTGGTCGCCCCGCCCAAGGCCACCACGCTGCGCAGCCTCGTCATCCCGCCCTACGGCGGCGACACCCTCTTCTCCAACACCGCCGCCGCCTACGCCGACCTGCCCGAACACCTGCGCCTGCTGGCCGACCGGCTGTGGGCCGAGCACTCCAACGAGTACGACTACGCCGAGCACCCGCAGTTCCGGTCGGCCGAGGTCGACGAGTACCAGAAGGTCTTCGTCTCCACCCGCTACCGCACCGCCCACCCGGTCGTCCGCGTCAACCCCGACTCGGGCGTGCCGAACCTGTTCATCGGCAACTTCGTCACCGGGATCATCGGCCTGTCCAAGACCGAGGGCCGCGACATCCTGCGTCTGCTCCAGCACTACGTGACCCGCCCGGAGAACACCCTGCGCCACCACTGGCAGGTCGGCGACATCGTCGTCTGGGACAACCGGTCCACCCAGCACTACGCCGCCGACGACTACGGCGACCTGGCCCGCAAGCTGCACCGTGTCACCGTCGCCGGCGACGTCCCGGTCGGCGTGAACGGCGAGAAGTCGCGGATCCTCGAAGGCGACGAGGCCACCCACTACACCCCGCAGGTGCAGTGATGCCGTCCTCGTCCAGCAGCCGTCCGGGGCAGCTTCACCTCAACGCCTTCCTGATGAGCGTCGGGCACCACGAGGCCTCCTGGCGGCTGCCGGAGAGCGACCCGTACGCCGACCTCGACGTCGAACACTTCAAGAACCTGGCCCGGATCGCCGAGCGCGGCCGCCTCGACTCGCTGTTCCTGGCCGACGGGCCGGTCCTCTGGGACCAGGTCGGCCGCCGCCCGTCCGGCGTCCTCGAGCCGACCGTGCTGCTCACCGCCCTTGCCGGGGCCACCCAGCACATCGGCCTGATCGCCACCGCGTCGACCACCTACAACGAGCCCTACAACCTGGCCCGCCGCTTCGCCTCCCTGGACATCGTGTCCGGCGGCCGGGCCGGCTGGAACATCGTCACCACCGCGGGCCTCGACGCCGCCCGCAACTTCAACCTCGACCACCTGCCCGCCCACAAGGAGCGGTACGAGCGGGCCGCCGAGTTCGTCGAGGTCTCCCTCAAACTCTGGGACTCCTGGGACGACGAGGCCATCGTCGCCGACAAGGAGACCGGCGTCTGGGGCGACGACACCAAGATCTACCCGCCCGCACACAAGGGGAACTACTACTCGGTCGCCGGGGCGCTCAACGTCCCGCGCTCCGCACAGGGACACCCGGTGCTGGTCCAGGCGGGATCGTCGGAGAACGGCCGCAACTTCGCCGCAAAGTACGCCGAAGCCGTCTTCACCGCACACCAGACGCTCGCCGACGCGCAGGAGTTCTACGACGACCTGAAGCGCCGCACCTTCGAGTTCGGCCGCGACCCCGGCCACATCAAGATCCTGCCCGGGATCGTCCCGATCATCGGCCGCACCCAGGCCGAGGCGGACGCGCTGGAAGCCGAACTCGAACGCCTGATCCGCCCCGAATACGCACTGGCCCAGCTCGCCGGGCTGATCGGCGTCGACCCGTCGGACCTGTCCCTGGACGAGCAGCTGCCGGCGAACCTGCCGGAGGAGGAACAGATCGAGGGCGCCAAGAGCCGGCGCACCCTGGTCGTCAACCTCGGCCGCCGGGAGAACCTCACCGTCCGTGAACTGATCGGCCGCCTCGGCGGTGGTCGCGGCCACCTGACCTTCACCGGCACGGCGGTCCAGGTCGCCGACAAGATCGAGCACTGGTACGAGAACGGCGCCGCCGACGGCTTCAACATCATGGCCCCGGTCCTGCCGTCGGGACTGGAAGCCTTCGTCGACCAGGTCGTGCCGATCCTCCAGGACCGCGGCCGGTTCCGCACCGAGTACACCGGTCGCACGCTGCGCGAGCACTACGGCCTGCCCCGCCCGGCGAACCGCAACACCACCGTCACCGCGAACACGGGCGCGCTCACCCGATAACAGCAGCGCGCCCGGCCCTCCCGGCCCGGCGGGGGGCGGC
>NZ_JBHSBL010000020.1:649164-652662 GCF_042650585.1 Actinoplanes subglobosus
CCGCAGCCAACCCTCTGGCTCCGCCCGGTTCCGTCTGCCTCGCCCTTCCTTTGCTCCGTGCGGATCCGTCTGCCTCGCCCTTCCTTTGCTCCGTGCGGTTCCGTTGCTCCGTGCGGTTCCGTCTGCCTCGCCCTTCCTTTGCTCCGTGCGGTTCCGTTGCTCCGTGCGGTTCCGTCTGCCTCGCCCTTCCTGCTCCGTCCGGTTCCGCCTACCTCGCGGTCCGTCCCTTGCCAGGTTCCGCTGGCTTGCTTGCCGGCCCGGTTCCGCTGGCTTGCCTTGCCGGCCCGGCCTTTCCTGCTCTGCCCGGGCCAGTCTGTTTGTTGGGCGACGCCGTGGGTGGAGCAGCCGCGGCAGGTCCACGGGACGCGACGAACGTGGGGCAGGGCGGCACCGGGTAGGTGCGGTCGGGGCGCGGTGGCTCGTACGATATGAGAGGTTTTGATCTGTTGAATCGCGCCGCCCCGCCCGTGCTGGGCGGCCTCTGTCTCGCCACCACCGCGTATTCGGTCCTGCAGTCGCTGGTCGTGCCCGCGCTCGGCGTGTTCCAGCGTGAGCTCGGCACCACCCCGTCCGGCGCCGCGTGGCTGCTGACGGCCTTCCTGCTCAGCGCCTCGATCTCCACCCCGGTTCTCGGCCGGCTCGCCGACGCCTACGGCAAACGCCGCATCCTTCTCGTAGCCCTGACCGCCATGAGCATCGGCGCCGTCACCTCTGCACTCGCCGCCCACCTGCCCGTCATGATCGCCGGACGCGTCATCCAGGGCATCGGTGGCGCCGTCTTCCCGCTCTGTTTCGCCCTGGTCAGAGATCACCTCCCGTCCGAAGCCCGCCAGCGCGCCTTCGTCGTGATATCGACCGTGATGAGCGTCGGAGGTGCTGCCGGAACCATCACCGCCGGCCCGATCCTCACCTTGCTCTCCTCACGCTGGCTGTTCCTGATCCCCGCCCTGATCTCCGCGCTCGCGATGATCCCGGTCGCCCTGCTACTGCCGCACGCAAGACCGGCCACCGCCCAGCACAAGATCGACTGGTTCGGTGCCGCTCTCCTCTCCACCTGGCTCGGACTGCTGCTGTTCGCCATCAGCCGCTTCCCGGAGCCGGGCTGGCCCTGGCCCCTCGCCGCCGCCGCAGTCGTCGCCCCCCTCTGGTGGCGCAGTCAGCGCCGCGCCGCCCCGCTGGACCCGCGAAGTCCGCTGATCGACCTGCGCACCCTCGCCCTGCCGGTCGTCCGGGCCACCAACGCGGCCACCCTCCTTCTCGGGTTCGGCATGTTCGGCTCGTGGATGGTGATCCCGCTGCTGATCGTCGACCGGTTCGCGGTCGGCCCCACCGTCGTCGGCCTGGCCATGCTCCCCACCGCGGTCGGCAATCTCCTGGTCATGCCGGTCCACCGCCGGCTCACCGCCCGTCAGGGGCCACGCGCCGCACTCGCCGCCGGGATCGCCGCAGCCGGGCTCTCCTACCTGGCGCTCGCCGTCTGGCATCACACCCTCCCGCAGATCCTCCTCGGCATCCTGGTCATGGGCGCGGGTATCGGACTGGCGTTCAGCGCGGTCGGCGCTCTCGTCGTCGAAGCCGTCCCCGCCGAACAGACCGGCGTCTCCGCAGCCGTCAACACCGTCATGCGCACCGTCGGCGGCAGCCTCGGCACCGCCGTCGGCGGCTCGGTCCTCACCTGGTCGACGGGCGAATCGTCGTACGTGACGGTCCTCCTGCTCTACGCCGCCGCCCTGGCCGGCGCGCTGATCTGCGCGGTCCGGATACCCCGCCCCTCCCTGATCGTGGCGTCCAGCCCCGCCGAATCGGCGGCCTGACCCCGCCCGTCTCTGACTACGGTGCCGTCGGTCCGCGCGCTGAGCCCAGGAGCGGAAATCGCTGCTCGACGGTGAACACCTCCGCGGTCGTCGTGGTGTGGACGATCTCGGAGACGGTGAACTCGCCGCTCAGCGACATGCCCCGGAACGCCGCCCAGCACTCCGGGCCACGGCTCGACGTGCGCGGATGCACGACGGTCGCATGTGGCGGGAACTCGGAGGTCAAGCCGGTCACACCGCCGGTGGCGGAGGTCAAGCCGGTCACACCGCCGGTGGCGGAGGTCAAGCCGGACGCTGCCCCCAGCAGCCGCCGACGTAGCTGCGCCCATGCCCCGTCGACGTCCTCGACTGCCACGAACACACCGCCGTGGCCCTCATCGAGAGTGAAGACCGCACCCGGACGCAACCGGAAAGGCGTCGTCTCCGCGGCCAGGGCCTCGACCTGCCGAGGTTCCACGAACCGGACCTCCGCCGGCGTCGGGAACTGTTCCGTCGCCTGCGTCTCGTGGCGGGCCTCCGGGACCGGCGCCGGGTCGGCCGGGCACCGGATCAGAGCCTCCTCGGGGTAGAGCAGCGTCACGTGCGCTGGCACGACCGCGGCCATGACCGGATCCCACGCTCGCCGCCAGCCCTCCAGAAGCGTGGCCGATGGCCCGGTCAACAGGATCGTCAGGTGGCGTCTCATCCGTGGTCCCCTTGCAGAACGGTCGATCAGAGCTCGGCGGGAGCGGACTGGCGACGGGCCTCGGTGACGTCGGCCATCAGCTCGTCCCAGCGCGGGTCGGGACGGAAACGCGCCAGCCGAACCGTGGTGGCTGCCCTGGCTGACGTGTACTCCCACCAGGCGGCGACCCGCACCGGCCACAGGCCGACCCGCATGGCGCCGGCGATGAAGCAGCGGTGGGCCAGGATCGTGGCGGCGAGCATCTCCGGATCGAGCTCGACGGCCGGGTCGTCGATCGCCTTGCCCAGCGCGCGGACGTCCCGGTGCATCTCCGAGTAGGCGATCATGCCGGGCATCGCCGGCACCAGCAGCTCGTCCTCGGGGTCGACCAGATCGTCGGCGTAGACGGGAGCGAAGACGACGTCGTCGACGGTGAAGATGAGCGGCAGTGACTCGCGCTTGCGCTTGATGTCCACCTGCACGGCCGGTGCCCCGGTCGGCACCATCACCTCATAGGCGTCCAGCACGTCCCGGAACATGATGCGTGCCGTGTCGTCGATCGCCGGCACCCGCGCGGTGACGATGCCGGGAACCGCGGAGACCTCGGTCCCGGGTATCTCGGCGATCAGGTCGGCGAGCTCGTCAGTGCGCATGCGTTCGTTATATGCCTTCCGCGCACGTCGTGCCGTCCGTCGTACACAGTCTGTATCCACAGGCGCCTAAATGCCCTTATTTGTCGGGTGGACTGGCGCTGACCTGAGCCTTTTAGCTCGACTGGATGATGTGATGCCCGTCGCCGCCCCCCGATTTGGAGTCGGGTGGAGGGGCGGGTAGTGTTTAGCGAGCCGCCAGGGAGACGGGCGAGCGAGAGGGACCCGATATAGGGGCCCGGAGCGGCCGTCCTGGGGAACCCAAGATCTTGATCAGGCGATCTTAGCGATCGCGTGGTTCAGTGCGTTCTTGTTTTGTTGAATTCGGTTGCGAAACGCGGATTTGACACGGCGGAAACGGCGGGTAAAG
>NZ_JBHSBL010000021.1:0-41598 GCF_042650585.1 Actinoplanes subglobosus
CCACCAACACACCAACACCCTCGGACCAACCCGTCCCGTCGGACGCCGCGGCGAAGGACTTACACCTACCGTCACCGGCCAGACCACCCTGACGGGAGAACTCGACGAACGCCTCAGGCGTCGCCATCACCGCCACACCACCAGCAAGCGCCAGCGAGCACTCCCCCGACCGCAACGCCTGCGCCGCCAGATGCAACGCCACCAGCGACGACGAACACGCGGTATCGATCGTCACCGACGGACCTTCGAGACCCATGACGTACGACAGGCGACCTGAAGCGATCGCGCCTGTTCCGCTGTTTCCGGCGTAGTCGTGGTACATCATTCCGGCGAAGACACCGGTCGACGAACCCTTCAACGACGTCGGATCGATGCCGGCCCGCTCGATCGCCTCCCACGACGCCTCCAACAACAGACGCTGCTGCGGATCCATCGAGAGTGCCTCGTTCGGTGAGATGCCGAAGAAGGCCGCGTCGAAGTCGGCTGCGTTGTGCAGGAAACCGCCCTCACGGACGTAACTGGTGTCGGGACGGGTACGCGTCGGATCGAACAGCTCCTCGACATTCCAGCCACGATCGGCCGGAAACTCCGAGACCGCGTCCACACCGTCGGCGACCAGACGCCACAGATCCTCCGGCGACGCGACACCACCCGGATAGCGGCAGCCCATTCCGACGATCACGATCGGATCGGAATCGAGCGGTACGGGCTGCGCCACCACCACACTGTCGTCACCTGCCCCGGTCACTTCGCCGAGCAGGAATTCGGCGAGTACGACCGGAGACGGATAGTCGAAGACCAGAGTCGCGGGCAGCCGCAGACCCGTCGCGGCGCCCAGGCCGTTACGGAACTCCACCGCACTCAGCGAGTCGAAACCGAGCTCGTTGAAGGAGCGTTCCGGGTCGACCGCCCGTCCGCCGTCGAAGCCGAGGACCGCGGCGACACGTTCCCGGACGACGTCGAGCACGATCTCCGGCCACTCCTCCCGCGGCCGGCCGGCGATCTGCAGGCTGAGGGCGTCCGAGGACGACGACACGGTGTTCCGGCGGCGGATGGCCGGGACCAGCGCGCGGAACAGCGGGTGCAGTTCGTCGCCCTGCTCGCGGAGGGCGGCGAGGTCGAAGCGGGCCGGAACCACCACCGGGTCGGCGAGATCGCGGGCCTCGGCGAACAGGTCCATGCCCTCGTCGACGGGCAGCGGAACGACACCGCTACGACTCATCCGCTGGATGTCGTTCTCGGTCAGGGTGCCGGCCATGCCATCGGCCCACAGACCCCACGCGAGCGACTGGGCCGGGAGGCCCTGATCCCGGCGCCACTGGACGAAGGCGTCCAGGTAGGAGTTGGCAGCCGCGTACGAGCCCTGGCCCGGCGAGCCGAACACGCCGGCCGCCGAGGAGAAGACCACGAACGCCGCCACGTCACCCAGGGCCTCGTGCAGGTTCCAGACCGCGTCGACCTTGGCCCGCAGCACCGTGTCCACCCGCTCCGGCGTCAGCGACGACAGGACCGCGTCGTCCAGCACCCCCGCGAGATGCACGACGGCGGAGGGCCGCACCGCATCGACCAGGGCGACCGTCGCGCTCCAGTCGGCGAGATCGCAGGCCAGCACACGGACCTGTGCGCCCCGCTCGGACGATTCGGCCACCAGTTCGGCGGCGCCGTCCGAGTCGGGGCCACGGCGCGACACCAGGACCACGTCCCGGACGCCGTCGGCGACGATCAGACGGCGGGCCAGCGCCCGGCCGAGCACACCGGTACCTCCGGTGATCAGAACCGGACCCTCACCCCAACCGACCGCCTCAGCGCCCACGGTCCCTCCGGCGGCCGGAACCGAAACCTCACCCCGAGCGACCGACTCGGGCTGCGCCATTCCTCCGGCGCGGATCAGGCGGGGTACGGAGACAGTGCCGTCCCGTAGGCGTACATCCAGCTCGCCCGCGGCCACCGCGGCGGCCGCGACAGCCGGGACGTCGGTGTCCGGGTCGGCGTCGATCAGCACGATCCGGCCGGGGTTCTCCGATTGGGCGGCCCGGACCAGACCGGCCACGGCGGCTCCGGCCGGGTCCGCGGAGGGCACCACGGCGAGGATCCGGTCGCCGGGCCGGGCCAGGAATTCCTGGAGCTCACCGAGCGCCGCATGCACCGCGGCACGCGTGTGCGCCGGGTCCAGGCCGGACGGGCTGTGCCAGACGTCGACCTCCCGGCCGTCCGTGACGATCGCGGGCAGGACCACCGGGACCCGGTCCAGGCGGAACAGCGACCGGGACTCCGCGGTCACGGCGACCGGCTCCCGCAGCGACAACGTGCCGATCGCGGCGACCGGGGAACCGCTACCGTCGGCCAGCCGGATCGACACACCGGAGACCTGTGGCGTCAGCCGGGCCCGTAGACGTTCGGCGCCAGTGCGGAACAGCGCCACCCGTGACCAGGCGAAGGGAATCCGCGCGCGGTCTCCGGCCTCCGCGCTGAACGACAGGGCGTGCAATGCCGCGTCGAACGCCGCCGGGTGCAGGCCGAACCCGGTGCCGTCCGCCTGGTCCGGCAGTGTCACCTCGGCGAAGACCTCGCCGTCGCGGCGCCACACGGCGGTCAGGCCCTGGAAGACCGGGCCGTAGCCGAGACCGACCGACGCCAGGTCCTGGTAGACGCCGGTCACGTCGACCGGTTCGGCACCGGGCGGCGGCCACTCACTCAAGTCGAAGTCCTCGGCGACCTCGGACGCGGCCAGGGTGCCTTCGGCGTGCCGGATCCATTCGTCGCCGGTCCGCGAGTGCACGCTGACGGGACGCAAGCCGTCGGTGCCGGCCGCTCCCACGACCACCTGGACCTGGACGCCGCCCTGTGCGGGCAGTACCAGCGGCGCCTGGAGCATCAGTTCGTCGACGATGCCGCAACCGACCTCGTCGCCGGCCCGGATCACCATCTCCACCAGTCCGGTGCCCGGCACCAGGACAGCCTCGCCGATCCGGTGGTCGGCCAGCCACGGCTGGGCCTGCACCGAGAGCCAGGCCGTCGCAATGACCCCGGAGCCGTCCGGCAGGGGGACGATCGCGCCGAACATCGGGTGGTCGGCGGCTTGCAGACCCGCGGACCGCAGATCACGGACACCCGGTACGGAGTCCAGCCAGTAACGCTGGTGCTGGAAGGCGTAGGTCGGGAGGTCGACCCGGCGGGCGCCGGGGAACAGTGCGGTCCAGTCGACCGGCACACCCTGCACGAAAGCGCGCGCCAGGCCGGTCAGCAGTTCGACGGCCTCATCCCGGTCGCGGCGCTGGAGTGCGATCGCCCCGTCGGCCATCGGCGTCAACGCCGCATCCGACCCGATCTCCAACAAGACACCGGCATCCATCGCGGCCACGGCGTCAGCGAAAAGCACTGTCCCGCGCGTATGCCTAAGCCAGTAGTCGACCGTGGCCAGGTCGTCGGGAGTCGCCGCCTTACCCGTCACCGTCGAGATGATCGGAATCTGCGCCGGACTGAAGACCACCGTCGAAAGTTCCTGCTCGAAAGCGGCCAGCATCGGATCCATCAACGACGAATGGAACGCATGCGACACCCGCAGCCGAGTATTACGGCGACCCAGCGCCTCAACGACCCGGTCGACGTCCTCAGCACTGCCGGAGATCACCACCGCATCCGGACCGTTGACCGCAGCGACCGCGATACCGAACGGCTCGACCTCTTCCGGGGTCGCCTGCACCGCCGCCATCGCACCACCAGCAGGCAGCGCCGCCATCAACTTCCCGCGCGCCACCACCAGACGCACCGCATCCGGCAGCGAGATCATCCCCGCCACATAGGCGACGGCGAACTCGCCAACCGAATGACCAGCCAAAACGTCGGGCCTAACACCCCACGACTTAAGTAGTGCGACCAAAGCGACCTGGAAAGCGAAAATGCCGATCTGCGCGTTGTCGGTCGAATCCAAAGTCGCACGGTCCTCGCCCCACCAGATGCCCTTCGGGTCACCCGGGACCAGAGAGGCCACCTCGTCGAACGCGGCAGCGAACACCGGGAAGGCCTTGTAGAGATCACGACCCATGCCGAGGCGCTGGACGCCCTGACCGGAGAACAACCAACCCACCTGGCCGGTCGAACGAGCCACACCCGTCACCAGACCCGGCGCCTCCGAGCCACCGATCAGGGCAGCCAACGCTGCGGGATCGAAAGCGACAGCACGGTTCTCCAAAGCAGCCCGCCCACTCGCCAGCGAATACGCCACATCCGGCGAATGATCCAGATCAGCCAACCGCGCGGCCTGAGCACGCAACGCCGACTCACCACGACCCGACACCACCAACGGCACCGGAACACCCGAAGGCCACACCGGCCCGGAAGCCGGCTCCGTGACCGCGGGCGCCTGCTCGACGATCACATGCGCGTTCGTGCCGCTGACGCCGAAGGCGGAGACACCGGCCCGGCGCGGGTGCCCGTTCTCCGGCCACGGACGTGACCCGGTGAGCAGCCGGACGGCGCCGGCATTCCAGTCGACGTGGGTCGACGGGCTGGTGACATGGAGCGTGGGCGGCAGTACGCCGTACCGCATCGCCATGATCATTTTGATGATGCCACCGACGCCGGCGGCTGCCTGGGCGTGACCGATGTTCGACTTCAGCGAGCCGAGCCACAACGGGTTCCCGGCCGGGCGATCCTGGCCGTACGTCGCAAGGAGGGCCTGTGCCTCGATCGGATCGCCGAGAGTCGTACCCGTGCCGTGTCCTTCGACCGCATCGACCTCGGCGGCCGGGATCCGTGCGTTACGCAGCGCCTGGCGGATGACGCGCTGCTGGGAGGGTCCGTTCGGCGCGGTCAAGCCGTTGCTGGCGCCGTCCTGGTTGACCGCCGATCCTCGGATCAGGCCCAGCACCGGGTGGCCGTTGCGCTGGGCGTCGGAGAGCCGTTCGAGCAGAAGCATGCCGGCGCCCTCGGCCCAGCCGGTGCCGTCCGCGTCGTCGGAGTAGGCCTTGCAGCGGCCGTCGGGAGCCAGGCCACGCTGCCGGCTGAAGGCGACGAACGGGCTGGGCGTCGACATCACCATGACACCGCCGGCCAGCGCGAGGACACATTCCCGCTGGCGCAGCGCCTGACCGGCGAGGTGCACGGCGACCAGTGACGACGAGCAGGCGGTGTCCACGGTGACCGAGGCGCCTTCCAGACCGAGGGAGTACGACACCCGGCCGGAGATCACGGCGGCGGCCGCGGCGGTGCTCATGTAGGCCTCGGCCTCCGGTGCACCGGCGAGCAGATCGCCGTAGTCCTGGTATCCGGATCCCGCGAAGACACCGATCTGCTCACCCCGTACCGCATCGGGGTTGATCCCCGCTCTTTCCAAGGTCTCCCACGAGATCTCCAGCAGAAGCCGCTGCTGGGGGTCCATCGCGGTCGCCTCGCGCGGCGAGATGCCGAAGAAGGCCGGGTCGAAGTCGCCGGCGTCGTGCAGGAAGCCGCCCCTGCGGACGTAGCTGGTGCCGCCCTGCTCCGGGTCCCGGTCGAAGAGGGTGTCGAGGTCCCAGCCGCGGTCGGCGGGGAAATCGGTGACCGCGTCGACGCCGTCGGCCACGAGCCGCCACAGGTCCTCGGGACCGCGCACCCCGCCCGGGTAGCGGCAGCCGATCGCCACGATCGCGATCGGCTCCTGGTCCTCGGACTCCACCTCCTGCAGGCGGCGCCGAGTCTGGGCGAGGTCCGCCGTCACCCGCTTCAGGTATTCGAGGAGCTTTGCGTCGTTCTCAGCCATCTCAGCCTTCCGAGGTTCTTCCGGGTCGGTGGGTGCGGCGGAACCTGGTCACGCCAGGCCGAGCTGCTTGTCGATGAAGTCGAAGACGTCCTCGGCACTGGCGCTGTCGAGCGCCTCGTCGACGTCGGTGCCGTTGCCGGCGATCTCGTCGGCCCGGGCGGCGAGCGCCCGCAGCCGGGCCGGCAGGCGATGCTGTTCGAGGGTTTCCGGCGTCAGCGAGCCGAGGGCCGCTTCAAGACGATCAAAATCGGCCAGCACGGTACGGTCCCCGCCGCCGAACTCGCCGCGGAGGAACTCGGCGAGCGCTACCGGTGTCGCATGGTCGAAGACCATGGTGCTGGGCAGGCTGAGGCCGGTCGCACGGCTGAGCCGGGTCCGGAGGTCGACGGCGCCGACCGAGTCGAAGCCGAGGTCGTCGAAGGTGCGGCCGACGTTCAGCGTGGACGGTGTGTCGTATCCGAGGAGTGCCGCCACCTCGTCCCGGACCAGGTCCAGCAGGAGCCGGCTCTGGGCGGCCGGGGTCAGACCGGCCAGTTCGGTGGCCAGGCCCGAGTCTGCGGTGGCGGGTGTCTCCGCCTGGTGGAGGTGGCTGATCAGGGGCCGCGCGCGGGCCAGGGTGTAGGTCGGGCCGAACCGGGACCAGTCCAGGTCGGCGACCACCAGGTGGCCCTCGTCGTGTTCGACCGCCTGACGGAGGGCCCCGATCGCCACGGCCGGTGCCATCGGGGGCGCGCCGATCCGGCGGAGCTGGGCCGCCAGTTCCCGGTCGACCATGCCGCCGTCCCAGGAACCCCAGGCGATCGACGTTCCCGCCCGACCTTGCGCACGGCGGCGGTTGATCAAGGCGTCGAGCACCGCGTTGGCGCTCGCATAAGCCGCCTGCCCGGTGCTGCCCCAGACGGCGGCACCGGAGGAGAAGGTGACGAAGGCGTCCAGCGGCCGGTCGGCGAGCAGCTCGTCGAGGTGCACCGCGCCGCCGACCTTGGCCCGGCCGACCTCGGCGAACTCGTCGACGGTGAGGTCGGTGAGCGGGGCGATCCGCTGCATCACACCGGCCGCGTGGATCACGGCGGTGAGCGGGCGGTCCGCCGGGATCCCGTCGAGCAGGCGGCGGACCTCGTCGCGGTCGGCGACGTCGCAGGCCGCGAACGTGACATCGGTTCCCGACGCGGCCAGTTCGGCGGCGAGTTCCGCGGTGCCGTCGGCGGCGGCGCCGCGGCGGCTGGTCAGCAGGAGGTGCGGGGCGCCGCTCGCGGCCAGGGTGCGGGCCACGTGGGCACCGAGGCCGCCGGTTCCGCCGGTGACGAGAATGGTGCCGCGGGGTTTCCACGGCCGCGGTGCGGGGCCGCCGGAATGCGGGTGGCGGACCATCCGGCGGGCGTACAACCCGTCGGCCCGGACGGCCAGCTGGTCCTCGGGCGAAACGGCCGGCGACGCGGTTCCGGACGAAGAAGAGGCAGCCAGCGGGGCAACGCCGGACGAGGGAGAGACGGCCGGCGACGCGGTCCCGGACGACGGAGCGGGCGGCGGTGAGGCGGCGAGCGCTGCGCATAGCAGACGCACCGTCTCGGAGTCGGGGGTGGACGGCAGGTCGATGGTGCCGCCCCAGATTCCGGGCTGGTCGAGGGACTGGGCGATGCCGAGCCCGGTGATCGCGGCCTGGAGAGGGCTGGCCACGTCACCGGCACCGTCGACGGCGACCGCCCCGGTGGTGACGCACCACAGACGGGTGGTGATGCCGGCGTCGGCGGCCGCCTGGACGAGTGTGATGGTCGCGGCGGTGCCGAGCGTCAGCGCCGACGGGTGGCGGGGATGTGCGCGCTCGTCGAGGGCCAGCAGGGAGAGCACACCGCCGGCCGGGCCGTGCAACTCGGCGGCCAGGGCCGTGCGGTCCTGGTCGCCTACCTCGATCAGTCTGATCGTGGCCCCGGCGGCGGTGAGACCCGCGGTGATCGCGGTGATCCGGTCGTCGGCGAGACCCGTGGGGACGGCGACCAGCCAGGTGCCGGTGAGACGGGCGGTCGCGGGTGCGGGCACCGGCTCCCAGGTGACGCGGTAGCGCCAGTCGTCGTCCCGGCCCTTCACCTTCGGAGGGCCGTACCAGTAGGTGCTTCGCTGGAACGCGTAGGTGGGCAGGTCGACGCGCTGCGCCTCGGCGGTGAAGTAGGCGGACCAGTCGACCGCCATTCCCCGCTCGTAGGCCTGGCCCAGTCCCGTGAGCAGTTCCATTGCCTCGTCGCGGTCCCGTCGCTGCAACGCGATCGCTCCGTCGGCCATCGGCGTGAGCGCCGCGTCCGAGCCGATCTCCAGCAGGATGCCGGCGTTCATCGCGGCCACGGCGTCAGCGAAAAGCACTGTCCCGCGGGTGTGCCTCAGCCAGTAGTCGACCGTGGCCAGGTCGTCGGGAGTCGCAGCCTTACCCGTCACCGTCGACACGACCGGAATCTGCGCCGGACTGAAGACCACCGTCGAAAGTTCCTGTTCAAAAGCGGCCAGCATCGGATCCATCAACGACGAATGGAACGCATGCGACACCCGCAGCCGAGTGTTACGGCGACCCAATGCTTCGACGACCCGGTCGACGTCCTCAGCACTGCCGGAGATCACCACCGAATCCGGACCGTTGACCGCAGCGATCGCAATACCGAACGGCTCGACCTCAGCCAGGGTCGCCTGCACCGCAGCCATCGACCCACCAGCAGGCAGCGCGGCCATCAACCTCCCGCGCGCGACCACCAGACGCACCGCATCAGGCAGCGAGATCATCCCCGCGACGTAGGCGACGGCGAACTCGCCAACTGAATGACCAGCCAAAACGTCGGGCTTAATCCCCCACGACTTCAGTAGTGCGACCAAAGCGACCTGGAAAGCGAAGATCCCGATCTGCGCGTTGTCCGTCGAATCCAAAGTCGCACGGTCCTCACCCCACCAGATGCCCTTCGGATCACCCGGGACCAGAGAGGCCACCTCGTCGAACGCGGCAGCGAACACCGGGAAGGCCTCGTAGAGACCACGACCCATACCGAGACGCTGGACGCCCTGACCGGAGAACAACCAGCCGACACGACCGGGGGCGGCCTCCTGGCCGAGGTCGAGGGCGGGAAGTTTCTCGGTGAGGTCGTCGAGGGTGCGGGCCACCAGGACCGCACGGTTCTCCAAGGTCGCACGGGTGGTCGCCAGGGAGTATCCGAGGTCGTACAGGCTGGTGCCGGGATTGGCGACAAGGTGCTCCCGCAGCTTCGCCGCCTGGGCACGGAGGGCGGGCCCGCCACGACCGGAAAGCACCACAGGGACGGGCGCCGCCGGAACCACGACCGGCGCGGCCGAACCGGGCGGCGCGCCCAATGGGGACGGTACGTCGGCGGAGAGCGCGGACGAGGAGAGCGCGGCGGAGAGCGCGGACGAGGAGAGCGCGGCGGCGGGCACGGACGAAGAGGGCGCGGCGGCGGGCACGGACGAAGAGGACTCGGGGACGCGGGCGGGAGCGGGTGGCTCTTCGAGGATCACGTGGGCGTTGGTGCCGCTCAGGCCGAAGGAGGAGACACCGAAGCGGCGCGGGCGGTCCGTTCGTGGCCAGGGCACCTCCTCGGTCAGGAGCCGGATCGCGCCGGCCGTCCAGTCCACCTGGTCGCTGGGAGCGTCGACGTGCAGCGTCCGGGGCAACAGGTCGTTACCGAGGGCACCGATCATCTTGATGATCCCGCTGACCCCGGCCGCCGCCTGCGCGTGACCGATGTTCGACTTGATCGACCCCAACCAGAGCGGACGATCGGCGGGACGGCTTTGGCCGTACGCCGAAAGAAGGGCCTGCGCCTCGATCGGATCACCGAGAGTCGTCCCGGTGCCGTGCCCCTCGACCACGTCGATGTCGGCCGGCGCGAGCCGCGCCGCCGCCAGCGCCTGCCGGATGACCCGCTGCTGAGCGGGACCGTTCGGTGCGGACAGACCGTTGCTGGCGCCGTCCTGGTTGACCGCCGACCCGCGGACCAGGGCGAGCACCCGGTGCCCGTGCCGCTCAGCGTCGGAGAGGCGTTCCAGGACGAGCAGGCCGGCGCCCTCGCCCCAGCCGGTGCCGTCGGCGGCCGCGGCGAACGACTTGCACCGGCCGTCGGGCGCGAGGCCACGGTCCTGGCTGAAACCGACGAACGAGTCGGGGGTGCTCATCACGGTGACGCCGCCGGCCAGGGCGAGCGTGCACTCGCCGGAACGCAGCGACTGGACCGCCAGGTGCAGGGCCACCAGCGACGACGAACAGGCGGTGTCGACGGTGACCGCGGGACCCTCCAGCCCGAGCAGGTAGGAGATGCGGCCGGACACGACGCTGGCGAGGCTGCCGACGCCGCCGGCCGCGTAGTCGTGGTAGGCGACTCCGGCGAACACCCCGGTCGGGCTGCCCCGCAGACCGGTCGGGTCGATGCCGGCCCGTTCGAACGCCTCCCACGCGACTTCGAGAAGGATCCGCTGCTGCGGGTCGGTGTCGCGGGCCTCGCGGGGGCTCATCTTGAAGAAGTCGGCGTCGAACCGGTCCGCGTCGTGCAGGAAGCCACCCTCCCGGGCGTACGACTTGCCGGGTGTGCCGGGTTCCGGGTCGTAGAGGCCGGCGGTGTCCCAGCCGCGGTTCTCCGGGAAGCCGGTGATCGCGTCGGTGCCGGTGGCGACGAGACGCCAGAGGTCCTCCGGTGTGGTGACCCCGCCGGGGAAGCGGCAGCCGGCCGCGACCACGGCGATCGGCTCGTGCGCGCGGTCCTCGACGGCGCGTAGCTGCTGCCGGGTCTGCTGGAGGTCGACGGTGGCGCGTTTCAGGTAGTCGCGGAGCTTGTCGTCGTTGGCCATGTCGTATCAACCGCCCAGTTCGCTGTCGAGCAGATGGAAGAGCTCGTCGTCGGTGGCGTCCTCGACCGCCACCGTGGCCGCCGGGTCGCCGCGGTCGCGCCACCGGCGGAGCACCGATTCGAGGCGGGCGGTGAGTGCCCGGTTCTCCTCGTCGCTGAGGTCGGCGCCGGTCAGCGCGGTGTCGATGCGGTCCAGGTCGTCGAGGAGGGCCGCACCGGCGGTCGGCCCGGCCGGGCGGACCAGGGTCCGCAGGTGTGCGGCGGCGGCCCGGGCGGTCGGGTGGTCGAAGACGAGGGTGGCCGGCAGCCGGAGCCCGGTCGCGGCGGTGAGCCGTTGCCGCAGCTCGACGGCGGCCACCGAGTCGAACCCGATCTCCTGGAAGGCCCGGTCGGGGTCGACCGCGTCGGCCGACGGGTGCCCGAGGACCGCGGCGGCGTGGGTGCGGACCAGGTCGAGCAGGGCCTCGTCGCATTCGCCGGAGTCGAGTTCGGTGATCCGCTGCCGGAACCGGGCGCCGGCGTCGGCGGGCGGCTGCGGGCGGGTACGGCCGGCGGGCGCGGCGTTGCGGTAGGGCGCGACCCGCTCCTCGGTGAGGGTGCCGAACACGACGGTCGTCTCCAGCACCGGCAGCCCGTGCCGGTCGGAGCAGCGCACCGTCGTTCCGTCCGGGGTGTCGGCGGTGTGCACCCGCAGCGTGGTGTGGCCGGAGGAGAAGAGCCGCAGACCGGACCAGCGGGTCACGATCCGCTCGTCGCCGGCGGCGATCCGCAGGGCGGCCTCCAGCAGTGCCGGGTGTACGCCGTACCCGGCGCCGTCCTCCACGCCGACCTCGATGAAGTCACCGTCCACCGGAGCGGGCGGCCGGTCGGTGCCGCCGGTCAGGACGCCGGTCGCGTGCGCGGTCCACTCGTCCCGGCCGTCGGCCCGGGAGTGGATGCCCACGACACGGTCACCGGCCGCGTCCGCCGGCCCGGCCAGCACCCGGATGTCGGCGGCCTGCCCGGGTGGCAGCACCAGTGGCTCGCCACAGGTCAGGTCGAGGACCTCGGTGCGGTCGAGTTGCTCCCCCGCGTACCGGGCCATCTCGGCGAGAGCCGCGGCGGGCACGACCGTCGCGCCGTGGCGGCGGTGGTCGGCGAGCCACGGGTGGGTGGCCTCGGAGAGACGGCCGGTGATCACCAGCCCGTCCGGTCCGGGCAGCGACACCACGGCACCGAGCAGGGGGTGCTGTGCCGGGCGCTGGCCGACCGCGGTGACGTCGCCGGATGATTCGCCGGTGAGCCAGTAGGCCCGGTGCTGGAAGGGGTAGGTGGGCAGGCCGGTGCCGACCGGCCGGTGCGGGGCGAAGAACGCCGGCCAGTCGACGGTGGCACCGCGGGCGTAGGCGGCGGACACCGCGGCGACCAGTTCCTGCTCGGGGTCGCGGTCCCGGCGCTGCAGCGGCAGGACGGTGAGGCCGCTCTCGTCGGCCATCGGGGCGAGGACCGCGTCGGGGCCGAGTTCGAGACAGGTGCCGACCCCGAGTTCGGCCAGGGTGCGGATGGCCTCGTGGAAGCGGACGGTCGCCGACACGTGCCGGGTCCAGTAGGCGGGGTCGCTCAGCTCCTCGGCGGTGGCCGGCCGCCCGGTCACGGTCGACACGATCGGGATCCGCGGTTCGGCGTAGGTGATGCTCCGCGCGACCTGCTCGAACTCGGCGAGCATCGGCGCCATCAGCGGCGAGTGGAAGGCGTGCGACACCCGCAGGCGCCGGGTGCGGCGGCCCAGCGCGGCGAACCGGGCGGCCACCTCCTCGGCGTCGGCCGTCTCGCCGGAGATCACCACCGATCGGGGGCCGTTGACCGCGGCGATGCCGACCGTCGCCGGCAGCCCGTCGGCGATCTCGGCCTCGGTGGCCTGCACGGCGATCATCGCGCCGCCGTCCGGGAGGGCCTGCATCAGGCGTCCCCGGGCGGTGATCAGCGCGGCGGCGTCGGCGAGGCCGAGCACTCCGGCGGCCCGGGCCGCGACCAGCTCACCGATGGAGTGACCGACGAGCCGATCCGGGTGTACGCCCCACGACTCCAGCAGCCGGAACAGGGCGATCTCCAGGGCGAACACGGCCGGCTGGGCGTATCGGGTCTGGTCCAGCAGGGCCGCCTCGGGGGTGTCCTCGGCCGCCCACACGATGTCGCGCAACGGCCGGTCCAGGTGCACGTCGACGGCGGCCAGGGCGGCGTCGAAGGCGCGGGCGAAGACCGGGTACGCGGCGTGCAGCTCACGGCCCATCCCGGGGCGTTGCGAACCCTGCCCGGCGAACAGGTAGGCCAGTTGCGCGTCCGGCCGGGCGGGGTCCGGGGCCGGTTCGCCGTCGGCTATCGCGGCCAGGCGGCTGCGCAGGTCGGCGAGGTCGGCGCCGGCCGGGGCGACCGCGTACGGCAGCCGCGCCCGCCCGGTGGCGAGGGAGAAGCCGAGGTCCAGCGGCCGGATCCCGGTGTGCGCGTCGAGGTGGGCGAGCAGGCGGGCCGCCTGGGAGCGCAGCGCCTCGGGCGAGTGTGCGGACAGTGGCCACGGCACGACCGGACGCTCACCGGTCGACGGCTCCGGTTCCGGTGCGGGCGCCTCCTCCAGGATCACGTGGGCGTTGGTGCCGCTGATCCCGAACGACGACACCCCGGCCCGTCGCACCGTCTCGCCGGCGGGCCAGGGACGGGCCTCGGTCAGCAGTTCCACCGCGCCGGCGGTCCAGTCGATCCGGGGTGACGGCTCGTCGGCGTGCAGGGTGCGCGGCAGGGTGCCGGCCCGGAGCGCGCCGACCATCTTGATGATGCCGGCGACACCGGCGGCCGCCTGGGTGTGCCCGATGTTCGACTTGATGGAGCCGAGTCGCAGCGGCTCGCCGCCGGGCCGGCCCTGCCCGTAGGTGGCGAGCAGCGCCTGCACCTCGATCGGGTCGCCGAGGACGGTGCCGGTGCCGTGCGCCTCGACGGCCTGCACGTCGGCGGTGGTCAGTCCGGCGTCGGCCAGCGCGGTCGTGATGACGCGCTGCTGGGCGGGGCCGTTCGGGGCGGTGAAGCCGTTGCTGGCGCCGTCCTGGTTGACCGCCGAGCCGCGGATCACGGCGAGGACCGGGTGGCCGTTGCGGCGGGCGTCGGAGAGCCGCTCGACCAGGAGCAGGCCGACACCTTCGGAGAAACCGGTGCCGTCCGCCCCGGCGCCGAAGGACCGGCACCTGCCGTCCGGCGAGAGGCCCCGCTGACGTCCGAATTCGATCAGAACCTCGGGTGTCGACATGACGGTCACGCCGCCGGCCAGCGCGAGCGAGCACTCACCCGAACGCAGCGAGCGGACCGCCAGGTGCAGGGCCACCAGCGACGACGAGCAGGCGGTGTCGACGGTGACGGCGGGACCCTCCAGCCCGTACTGGTAGGCGAGCCGCCCCGAGGCGATCGATCCGGTAGCGGTGCTGGCCGGGTAGTCGTGGTACATCGCGCCGGCGAACACTCCGGTGGCGCTGCCGCGCAGCGTGGCCGGGTCGATGCCGGCGCGTTCCAGCAGCTCCCACGACGTCTCCAGGAGCAGGCGCTGCTGCGGGTCCATGCCCAGCGCGTCGTTCGGGCCGATCCCGAAGAAGGCGGCGTCGAAGTCGGCGGCACCGTCCAGGAATCCGCCGGCCCGCGCGTAGGTCCGGCCCGCGGTGCCCGGCTCCGGGTCGTAGACGGCGCCGAGGTCCCAGCCACGGTCGGCGGGGAACGGGCCGATCGCCTCGCCGCCGTCGGCGACCAGGCGCCACAGGTCCTCCGGTGAGCCGACACCGCCCGGGAAACGGCAGGCCATCGCCACGATCGCGACGGGCTCGGTGTCGTCGTGGCGGGGTCGGGCGCCGGCCGTACCATCGCCGGACCGTGCGCCGCCGCCGGAGACCAGGACGGTCAGCAGATGCTCGGCCACCGCCTGCGCCGTGGGATGGTCGAAGACCAGCGTCGCCGGAAGGCGCGCCCCGGTCGCGGCGGCCAGCCGGTTGCGCAGCTCCACCGCCGTCAGCGAGTCGAACCCGAGCTCCCGGAACGCCCGCTGCGAGGCCACCTCGGCCGCCGAGGCGTAGCCGAGCACGTCCGCGACCTGCCCGCGGACCAGGTCGAGCAGCAGCCGCCGCCGTTCCGGAACCGCCGTCCGCAGCAGGGTGGCCGCGAGGTCCGCGGTGCCGTCCGCGTCTGCCGCGCGGGCGGTCCGGCGGGCCGGCACCCTGATCAGACCCTTGAGGGGTACGGGCAACCGACCGGCCGCCGCCTGACTCCGCAGCGCGCCGTGATCGAGGGCGAGCGGAAGCAGCAGATCCCGTCCGGAAGTGATCGCCGCGTCGAAGAGCGCCAGCCCCTCGGACGTCGGCATCGGCGGGAAGCCCTGCCGGCGCAGGCGTTCCCGGTCGGCCTCGGTGAGTTCGCCGGTCATGCCGGTGCCGTCGGCCCACAGCCCCCAGGCCATCGACTGCGCCGGGAGGCCCGCGGTGCGGCGGTGCCGGGCCAGCAGGTCGAGGAAGACGTTGGCGGTGGCGTAGTTGCCCTGCCCGGCCGCGCCGAGCGTGCCGGCCGCCGACGAGAACAGGACGAACATCCGCGGGCCGAGGTCACGGGTCAGCTCGTGCAGGTGCCAGGCGCCGTCGACCTTGGGGGCGAGCACCCGGTCCAGGCGGGCCGGGTCGAGCGCCTCGATCACCCCGTCGTCGAGTACCCCGGCGGCGTGGATCACCGCGGTGAGCGGGCGGTCCGCCGGTATGTCGCCGAGCAGCGCGGCCACCGCGTCGCGGTCACCGATGTCGCAGGCGGCGATGCGGACGTCGGCGCCCAGGGCGGTGAGTTCGGCGCGGAGTCCGGTGGCTCCGGGGGCGTCCTCGCCGCGGCGGCTGGTCAGCAGCAGGGTGCGCGCGCCGTGGCCGGTGACCAGGTGCCGGGCGATCACGGCGCCGAGCCCGCCGGTGCCGCCGGTGATCAGGACCGTGCCGTCGAGGGCACCCTCCGCGGGCTCGGTGGTCGTGTCGTCGGGGGTCAGGCGCGGGACCAGCATCTCGCCGTCACGCAGGGCGAACTCGGGTTCGCCGGCGGCCAGGGCGGCGGGCAGCGCGGCACGGGACTCGGGCGAGTCGTCGAGGTCGGCCAGGACGATCCGCCCCGGGTGCTCGGCCTGCGCGGCCCGGACCAGGCCCCAGACCGGTCCGGTGGCGAGGTCGGCGCCGGAGTGCACGGCGTCACGGGTGACCACGACCAGCGTCGAGGTGGTGAACCGGTCGTCGGCCAGCCAGCCCTGGACCAGTGCGAGAGCGGCGCCGGCGTTGCGGCGCAGGTCGGCCGGGACGTCTCCGGTCCCGCCGCCGATCGGGGCCAGGACCACCGGCGCCGCGGGCAGCTCGGCGAGTCCGGCACAGGAGGTGGTCCCCGGGATCGGCAGCGACCCGAGGACCGCCCAGTCCGTGGGTGGCGCCGCCTCCCCCACCGGGGCCGGGTTCCAGGTCAGGGCCAGCGGCCGCGGGGTGTCACGGTCGGCCAGCTGGTCCGCCGAGACCGGCCGGGCCACCAGGGAGGCGACCGAGAAGACGGGTGCGCCGGTGCCGTCGGTGGCGTCCAGAGTGGTGCCGCCGGAGCCGTCCGGGGTGAGCGTGACCCGCAGCCGGGTCGCACCGACCGCGTGGATCCGCACCCCGGACCAGGCGAACGGCAGCACGGTGCCGCCGTCGTCCGGGCCGGCCAGCAGGTCGGTGTGCAGCGCCGCGTCGAACAGCGCCGGGTGCAGCCGGAACCGGGCGGCGTCGCGGTGCGCGGTCTCGGGCAGTGACACCTCGGCGAACAGTTCGCCGCCACGCCGCCACGCCGCGGTCAGCCCCTGGAAGACCGGGCCGTACCGGTAGCCGCGCTCGAACAGCCGCTGGTAGCCGTCGCCGAGGTCGAGCACCGTGGCGTCGCGCGGGGGCCACTCGGCGGCGGGGGCCGGGCGGTCCGCCGGTCCCGCGGCGCGCAGCGTGCCGGCCGCGTGCAGGGTCCACGGCCCGTGGTCGCCGTGCGGCCGGGAGTGCACGCTCACCGCCCGGTCCGCGGTGACCAGCACCTGGATCGCGACGGCGCCCTGACGTGGGAGGACCAGCGGGGCGTGCAGGGTCAGTTCGTCGAGCACGTCGCAGCCGGCCTCGTCACCGGCGCGGACGGCCAGCTCGACGAAGGCGGTACCGGGCAGCAGCACCCGGTCGAGCGCCTCGTGGTCGGCCAGCCACGGGTGCGACTGGAGTGCGAGCCGGCCGGTGAAGAGCAGGCCGCCGTCATCGGCGCGCTGCACCACGGCGTCCAGCAGCGGATGGTCCACCGCGAGCTGTCCGGCCCGGGACGGGTCACCGGTCAGGCGGGACGGGTTGATCCAGTAGCGGCGGCGCTGGAAGGCGTAGGTCGGAAGGTCGGTCTCCCGGGCCCCGGACTCCCGCAGGGCGGTCGCCCAGTCGACGGCGACGCCCCGTACGTGTGCCTCGGCGAGCGCTGTGACGAAGCGTCGCGGGCCGCCCTCGTCGCGGCGGAGGGTGCCGATGATCGCGGCGTCCCGGTCACCGGCGTCGAGTGTCTCCTGGATGCCGACCCGCAGCATCGGGTGCGGACTCGCCTCGACGAACGCGGAGAAGCCGTCGGCCAGCAGCGCCTCGGTGGCGTCGGCGAAGAGCACCGTCTGCCGCAGGTTGGTGTACCAGTAGGTGGCGTCGAGCGCTGTCGTGTCGAGCAGCCCGCCGGTGACCGTGGAGTAGAACGCCACCGCCGAGGAACGGGGTGCGACCGGGGCGAGGATCTCGTGGAGGGAGTCGCGGATGCCCTCCACGTAGTGCGAGTGCGAGGCGTAGTCGACCGGGATCCGGCGGACCCGGACCTCCTCGGCGACCAGTTCGTCGTGGATCTCGTCGAGGGCGGCCAGGTCGCCGCAGACCACGGTGGCCGTGGGACCGTTGACGACGGCGATCTGCAGACGCCCGGACCAGCGGGTGAGCCGGTCCCGCACGACCGCGGCGGGCAGCGCCACGGACATCATGCCGCCCTTGCCGGCGAGGTCCTCGGCGATCAGCCGGCTGCGGCGGGCCACGATCAGCGCGGCGTCCTCCAGGGTGAGGGCGCCGGCGACGTACGCCGCGGCGATCTCGCCCTGGGAATGGCCGACGACCGCGGCGGGGATGACGCCGAAGGACTTCCACAGCTCGGCCAGCGACACCATGACCGCCCACAGGGCCGGCTGCACCACGTCGACGCGATCGAGGCCGGGAGAGCCGGACGCCTGTCGCAGGACGTCTTCGAGGTCCCAGTCGACGTGCGCGGCCAGGGCCCGCGCGCAGCGGCGGATCATCGCGGCGAAGACCTCGGACGAGTCGAGGAGCTCGATCGCCATGCGGGGCCACTGTCCACCCTGGCCGGGGAAGACGAAGACGACCCGGCCGGCGCCGCCCTGACCGGTGACGACCGCGGGGGCGGCGGTACCGTCGGCGAGCGCGCTCAGGCCCTCGGTCAGTTCCGCGTCATCGGCGCCGACGACGACGGCGCGGTGTCCCAGCAGGGAGCGTGTCGTCGCGAGCGACAGTCCGACGTCCGGTGGGCGGGCGCCCGGGTTCTCCGTCAGGAAGTCCCGGAGTTTCGCGGCCTGCGCCCGGAGCGCGGGGGCGCTGCGGCCCGAGACGACCCAGGGGACGGCCCTGGAGATCAGGCCGGCACCGGCCGGTGCCGAAGGCTTCTCCTCGATCATTACCGGGGACACCCCTCTGGTCCGTTGCATCGAAGGTGCTGGAAAAGGCGAGCTCCACACAGGTGTGCGCCGTCAAGGACGCTACTGAGGACGGACCCGGCGGCTAACCCCTCAACCAGCGGGCCGGGCCCCTATGACCAGCGGCCTTAGGGGTTGCCGCGGCCGGGGCCCGCTGGCACGTTGCTGGCGAGGGAACCAGTGAGGAGAGTGCGGACCATGACGGCATCGATCGGTACGGACAACGCCTGGGTGCGCCGATTCCACCAGGCGCCGGCGGACGCTCCGCGCCTGATCTGTCTTCCGTTCGCGGGCGGGTCGGCGTCCTACTTCTTCCCGGTGTCACGCCGGCTGGCGCCGACGGTCGAGGTGCTCGCGATCCAGTACCCGGGCCGGCAGGACCGCCGGGCGGAGGCCCCGATCGACGCGGTGCCGGAGTACGTGGACCGGCTGCTCGACGCGCTCGGCGGCTGGACCGGCGTGCCGTTCGCGCTGTTCGGTCACAGCCTCGGCGCGACGCTGGCGTTCGAGGTGGCCCGCCGGCTGGAGGCGCGGGGGGTGCACCCGCTGGGGCTGTTCGCCTCCGGGCGGCGCGCGCCGTCACGTCACCGCGACGAGTACGTCCACCTCGGCAGCGAGCAGGAGTTCCGGTCGGAGCTGCGGGAACTCGACGGGGGCGCGGCGAGCGTGCTCGACGACGAGGAGATGATGCGTGCGGCCCTGCCGTCGTTGCGGGCCGACTACCGGGCGGCCGAGACGTACCGGTACGAGCCGGGGCCGCGGCTGGAGTGCCCGATCGTGGCCTTCACCGGTGACGACGACCCGAAGGCCACCGTGGACGAGGTGCGCAGCTGGGGGGAGCACACCTCTGCCGCCTTCGACTGCCGGGTCTATCCGGGCGGTCACTTCTTCCTGAACGCCCACGCGCCGGCGGTTCTGGACGAGGTGGCGGCTCACATGGCGCAATGGGCGCGATCGTGACGTACCTTTTCTGACTGTTTTTCAGGTGCCGGGCAACCGGCACCTTTTTTGCGCCTCCGGGATGCCCGAAATTTCGGGCATACGCGATTTCTACGCTGTTTACAAGAGCTATACAAGCGTCTTAGACAAGCGTTACTGACAAGCGTCTATCTATTTTGTATAGTTCGGTCATGACCTCAGCGCTGGCCCGACGGACCATCGACAGGCTCTCCTTCAGCAAGACCGCACACCCGGCCGAAACATGCGGGCCAGCCGCGGGCTGACAGACCCCTCCGGAAATCATCCGGAGCATCCGGGTCGGGCCGGGACATTGACGGCGTTCGGCGCGGAATACAGATACCCCCACAACTACACCACCCGCCGTGACAACTTTCTCACGCTGGGTGAGACTCATGCTGACCCCACGAGCGAAAAGAAGTCTTATATGACTTGATTCCCCCCTTTGACATCACATCAAACCAGGCAGCATGAACTAACGGGGTAGGTGCACAGATGGGACTGGTCGAACGCGAACAGGCGTCTCTGATGCTTGGCAGACTCTTGGAGAAGTGCACGAGAAAGAGACAGGGCGAGGTGGTCGTCGTCTCCGGCGGCCTGGCCCTGGGCAAGACCGCGCTGCTCGAAGGTTTCGCCGAGCACGCGAACTCGCGGGGAGCCCTGGTGCTCACCGCCGCCGGCTCCCGCGCGGAGACGGACCTCCAGCTCGGCGTGATCGAGCAGCTGTTCCACAGCACCGAACTCCCGGACTGCACCGCCGAGCGGGTGAGCGACCTCGTCCGGGTCTCGGTTTCCCCGGCCCAGGCCGACGAGCACACCATCCCCGAGCTCTCCGACGCCACCGGGGTCCACGGCATCTGCGCCATCCTGCTCGAACTCGCCCGCACCCAGCCGGTCGTCATCGGCATCGACGACGTCCCGTTCATGGACGCCGCGTCCTTCCAGGTCCTGCAGTCGCTGCTGCGCCGCATCCGGAAGGCGCCGATCCTGGTCGTCCTCAACGAGTGGGTGCAGATCCAGACACCCCGTCAGGGCCTGCACGCGGCGATGGTGCGGCACTCCCACCACCGGATCAAGCTCTCCACCCTCTCCCAGGACGGCGTCGCGCAGATGGCCGCCCAGGTCGTCGGCGACACCACCGCCGCCCGGCTCGCGCCACACATCCACCAGGAGACCGGCGGCAACCCGCTGCTGGTCCGCGCCCTGCTCGACGACGCCGCCGCGGAGTCCGAGGACATCGCCACCATCGCTCCGCGGGGACTGCCCGGTACGGCGTTCGGACAGGCGGTCCTCGGATGCCTGCACCGCTGGGAGCCGGGGCTGCAGACGATCGCGGAAGGGGTGGCCGTACTCCATGACCGGTCCTCGCCCGTCATGCTCAACCGGCTCCTCGGCGTCAACACCGAGGAGGCGATCAAGGCGATGCAGGTGCTGGACGCGGCCGGGCTGCTCGACGGGCACCGGTTCCGCTCCGCCACCGCACGCACCGCCGTCCTGGACTCGATGACCCCCGAGCACCGGTGCGAGCTGAATCTGCAGGTGGCGGCACTGCTCGACACCTGCGGGGTGCCCAGCACCGAGGTCGCCGGGCACCTGGTCGCCGCCGGTCAGGTGAGCGGCACGTGGGCGGCCGAGGTGCTGCGCGACGCGGCCCGCCACGCGATCGCCGAGGACCAGTCCGACCGGGCCGTCACCCTGCTCCAGCTCGCCCTGAGCGCCGGCGCCGACGACCAGGTCCAGACGGCGATCCGGATGATGCTGGCCCGCGCCGAGTGGCGCGACAGCCCCTCGGTCGCCGCCCACCACCTGCCGCAGCTCCAGGCCGCCGTCCGGGACGGGACACTCACCGACGACGACGCCGTGACGGTTGTCCGCCAGCTGCTGTGGCAGGGCAGCCCCGACGCCGTGGACCTGATGGACCAGGTCATCGAGCAGGCCTCCGGCTCCGCGGCCTCCCGGGTCACCGCCGAGCTCCAGCTGGCCTACAACTTCATCTACGGCAGCTTCCGCCGCCCCTCCGAGGGTGAGCCCAGCGGCGGCACCCGGCTGCGGCTGGTCACCGACAACCTCTGGGCCGAGGCCGCCGCCACCCTGGCCGCCGCCCTCAGCTCAGGCGAGGCGGAGCGGGTCGCGAGCAGCGCCGAGCACATGCTGCAGAGCTGCCGGCTGCGCGACGACACCCTGGAGGTCGCCGCGTCCGGACTGCTGGCCCTGCTCTACGCGGGCCGGACGGCACGGGCCGCGACCTGGTGCGACACCCTCGCCGACGAGGCGTCCCTGCGCCGCTCCAACACCTGGGAGGCGCTGTTCTGCGGCATCCGGGCCGAGATCGCGCTGCGCCAGGGTGAGCTCGCCACCGCGGCCGCCGGGGCCCAGAAAGCCCTCGACATGCTGCCCGCCAACGGCTGGGGCGTCCTCATCGGCATGCCCCTGGCGACGCTGCTGCAGGCCCAGGCCGCGATGGGACACACCTCCTGGGTCAACGCCCCGGAGAAGCACGTCGTACCGGAGGCCATGTTCCAGACCGTCTTCGGGCTCCGCTACCTGCAGGCGCGCGGTCACTACTATCTGGCGGCCGACCATCCGCTGGTCGCCGCGCACGACTTCGAACACTGCAGCGAGCTGATGAAGAAGCGCAACCTCGACCTGCCCAGCATCGTCCCGTGGCGCAGTGACCTCGCCCAGGCGCAGCTGCGGCTCGGCCGGCCCGGCGTGGCCCGCGAGCTCGTGGCCGCCCAGCTGGAACGCCTCCGGCCGGACGACGACCGGGTCCGCGGCGTGTGCCTGCGCGTGCTGGCCGCGGCGAGCGACCTGGCACAGCGGTCCGAGCTGCTGCACGGCTCGGTCGACACCCTGGAGAACACCGGCGACCAGTTCGAACTGGCCCGTTCCCTGGCCGACCTCAGCCACACCTACCAGGAACTCGGTGACAGCGACACCGCGAGTCTCGTACTGCGGCGCTCGATCCGGGAAGCCGGCGTCAGCGGCGCCGAGCGATTCCTCGGGCGGTTGTCGCCGGGTGCAGCGGAGGGCATCCAGGAGACCGACGCCGAACTCGACACCACCCCCTCGATCAGTGACGCGGAACGCCGGGTCGCCACGCTCGCCGCCCTCGGGCACACCAACCGGGAGATCAGCCGGCAGCTCTACATCACCGTCAGCACCGTCGAGCAGCACCTCACCCGGGTGTACCGGAAGCTCAACGTGCGCGGCCGCTCGGCACTGCCTCCGGAACTGACCCGGCAGCCCGATCCGTACCTCCGTCCGGCCGTCGACCGCAACGAGAGCTTCCAGGCCTGTTAGGGGTCGCTTAGGGGGTTCGGGTCATGGCCGCGACAGCGATCGAGCCATTCCAATGGACTGGCACGTCACGATCCGAAGGAGCACATCATGACCGTCACCGTGACCGAGCCGGAGGTCGAGGAGATCACCGACCTCGACGAGGACCTGTTCGACATCGAGGAGGACATGCTGATCGAGGAGATCTCCATCGACGGCATGTGCGGCGTCTACTGATGAGCGCCGGCACCCCGTTCCCGCCCGGGCGGCGGTTCCGCCGGTCGCCGCAGGTCGCGCTGCGGCCGGAACCGTTCGGCGCGCTCGCCTACCACTTCGGCACGCGCAGGCTCTCGTTCCTGAAGACGCCGATGCTCGTCGCCACGGTGGAGGCGCTCGAGGACAGTGTGGACGTGCACGCCGCGCTCGACCGGGCCCGGGTGCCGGCCGGACAACGGGCCGCCTACCTGGCGGCCCTGACCGAACTGGCCGGCGCCGGGACCATCGAGCCGGTGCCCACTGGGCCGGACGGGGTGGCGGCGTGAGACTCGTCGACCACTTCCAGACCGGTCTGGCCGCGCCCATCTGCCTGACCTGGGAACTCACCTACGCCTGCAACCTCGCCTGCGTGCACTGCCTGTCGTCGTCCGGCCGGCGTGACCCGGACGAACTGACCACCGCCGAGGCCCGCGGCGTGATCGACGAACTCCGCCGCATGCAGGTGTTCTACGTGAACATCGGTGGCGGCGAGCCGACAGTGCGGCCGGACTTCTGGGAGCTGGTCGAATACGCCACCGACTCCCGGGTGGGCGTGAAATTCTCCACCAACGGGGTCCGGATCACCCCGGACCGGGCCCGCCGGCTGGCCGCCACCGACTACCTGGACGTCCAGATCTCCCTCGACGGGGCCACAGCGGCGATCAACGACGCGGTACGCGGCCCCGGCTCCTGGACGACGGCGATGCGGGCGATGGAGAACCTGGCCGACGCCGGGATGCGCGGGTTCAAACTGAGCGTCGTGGTCACCCGGCACAACGCCGGTCAACTCGACGACTTCGCCGCCATCGCGGCACGGTACGGCGCCCAGCTCCGGCTCACCCGGCTGCGCCCGGCCGGCCGTGGCGCGGACGTGTGGGACAGCCTGCACCCCACCGCCGAGCAGCAGCGCGACCTGTACCACTGGCTGCTCGACCACGGGGAACAGGTGCTGACCGGCGACTCGTTCTTCCACCTCAACGCCCTCGGCTCGCAACCGCTGCCGGGGCTCAACCTCTGCGGCGCGGGCCGGGTCGTCTGCCTCATCGACCCGATCGGCGACGTGTACGCCTGCCCCTTCGCGATCCACGACCGCTTCCGGGCCGGCAACGTGCGTACCCCCGGTGGCTTCGCCGCGGTGTGGCGGGACGCGCCGCTCTTCGCGGAACTACGCGAACCGTCCGGTGGCGGCGCCTGTTCCGGGTGCTCGGCGTACGACTCGTGCCGTGGTGGCTGTATGGCCGCGAAGTTCTTCACCGGGCTGCCGCTGGACGGGCCCGACCCGGAATGCGTGCAGGGCCATGGGGAGAAACTGCTGGCCACCGTCGGGTCCGGCACGGCGCCGCGGCCGCTCGGCGACCACTCGCACCGTCGGGCGCCGCGGCGCTCCACCGGCCCGGTGCCGGTGCGGATCGGCGTGGCCGGCAGTGTTCCGGCGACCTCCGGCCGCGCCTGTGACGCCAGTCCCCTGGCCGGCCTGCCCACATCCCCGCCCGAAGGCCATTCCGCCTCCCCATTCGCCCGCCACCCCGCCTCACCGCCCGCCGGCCATCCCGCCGGCCTTCCGGGCGACCTGCCCGGCGGCCTTCCTGGCGGCCCGTCCGCGGGGATGTGACCGGACTGCGGTGGCTGACCGCCGACACAGGGCTTCGGTCCCACGCCGGCGGCCGGGTCCTCACCGGTGGCACGCCCACCCGTGTGGTGCGGCTGCCCGAAAGGGCAGCCGCGCTGGTCGCCGGATGGCTCGCCGGGCGGCCGGTGACGGGTTCAGCGGCGCACCAGCGGCTCACCCGGCGGCTCGTGCACGCCGGTCTCGTGCATCCGCGGTACGTGGGCGGGCAGTCGGATGCCCTCGACGTGACCGCGGTGGTCCCGGTCCGCGATCATGCCCGGCCGCTCGCGCAGCTACTCCCCCACCTCGGCGGGCTGGCGGCGGTGGTCATCGTCGACGACGGCTCCGCCATGCCGTTGTCCGCGGCGACACTCCGGCACGAGCGGTCCCGAGGCCCGGCCGCGGCCCGCAACACCGGCTGGCGGACCGTGACCACACCATTCGTGGCCTTTCTCGACGCGGATACGGTCCCGGAAGAAGGCTGGCTGGATTCGCTGCTACCGCACTTCGACGATCCGGCGGTGGCCGCGGTGGCGCCCCGGATCCGAGGCGCGGCCGACTACTCGCCGCCGCACCCCTCGCCGACGCCGCACCGCTCCTCGCTGCTGGGCCGCTCCTCGTTGCTGGGCCGCTCCTCGTTGCTGGGCCGCTCCCCGCTGCCGGGCCGCTCCTCGCTGCCGGGCCGCTCCTCGCTGCTGGGCCGCTCCTCGCTGCTGGGCCGCTATGAAGAGGTGCGGTCTCCGCTCGATCTCGGGGCTGCGCCGGCACGGGTCACCCCGGGTGGGCGAGTCTCCTACGTCCCGACGGCCGCGCTCGTGGTCCGGGTGTCGGCACTGCGTGCGCATGGGGGCTTCGACGAGGACCTGCGGTTCGGTGAGGACGTCGATCTGATCTGGCGACTGGCCGCCTCGGGGGCGGAGATCCGCTACGAGCCGTCCGCGGTGGTGCGCCACCTGCCCCGCGAACGGTGGCGGGACTGGGCCCGGCAACGGTTCGGCTACGGCACGTCCACCAGTGCTCTGGCCCGGCGCCACGGCCGTACCGTCACTCCGGTCCGGATGCCTGTCACGCTCGCAGCGTCCTGGACCCTGATGGCCGCCGGTCTTCCGGTGCCCGGTGCGGTGACCGCCGCCGCCGGGGCGGCCGGGATGGTCCGCCGGTTGCACGCCCGGGGTGTGCCGGTCTCCGCCTCCACCGCGCTGGCCGCCCGGGCCTGGGCCGACAGCGCCCGGCTGCTGGGCGACGCGGTGACCCGCTCCTGGTGGCCGGTGGCGGTCCCGATACTGCTCACCCGCCGGTCCGGCCGGATCCTGCTGGCCGCCTGCCTCGCCCGGTACGCCCACCAGTGGCACCGCGAGAGACCCGGCATCGACCCGGTCCGCTGGATGGCCCTGCGACTCGCCGACGACCTGGCTTACGGCGCCGGCGTCTGGTTCGCCGCCCTCCGTGACGGTGACGCCGGAGCGCTGCTGCCGGTCCTGACCCGTCCGGCGGGAAACGCCGGCCCGGACACCGAGGGGGATTCGGTGTCCGGGCCGGTGCCTCCGGTCGTGCTCGACGGCCGGCCGGAGGCAGGGCGGCGTCTGGGGTGGCGTCAGGGTGTCGCCGCGGTGAGCCGGCTGTCCGCGAAGAGCAGGGCCGGCCGGTCCGAGATCCGTTCGAAGTCCTCGACCGCGCCGATGAAGACCGTGTGATCGCCGGCCGGGTAGGCGGCCGCCACGGCACAGTCGAAGTACGCGATGCCCTCGGTCAGCACCGGAGCGCCGGAGAAGGTGGCCGGGCGCCAGGCCCGACCGGCGAAACCGGTGAGCCCGGACGGGCGCGCGGAGTCGGCGAACCATCGTGCGTCGTCCTCCTGGTGACCGCCGAGGACGGTCGCGGTGAACGTGCCGCTCCGGTGGATCTTGTCGTGGAGCCGCGAGGTCGCGCCCAGCACCACCAGGATCATCAGCGGTGACAGGGAGACCGTCGTGAACGCGTTCACCGTGGTCCCGTGGGGTTCGCCGTCCGCCACGGTGGTCACCACGGTCACGCCGCTGGGGAACCGGCCCGCGGCGAGGCGGAACTGCCGCCCCGTACCCAGACCGGCCGCCGTGGCCGTCATCGTCGCGTCCCGCGGCCCGGCATCACTTGCCGCCGAGTTCCGGGGCGACGGTGTAGTCACCGATGTCGGTGGTGTTCGGGACGATCCGGCTGAGCGCCTCCTTGATCGCGACTTCGAGGCGCGCGTTCTTGGCGGCGTCGGCGGCCTCCCGGCCCTCGGCGAACTCCGGCAGCACCTCGGCCGCGAACGTCTCCAGCGACTCGACGATGTGCTCGTGCTGGTTCTTGCCGATCTGCACCGAGAAGATGACCTGGTCGACACCGACCGCCTCGTACCGGCGGATCAGGTCCCGGATCTGGTCCGGGGTGCCGATGCCGCGGCGCAGCGAGGTGATCTGCGCCAGCATCGCCTGGGCCTCGGGGCTCTGCTCGGTGTCGCCGGCCGGTGCCGGGTCACGGACCAGGCCGTACTGCTCGCGGTTCTTCTCGAACTCGTTCCACACGTCGGTGGTGCCCGGCCGGTGCTGCCCGGTGATGTAGTAGTGCATCAGCGAGTAGGAGAAGAAGTGGGCGCCGGACAGACCCCGGTCCAGGGCGGTCTCCTCGTCGGGGTGGCACATGAAGGGGAGCACGACGGCGAAGTTGGGGTTGACGGTCTTGCCCAGCGGCACGCACTCCTCGGAGGCGAGCGTGCGGTAGTAGAGGTCCACCCATTCCTTGGCCTCCTCCGGTGACACGAAGGAGAACGACAGCGCGCCGAGGCCCGCCTTCGCCGCCGACTCGATCGTCTGCCGGGCGCTGCACGCCACCCACAGCGGCGGGTGCGGGCCCTGCTTCGGCTTCGGCACCACGTTGCGCGGCGGGACCTTGACGTACTCGCCGTCGTGACCGGTGAACGGCGTCTCGGAGAGCATCCGGGTGATCACGCCGAGGGCCTCGGCCCACTGGTCGCGCTTGGTCTCCCGGGACACGCCGAACCCGTCGAGCTCCAGCTGGGAGCTGCCCTGGCCGGTGCCGAAGTCGACGCGGCCGCCGGAGATCAGATCGAGGGTGGCCAGGCGCTCGGCGACCCGGGTCGGGTGGTTGACCGACGGCGCGAGCGTGACGATGCCGTGGGCGAGGCGGATGTTCTTCGTCCGGGCGGCGGCCGCGGCCAGGAACACCTCGGGGGCGGCGGAGTGCGAGTACTCCTCCAGGAAGTGGTGCTCGGTCGCCCAGGCGTAGTCGAACCCGAGCTTGTCCGCGATCTCGATCTGCTCCAGCGACTCGCGGAACATCCGCTCCTCGCTGTCGGCCTGCCACGGCCGCGGGAGCTGGTGGTGGTAGATGAGTCCGAAACGCATGTGCGGTATTCCTTTCGCACTGACACGGAAAGGGGAGAGGGCTTTTCTCTACAGGCTCTGCTTGACGAGCGCGCCGCCGTCGATGCGCATTTGCAGGCCGGTCACGTAACGGGATTCCGGGGAGGCGAGATAGACCACGGCGTGCGAGACGTCGATCGCTTCCACATAGGCGATCGGCATGGCCTGGATCCCGGTGAAGCCCGCCTCGGCGTCGTCCCAGCCGGGCTGTTCGAGGTCGGGGCGGAAGGTGCGGTACATCGGGTCGTTGCGCAGCATCGCGGTGTCGACGTTGGTCGGGTGGATCGCGTTGACCCGGGTGCCGGACGGCGCGAGCTGCACCGCCAGGGTGCTGACATAGCTGGCGAGGACCTGCTTGGCGAACCGGTATCCGGCGAATCCGGGCCCGGCCGGGGTGGTGTCGCCGAACCCCGGGATCTGGCCGGTGACCGAGCCGATCAGGATGACCGACCCACCCTCGCCGAGGTGCGGAAGTGCAGCGTGCACGGTGTTCACCGCACCGAGGAGGTTCACGTCGACGGTGTCGGTGAACGCCGTCACCGGGCGGCCGGCGCCGATCGGCAGGATGCCCGCGTTGGCCACCACGGCGTCGAGCCGGCCCAACTCGGCCACCCCGGAGGCGACCGCCTCCTTCAGGGCCGCCGCGTCACGGACGTCGGCCTGCCGGAGCACCACCCGGCGCCCGGTCTTCTCCACCAGGCGGCCGGTCTCCTCCAGGTCGGCGGCGTCGGCGAGCGGGTACTCGGTCACCTCCAGATCCCGGCAGACGTCGATGGCGATGATGTCCGCGCCCTCTTCGGCCAGCCGGACCGCATGGCTGCGCCCCTGGCCTCGCGCGGCACCGGTGATCAATGCGACCCTACCGTCAACCCGGCCCATCACGGCCTCCCATCAGATTTCTGCGGCTCAATTCCTGCCGCAATTTCTACCGCTTTCCGATACCGGCGCGACCCTTTTCCGGACCCCTATCAAGGGGTGCCCGGGCAATCTAGGGGTGCACCGTTTCCGTGGGCGCCTGCTCGATGATCACGTGCGCATTCGTGCCGCTGATGCCGAACGAGGAGACCCCGGCACGGCGGGCCCGGCCGGTGTCCGGCCACTCCCGGGCGCCGGTCAGCAGCCGCACCGCGCCGGCGTTCCAGTCGACCTGCGGGGTGGGCTCGTCGACGTGCAGGGTGCGCGGCAACTGCCCGTGCCGCATCGCCATCACCAGCTTGATGACGCCGGCGACACCCGCCGCGGCCTGGGTGTGGCCCAGGTTCGACTTGATCGAGCCGAGCCACAGCGGCCGGTCGGCGGGGCGGTCCCGGCCGTAGGTGACCAGGAGCGCCTGTGCCTCGATCGGGTCGCCCAGCCGGGTACCCGTACCGTGCGCCTCGACCACGTCCACGTCGGACGCGGCGAGACCGGCACCGGCCAGCGCCTGCCGGATCACCCGCTGCTGCGCGGGACCGTTGGGCGCGGTGATGCCGCTCGACGCCCCGTCCTGGTTGATCGCCGAACCGCGGATCACGGCGAGCACCCGGTGCCCGTTGCGGCGGGCGTCGGAGAGCCGCTCCAGCAGCAGCATGCCGCACCCCTCGCCCCAGCCGGTGCCGTCGGCCGCCGCCGCGAACGACTTGCAGCGGCCGTCGGGGGCGAGTCCGCGCTGTTTGCTGAAGTAGAGGAACGTCTCCGGCGTCGACATCACGGTGACGCCGCCGGCCAGGGCCAGTGAGCACTCCCCCGCCCGCAGTGCCTGTGCCGCCAGGTGCAGCGACACCAGCGACGACGAGCAGGCGGTGTCGATCGAGACGGCCGGGCCCTCCAGCCCGAGGGTGAACGCCACCCGGCCGCTGACCAGGCTGCCACCGCCGTCGGCACCGTCGTAATCGTGGTACATCACGCCGGTGAAGACACCGGTACGGGTCCCCTTGAGGCTCAGCGGGTCGATGCGGGCCCGTTCGATCGCCTCCCAGGCCGTCTCCAGGAGCACCCGCTGCTGCGGATCGATCTCCTCGGCCTCCCGGGGCGAGATGCCGAACAGCTCGGCGTCGAAGTCGGCCACGTCGTGCAGGAAGGCGCCCTCCCGGGTGATGCTCCGGCCCGGCACCCCCGGCTCCGGGTCGTAGATCCCGTCGGTGTCCCAGCCACGGTCGGCGGGGAAGAGGGTCACCGCGTCGCGGCCCTCCTCGACGAAGCGCCACAGCTGCTCCGGTGTGCCGATGTCCCCGGGGTAGCGGCAGGCCATGCCGATGATGGCCACGGGTTCGCCGGCCCGGGCGGCGAGCTCGTCGTTGGTCTCCTGCAGCCGCTCGTTCTCCAGCAGTGCGCTGCGCAGTGCCTCGACGAGCCGGTCGACGGACGGTTCCACTGTCACCTCAGCTTTCCGACGGGTTCGACGAGGCCTTGAGCGCCCTGCGGATCAGGTCGTCGACCGCCATGCTCTTGATGTCGGCCCGGGGTTCGGCCTGCGGGACCACGGAGTCGGCGGTGGTTCCCGGCTCCTCGGCGGCGGCCAGCTTCAGCAGGGCGTCGAGCAGCCCGGCGTCGCGCATCCGGTCGATCGGGATGGTGCCGAGCATCCGCCGTACCGACTCGTCGTCGGGTCCGGTGGAGGCCGGGGCGATCTCGCTGATCAGGTATTTCGCCAGCGTCTCGGGGTTGGGGTAGTCGAACATCAGGGTGGCCGGCAGGCGCTGGCCGGTCGCTGTCGCGAGCCGGTTGCGCAACTCGATGGCGGCCAGCGAGTCGAGGCCCAGTTCGGTGAAGCCCTTGTCGACGTCGACCGACGACGGGTCGCTGTGCCGTACCGCCGCCACATGGTCCCGGACCAGGTCCAGGACGATCCGCAGCTGGTCCTCGGCGGAGCGCCCGGCCAGCCGCCGGTTGAGCTCCTCCTCGCTGGAGAGCGGCGGTTCGGTGACCACCGCCCGGGTGACGCGCTGCGGCGCGGCCGGGATCAGCGACCGCAGGCGGTCCGGCAGGCCGGGCCGGGACCGTAGCCCGGCCGGATCGACGTGCAGCGGGACCAGCACCGGTTCGTCGCGGGTGAGCGCCTCGTCGAACAGGCTCAGCCCCCGCTCCACGCTCAGTGCCGGGGTGCCGGCCCGGCGCTGCCCCTCGATCACCTCGGGGTCGAGGGTGGCGCCCATGCCGGCGCCCTCCCACAGGTGCCAGGCCAGCGAGACGGCCGGCAGCCCGAGGTGGCGGCGGTGCTCGGCGAGCGCGTCGAGGTAGGCGTTGGCGGCGGCGTAGTTGGCCTGCCCCGCGTTGTCCAGGAAACTCGCCGTCGACGAGAACATCACGAAGGCGGCCAGATCCGCGTCCCGGGTCAGCTCGTGCAGGTGCCGGGCCGCGTCAGCCTTGGGTGCCAGCACCGTCGCCAGCCGTTCCGGGGTCAGGACGTGCACGGGGACGTCGTCGAGCACACCGGCGGCGTGGACGATCCCGGTCAGCGACCCGGCCCCGCGGATCCGCTCGATCAGGGCGGCGAGGGCCTCCCGGTCACTGACGTCACAGGCGGCGACGTCGACCCGCGCACCGGCGGCGGCCAGCTCGTCCCGCAGCTCGGCCGCGCCGGGCGCGTCCAGGCCCCGGCGGCTGGTCAGGACCAGGTCCCGGACCCCGTGCCCGGCCACCAGGTGCCGCGCGACGGCGGCGCCGAGTCCGCCCGTACCGCCGGTGATCAGGACCGTTCCGTCGCCCCACGAGGCGATGCCGGGGGTGGTGGCCGGCACCGGTGCGAGCCGCGGCACCGCGAGGACGCCGCCTCGGACGGCGGTCTCGGGAGCATCGGCGGCGACCGCGGCGGCCAGCGCCAACCGGATCGCCTCCGGGCCGTCCGCGTCGATGTCGACCAGCAGGAACCGGCCGGGGTGCTCGGACTGGGCAGCCCGGATCAGACCCCACACCGGCGCCTGGGTCACGTCCGCGTCGTCGCCGGGCCGGACCGCCACGGCGCCGCGGGTCACCAGGACCAGACGGGCGCCGGCAAGCCGGGAGTCGGCGAGCAACTGTTGTACGGCCGACAGCACCCCCGTGGTCCCGTCGGCGGGCACCGCGTGCACCAGCACGGTAGTGCCGGCGGGCACGTCGGCGACACTGCCGAAGGCCGGCAGGCCGCACAGGTCCCGGCCGAGCACCGCCCAGCCGTCCGTGGCCACGGGTACCCCGGTGGCCGGCCGCGTCTCCCAGGTCACCCGCAGCAGCGGGCCACCGGTGCCGAGCCGGGCCGGGTCGATCGCCCGGGACACCAGGCCTTCGATCGTCGCGAGCGGACGGCCGTTCTCGTCGGCGACCCGGAGTGCGGACTCCTCGTCACCGCGGACCCGGGAGAGCCGGACCCGCAGGCCGGAGCCGCCGGTCGCGTGCAGGGTGACACCGCGCCACAGGAACGGCAGCAGGGTCCGCTCGTCGCCGCCGACCAGCAGATCGGCGTGCAGGGCCGCGTCCAGCAGCGCCGGGTGCGGGCCGAAACCGGCCGGCCGGCCCAGTGCTCCGGGCGGGGAGACCTCGGCGTACACATCGTCGCCGTCGCGCCAGGCCGCGGTCAGGCCCTGGAACGCCGGGCCGTAGCCGTAGCCGCGCTGGTCGAGGGACTCGTAGAGGCCGGTGACGTCGACCGGTTCGGCACCGGCCGGCGGCCAGGCCGTCAGGTCGAAGTCCGCGGTGGTGCCGGTGGTGGTCAGGGTGCCCTCGGCGTGCCGGGTCCACTCGTCGCCGTCCCGCGAATGCACGGTCACCGGCCGGCGGCCTTCGTCGTCGGCCGCACCCACCACGACCTGCACCTGAGCCGGCAGCACCAGCGGCGCCTGGAGCATCAGCTCCTCGACCGTCGCGCAACCGACCTCGTCACCGGCCCGGATCACCATCTCCAGCAGGCCGGTACCGGGCACGAGGACCGTGTCGTTGACCCGGTGATCGGCCAGCCACGGCTGAGCCTGCACCGACAACCGGCCCGTCGCGACGACCCCGTCACCGTCCGGCAACACCACGATCGCCCCGAGCAGGGCCTGCTCGGCTTCCGGGGCCGCGTCCAGCCAGTACCGCTCGCGCTGGAAGGCGTAGGTCGGGAGGTCGACCCGGCGGGCGCCGGGGAACAGTGCGGTCCAGTCGACCGGCACACCCTGCACGAAAGCGCGCGCCAGGCCGGTCAGCAGTTCGACGGCCTCATCCCGATCGCGGCGCTGGAGTGCGATCGCTCCGTCGGCCATCGGCGTGAGTGCCGCGTCCGAACCGATCTCCAGGAACGTGGTGGCATCCATCGCCGCCACCGCGTCGGCGAACAGCACCGTCCCGCGGGTGTGGCGTAGCCAGTAGTCGACCGTGGCCAGGTCGTCCGGAGTCGCAGCCTTGCCGGTCACCGTGGAGACGATCGGGATCTGCGCCGGACTGAAGGTGACAGTCGAGAGTTCCTGCTGGAAAGCGGCCAGCATCGGTTCCATCAGCGGCGAATGGAACGCATGCGACACCTTCAGCCTGGTATTGCGGCGGCCCAACGTCTCCAGCGCCTGATCGACGTCCTCAGCGTTGCCGGAGATCACCACCGCGTTCGGGCCGTTCACGGCGGCGATCGCCACGCCCAGCGGCTCGACCTCTTCCGGGGTCGCCTGCACCGCGGCCATCGCGCCGCCGGCCGGGAGCGCCGCCATCAACTTGCCGCGCGCGACCACCAGGCGCACCGCATCAGGCAGCGAGATCATCCCCGCCACATGAGCGACGGCGAACTCTCCGACGGAGTGACCAGCCAAAACGTCGGGCTTAACACCCCACGACTTCAGTAGCGCGACCAAAGCGACCTGGAAAGCAAAGATCCCGATCTGCGCGTTGTCGGTCGAATCCAAAGTCGCACGGTCGTCACCCCACCAGATGCTCTTGGGATCACCCGGGACCAGAGAGGCGACCTCGTCGAACGCGGCGGCGAACACCGGGAACGCCTCGTAGAGACGACGACCCATGCCCAGGCGCTGCACGCCCTGACCGGAGAACAACCAACCCACCTGGCCCGCCGAACGAGCCACACCCGTCACCAGACCCGGAGCCTCGTCACCCCTGACGAGGGCAGCCAACGCAGCAGGATCGAAAGCGACAGCACGGTTCTCCAAAGCAGCCCGCCCACTCGCCAGCGAATACGCCACATCCGGCGAATGATCCAGATCAGCCAACCGCGCAGCCTGAGCACGCAACGCCGACTCACCACGACCCGACACCACCAACGGCACCGGAACACCCGAAGGCCACACCGGCCCGGAAGCCGGCTCCGTGACCGCGGGCGCCTGCTCGACGATCACATGCGCGTTCGTGCCGCTCAGGCCGAACGAGGAGACACCGGCCCGGCGCGGGCCCGCCGTCTCCGGCCACGGCCGGGCGCCGGTCAGCAACTGGACCGCCCCGGCACTCCAGTCGACGTTGCTGGACGCCTGCTCGGCGTGCAGCGACTTCGGCATGATCCCGTGGCGGACGGCCATCACCGCCTTGATCACGCCGCTGACACCCGAGGCGGCCTGGGCGTGACCGATGTTCGATTTGATCGACCCCAGCCAGAGCGGACGGTCGGCCGGACGACTCTGGCCGTACGTCGCAAGGAGGGCCTGTGCCTCGATCGGATCGCCGAGAGTCGTACCCGTGCCGTGTCCTTCGACGAGGTCGACGTCGGCGACCGACAAACCGGAGGCCGCCAGCGCCTGCCGGATGACCCGCTGCTGGGAGGGTCCGTTCGGCGCGGTCAGGCCGTTGCTGGCACCGTCCTGGTTGATGGCGCTGCCGCGGAGCACCGCCAGCACCTCGTGCCCGTTGCGGCGGGCGTCGGACAGCCGCTCGATCAGCAGCAGGCCGATCCCCTCGGCCCAGCCGGTGCCGTCGGCCGCGTCGGAGAAGGCCTTGCAACGACCGTCCGCGGCGAGTCCGCGCTGCTGACTGAAGTCGACGAAGATGTCCGGGTTCGGCATCACCGTCACACCGCCGGCGACGGCCATGGTGATCTCGCCGGAGCGCAGCGCCTGACAGGCGGTGTGCAGCGCGACCAGCGACGACGAGCAGGCGGTGTCGACGGTGACGGCCGGCCCCTCCAGACCGAGGGCGTAGGCGACCCGGCCGGAGGCGATCGACCCGGCGCTGCCGTTGCCGAGGTAGGCCGACAGGTCGTCGGGAGCCTGCCCGGCCCGGGCACCGTACTCGTGGTACATCACGCCGACGTAGACGCCGGTCCGGCTGCCGCGCATCGAGGTCGGCGCGATGCCGGCGTCCTCGAACACCTCCCAGGCGCCCTCCAGCAGGAGCCGCTGCTGCGGGTCCATCGCGAGCGCCTCCCGCGGCATGATGCCGAAGAAGTCCGGGTCGAAGTCGGCTGCGTCGTGCAGGAAACCACCGGTACGGACGTAGGTCTTACCCGGTCGGCCCGGCTCGGCGTGGTAGATGCCGTCGGTGTCCCAGCCCCGGTCGACGGGGAACCCGGTGACCGCGTCGGTCTCCGACATGACGAGCCGCCACAGGTCCTCGGCCGACCGGACCCCACCGGGGAACCGGCAGCTGATACCGACGATGGCGATCGGCTCGTCGGCCCGTACGACCAAGGTCTGATCGGTGGGCGGCGCGGCGGTGACGCTGTCGGCGAACCTGGTCATCAGGTGGTCGGCCATCGTCCGCGGACTCGGGTAGTCGAACACCAGGGTCGGGGTCAGTTTCAGGCCGACCTGGCCGGTGAGGGCGTTACGCAGCTCCACCGCGGCGAGCGAGTCGAAGCCCATCTCCTTGAACGCCCGGTCCGGCTCGATCACCTCCGGCCCGGCATGCCCGAGGACGGCGGCCACCTGCGTGCGGACGATCTCCAGCAGGGCGCGGGAACGTTCCGGTGCGGGCAGCGCGGCGAGGCGGTCGAACGGGCCCGGGCCGTCGAGGGTCCGGGCGGCGGCGGCCCGCCGGGCCGGCGCGGGAAGAAAACCACGCAGGTGAGCGGGGACGTCTCCGGTCCGGTTACGCAGCGCGACATGATCGATATGCAGGGGTACGACCACCGGCTCAGCCCGCGCGAAAGAGGCGTCCAGGAGCGCCAGTCCTTCGGCCACGGTGAGCGCCGGCAGACCGAGCCGTCGCATACGCGCCAGATCACTTTCGGTCAGCGGTCCGCCGAGCCCGGTGTCGACCTCCCACATGCCGTAGGCCAGTGCCGTCGCCGGCAGACCCTGCTCGTGCCGGTGCACGGCGAGCGCGTCGAGGAACGTGTTGGCCGCCGCATAGTTGGCCTGGCCCGCCGCGAGGACGGTGCCGCCGGCCGACGAGAAGAGGACGAACGCGCTGAGCACCAGGCCGCTGGTTAGTTCGTGCAGGTGCCACGCCCCGTCGACCTTCGGTGCCAGCACCCGCCGCAGGCGGGCGGCGTCCAGCGACGCGATGAGCCCGTCGTCGATCACACCGGCGGCGTGCACGACGGCCGACAGCTCCGGGCCGATCTCGCCGATCAGGCGCTCGGCCGCGGCCCGGTCCGCGATGTCACAGGCGAGCACGCGGATCCGGGCGCCGAGCCCGGTCAGCTCGGCCGACAGTTCCGCGGCGCCGGGCGCCGCGTTGCCACGGCGGCTGGTCAGGACCAGGTCGCGGACGCCGTGGGCGGTTACCAGGTGACGGGCCACCAGGGCGCCGAGCCCACCGGTACCACCCGTTACCAGGACCGTCCCACCACCGAAGCCAGACGCCTCCGATCCAGCACCACCACCGGAGCCAGACGCCTCCGATCCGGCACTACCACCGGAGCCAGACGTCCCCGATCCAGCGCCACCGCCGGCCGGCTCCGATCCGGCACCGGCGCTGAAGCCGGTGGTCTCCGGGTCGGTGTCGGTCACCGGCTCCAGGCGCGGCACGAGCAGCCGGCCGGCGCGGATGGCCGCCTCCGGCTCACCGGTGGCGACCACCGGCCGCGGGTCGGTACCGTCCACGTCCACGTCCACGTCGATCAGGAAGATCCGGCCCGGGTGCTCGGCCTGCGCCGCACGGACCAGGCCCCACACCGGAGCCACCCGCACGTCGACCACATCACCGGATGCCGCATCACCCTTGGCCGCATCACCCTTGGCCGCATCACCCTTGGCCGCATCACCCTTGGTCGCATCGGCGCTGGTCGCATCGCCCTTGGTCGCATCGGCGTTGGTCGCATCGCCCTTGGTCGCATCGGCGTTGGTCGTGGTGACGGCTCCGCGCGTCATCACCGCCAGGCGGGAGCCGGCGAAACGGTCGTCGCCGAGCCAGTGCTGAATCAGGTTCAGGGTCGAGGCGGTGACGTCGGCGACCGCGGCCGGGACGTCGTCACCCACGGCGGTCAGACTGACGGCGACCACGTCGGGCACCGTGGTCAGCTCGTCGAGCGTGGTCACCGCGGCCCACGAACCGGCCTCGGCGGGCTCGCCCAGCGGACGCGACCGCCAGCCGAGGTGCAGCAGGGAGTGGTTGCCGGCCCGGGCGAGCTGCTGCTCGGTGACCGGGCGGGACACCAGGCTGCCGACGGTCGCGACCGGGCGGCCCGCCGCGTCGGCCACCCAGAGGGCGGAGAGTTCATCGCCGCGCACCCGGAGGAGCCGGACCCTCAGCGATCCGGCACCGGCGGCGTGCAGCGTCACGTCACCCCAGACGAACGGCAGCAGGGTCGACGCGTCGTCGCCGGCGAGCAGGTCGGCGTGCATGGCGGCGTCCAGCAGCGCCGGGTGCAGGCCGAAATCAACCGCCCGGCCCTGCAGTGCCTCCGGCGCGGTGACCTCGGCGAACACCTCGTCGCCACGGCGCCAGGCCGCGGTCATCGCCTGGAAGGCCGGGCCGTAGCCGTACCCCCGAAGGCGCAGAAGGTCGTAAGCCCCGCTGATGTCGATCGGCTCGGCACCGGCCGGCGGCCACACCGAGAAGTCGAAGTCGGCGGTCGTGGTGGCGCCGCGCACGGTTCCGGTCGCGTGCCGGGTCCAGCCCTCGACACCGTCGGCGCGGCTGTGCACACTGACCGGCCGTAGCCCGTCGGTCCCGGCGCCGACGACCACCTGCACCTGCAGGCCGCCCTGTTCCGGCAGGATCAGCGGCGCCTGGAGCGTCAGTTCGTCGACGGTTCCACAGCCGACCTCGTCACCGGCGCGGATCACCATCTCCAGCAGGCCGGTGCCGGGCACCAGGATCCGGCCGTTGACCCGGTGGTCGGCGAGCCACGGCTGGGCCTGCGCCGACAGCAGCCCGGTGGCGATCGCGCCACCGTCGTCCGGCAGGCGCACCATCGCCCCGAACATCGGATGCTCCGCCTTCTGCAGACCCACCGATCGCAGATCGCCCGCACCCACCGCCGCGTCCAGCCAGTACCGCTGCCGCTGGAAGGCGTAGGTCGGCAGGTCGACCCGGGGCGCACCGGCGGGAGTCGGCCCGGCCGCGCTGAGGAGCCCGGCCCAGTCGACCGAGACGCCCTGCACATAGGCCTGTCCCAGACCGGTCAACAGTTCGGTGACCTCGTCGCGGTCACGGCGCTGGAGTGCGATCGTTCCGTCGGCCATCGGGGTCAACGCCGCATCCGACCCGATCTCCAACAAGACACCGGCGTCCATCGCGGCCACGGCGTCAGCGAAAAGCACTGTCCCGCGGGTGTGCCTCAGCCAGTAGTCGACAGTCGCCAGGTCGTCCGGAGTCGCCGCCTTACCCGTCACCGTCGAGACGACCGGAATCTGCGCCGGACTAAAGGTGACCGTCGAAAGTTCCTGCTCGAAAGCAGCCAGCATCGGATCCATCAACGACGAATGGAACGCATGCGACACCCGCAGCCGAGTGTTACGGCGACCCAGCGCCTCGACGACCCGGTCGACGTCCTCAGCACTGCCGGAGATCACCACCGAATCCGGACCGTTGACCGCAGCGACCGCGATACCGAACGGCTCAACCTCCGCGGCCGTCGCTTGCACCGCAGCCATCGACCCACCAGCAGGCAGTGCGGCCATCAACTTGCCGCGCGCGACCACCAGACGCACCGCATCAGGCAGCGAGATCATCCCCGCCACATGAGCGACGGCGAACTCGCCAACCGAATGACCAGCCAAAACGTCGGGCTTAATCCCCCACGACTTAAGTAGTGCGACCAAAGCGACCTGGAAAGCGAAGATCCCGATCTGCGCGTTGTCGGTCGAATCCAAAGTCGCCCGGTCCTCGCCCCACCAGATGCCCTTCGGGTCACCCGGGACCAGAGAGGCGACCTCGTCGAAGGCGGCGGCGAAGACCGGGAAGGCCTCGTAGAGACCACGACCCATACCGAGACGCTGCACGCCCTGACCGGAGAACAACCAGCCGACACGACCGGCCGTGGCGACCGGGGCGTCCGACTCGATGACCGCCCGAAGACGCGCGGCGAGCGCCTCGCGATCCCCGGCCACCACCACGGCACGTGCGGGGAAGACCGACCGCGAGGTCAGCAGCGCGCGCCCGACGGCGGGAAGTTCGTCATCCGACCACGACCCGAGGCGCTCCAGCAGCGACCGTGCCTGCCCGGCCAGCGCCGCCGGCGACTTCGCATGCAGCACCCACGGCACCAGGCCCGACCCGGTCACGGCCGGCCCGGTCACGGCCGGCCCGGTCACGGCCGGCGCGGCTACTGCCGGCGCGGCTACGGTCGGCGCGGTCACGGCCGGCTCGGCCTCCACCGGCGGCGCTTGTTCGAGGATGACGTGCGCGTTCGTGCCGCTGATACCGAAGGAGGAGACACCGGCACGGCGCGGGCGGCCGTCCTCCGGCCAGGCGACCGCGTCGGCCAGCAGGCGCACGGCCCCCGCCGACCAGTCCACCTCGGGCGACGGCTCATCGGCGTGCAGGGTGGGCGGCAGCACACCGTGACGCATCGCCATCACCATCTTGATGACGCCGGCGACACCGGCGGCGGCCTGCGCGTGACCGATGTTCGACTTGATCGACCCCAACCAGAGCGGACGATCGGCGGGACGGCTTTGGCCGTACGCCGAAAGAAGGGCCTGCGCCTCGATCGGATCACCGAGAGTCGTCCCGGTGCCGTGCCCCTCGACCACGTCGATCTCGGCGGGCGTGAGCCCGGCGCCCGCAAGCGCCTGCCGGATGACCCTCTCCTGGGCCGGGCCGTTCGGCGCGGTCAGCCCGTTGCTGGCGCCGTCCTGGTTGACCGCCGACCCGCGGACCACGCCGAGGACCGGATGGCCGTGCCGCCGGGCGTCGGAGAGCCGTTCGAGCAGCAGCATGCCGGCGCCCTCACCCCAGCCGGTGCCGTCCGCTCCGGCCCCGAAGGACTTGCAGCGGCCGTCGCCGGCAAGCCCACGCTGACGGTTCATGTCGACGAAGGTGTCCGGGGTGGACATCACCGTCGCGCCGCCGACCAGCGCCATCGAGCATTCGCCGGTGCGCAGCGCCTGGATCGCCCAGTGCAGGGCCACCAGCGACGAGGAGCAGGCGGTGTCGACGGTGACGGCCGGGCCCTCCAGGCCGAGCGTGTACGCCACCCGGCCGGACGCGACACTGGCGAGGCTGCCGTTGCCGAGGTAGCCGGCGATGTCGTCGGACACCTCGCCGAGCCGGGTGCCCCAGTCGTGGTACATGATGCCGGCGAAGACGCCGGTGGCGGTGCCACGCAGCGACTGCGGGTCGATGCCGGCCCGTTCGATCGCCTCCCACGACGTCTCCAGCAGCAGGCGTTGCTGCGGGTCCATGGCCTGGGCCTCGCGCGGGCTGATCCCGAAGAAGTCGGCGTCGAACTCGGCGGCGTCGTGCAGGAAGCCGCCCTCCCGGGTGGAGGTCTTGCCGGGCACGCCGGGTTCGGGGTCGTAGAGGGCCGCGACGTCCCAGCCACGGTCGGCGGGGAAGGCACTGACCGCGTCGACGCCGTCGGCGACGAGCCGCCACAACTCCTCGGGGGTGGTCACCCCGCCCGGATAGCGGCAGGCCATCGAGACGATCGCGATCGGATCACCGTCGTCGGACACGGTACGGACCACCGGAACCGCGACTGCCGGTGCGGAGGCGACCACCAGTCTGCCGCCGATGTGCGCGGCCAGCGCCCGGGCCGTCGGATAGTCGAAGACCAGGGTCGCGGGCAGGCGCAGCCCGGCCACGGTGTTCAGCCGGTTGCGCAGTTCGACGGCGGAGAGCGAGTCGAAGCCGATCTCACTGAACGCCCGGTCCGGGTCGATCGCCCCGCCACTGTCGTGCCGGAGAACGCCGGCCACCTCGGCCCGTACCAGATCAAGCAGTGTCTCGTCGCGTTCCTCCGGCGACAGCCGTCCCAGCCGGGCGGCGAGCGAGTCGTCCACGGTCGCGGGCGCGGCGGCCGTCGCGGCCCGGCGCCGGGCCGGTGGGACCAGCTCGGACAGCACCGGCGGTACGCCGTCCGCGCGCCTGCCCAGGGCCACGGTGTCCACGCGAACGGGGACGACGGCCGGCCGCCCGCCCGCGACGGCGGCGTCGAGCAGCGCCAGGCTCTCCCCGGCGGTGAGCGGGACCAGCCCGAGGCCGGCGATCCGTTCGATCGCCAGACGGTCGAGCCCGGCGCCCATGCCACGGTCACCGGTCCACAGACCCCAGGCCAGGGATGTGGCCGGCAGGCCCTGCTCGTGGCGGTGCACGGCGAGCGCGTCGAGGAAGGCGTTGGCGGCCGCGTAGTTGGCCTGGCCCGCGTTGTCGAGGAACGCGGCGGTCGACGAGAACAGCACGAACGCGGAGAGCCCGAGGTCGCGGGTGAACTCGTGCAGGTGCCACGCCCCGTCGACCTTCGGCGCCAGCACCCGGCGCAGACGGTCCGGGGTCAGCGACTCCACCAG
>NZ_JBHSBL010000021.1:41637-65922 GCF_042650585.1 Actinoplanes subglobosus
TCCAGCGACGCGATGAGCCCGTCGTCGATCACACCGGCGGCGTGCACGACGGCCGACAGCTCCGGGCCGATCTCGCCGATCAGGCGCTCGACCGCGGCCCGGTCGGTCACGTCGCAGGCCAGCACCCGGACGCGGGCGGCCAGCGCGGACAGGTCGGCTGCGCCGGGGGCGTCGGTACCGTGCCGGCTGACCAGCACCAGGTCGGTCACGCCGTGTGCCTCCACCAGGTGACGGGCGACGGTGGCGCCGAGCCCGCCGGTGCCGCCGGTGACGAGAACCGTGCCGGTGCCGAAACCGCCGTCGCCGTCGCCGGGGGCCGGCTCCAGCCGCGGGACCAGCACCTCACCACCGCGGACGGCGGCCTCCGGCTCGGTGACGGTGATCGCCGGCAGCATGTCGTCCCCGTCGACGTCGACGACGGTGAACCGGCCGGGATGCTCGTTCTGTGCGGCGCGGACCAGGCCCCAGACCGGCGCGACCCGCAGATCGATCGGGTCACCGTCGGCCGCCGCCACACCGGAACGGGTCACCAGCACCAGGCGGGAGGCGGCGAAACGGTCGTCGGCGAGCCAGCGCTGGATCAGTGCCAGCGTCGTGCCGGCAGCGTCGGCAACCGCCGCCGGCACGTCGCCGCCCGCCGGGGCCACCTCGACGGCCACCACGTCCGGAACCGTGGTCAGCTCGTCCAGGCCGGCCACCACGGTCCAGGAGCCCGGCTCGGGGGACACGACCGGGCGCGGCCGCCAGCCGAGGCGGTACAGCGGGGTCGTCCCGGTGGTGCGCAGTCGTGCCGTGTCGATCGTCCGGAGCACGAACGACTCGATCCCGCCGACCGGTGCGCCGGTGGTGTCGGCCAGGTCGAGGGCGACCGCGTCCGTACCGGTGGCGGTGATCCTGACCCGCAGCGCGGCCGCGCCGGCCGAGGCGAGGGTGACGCCGGTCCAGGCGAACGGCAGCCGGGTGCCCTCACCGGCCTGGCCGGCGAACTCGGTGGCGTGCAGGACGGCGTCGAGCAGCGCGGGATGCAGCCCGTAGGCGGAGGCGGCGGGCGCCAGCTCGGGCGGGAGGGCCACCTCGGCGTACGCGTCCGCGCCGAGCCGCCACACCGCGCGCAGCCCGTGGAAGGCGGGTCCGTAGTCGTAGCCCTGGCCGGCCAGGTCGTCGTAGAGGCCGGTTATGTCGACCGGCTGTGCCCCGGCGGGCGGCCACGACTCCGGCCGCCATCCGGTGGGCTGCGCGGTCGCCCGGGCCAGGAGGCCCTCGGCGTGCTTCGTCCAGGCGTCCGTCGCGTCGCCGTCGGGGTGGGACCAGATCTCGACCGTACGGCGCCCGTCGTCACCGGCCGCGCCCACGACGACCTGGACCGCCAGGCCGCCCTGGTCCGGCAGCAGCACCGGGGTCTGCAGGGTGAGTTCGTCGAGCCGGTCGCATCCGACCTGGTCGGCGGCGTGCAGTGCCAGTTCCACCAGGGCGGTGCCGGGCAGTAGGGCGACGCCGGTGATCAGGTGGTCGGCGAGCCACGGGTGGGTCTTGACGGAGATCCGCCCGGTGAGCACGGCGCCGTCGGTGCCGGCGACACCGACGACCGCCTGCAGCATCGGGTGCCCGGCGTCGATCTGGCCGAGGCCGGTGGCGTTTCCGTCGGCGGGTGCGGCGCTGAGCCAGAAACGGCGCCGCTGGAAGGCGTAGGTGGGCAGGGCGACCCGCCGGGCACCGCTGCCGGCCCAGTACGCGTGCCAGTCCACCGGCACACCCCGGACGTGGGCGGTCGCGAGTGCGGTCAGGACCTCCTGCTGTTCGTCGCGGTCCCGGCGGAGCACCGGCACGAACGTCACGTCGTCCTCGTCGCCGGCGGTCTGGCCGCCCATCGCGGAGAGCACGGCGTCCGGCCCGATCTCGACGAACGTCGTCACACCGGAGTCCAGCAGCGTACGGACGCCGTCGGCGAACCGCACCGCCTGCCGGACGTGCCGCACCCAGTAGTCCGGGGAGCACAGCTCCTCGGTGGTGGCGATCCGCCCGGTCACCGTGGACACCACCGGGACGAGCGGGGCGGAGTAGTCGAGGATCGCGGCGATCTCCCGGAACCCGGCGAGCATCGGTTCCATCAACGGCGAGTGGAAGCCGTGGCTGACGGTGAGGCGCCGGGTCTTGCGCCCGCGCCCGGCCAGTTCCTCCGCGATCCGTTCGACGGTCGCCAGCTCGCCGGAGATCACCACGGCCTGCGGGCCGTTGACGGCGGCGATCCCGGCCGAGTCCTCGTGCCCGGCCAGCAGCGGGAGCACCTCGTCCTCGGTGGCCTGGACAGCGATCATGGCGCCGCCGGACGGCAGCGCCTGCATCAGGCGGCCCCGGGCGGCCACCAGTGTCGCCGCGTCCTGCAGGCTGAGCACGCCGGCGACATGCGCCGCGGTCAGCTCGCCGATCGAGTGCCCGGCCAGGAAGTCCGGCCGCAGACCGAACGACTCGACGAGCCGGTACAGGGCCGTCTCGACAGCGAACAGCGCACTCTGCGAGTAGACCGTCTGGTGCAGCAGGCCGGCCTCGGGCGAGCCTTCGGCCGCGAACAGCACGTCCCAGAGCGAGCGGTCCAGCTGCAGGTCGAGGTGGCCGATGGCCTCCTCGAGGGCTTCGGCGAAGACGGGGTACGCCCGGAACAGCTCCCGCCCCATCCCGAGGCGCTGGCTGCCCTGGCCGGTGAAGAGGAAGGCGGTCCCGCCGGCCCGGGCGGCACCGCGCAGCAGCCGGGGGTGGTCCTCGCCGGCGGCCAGGGCCAGCAGCGGCTCCCGCAGCGCCGGCAGATCGCCGGCCACGACCGCGGCCCGCCGTCCGAGTGCCGCGCGGGTGGTGGCCAGCGACGAGCCGAGGTCGGCCAGGCCGGTTCCGGGTTCCGCGTCGAGCAGGGCCAGCAGCCGGCCGGCCTGGCTCCGCAGGGCGGCCTCGTCCGAGGCGGAGACGACCACCGGCACCGGCTCGCCGTCCCGCGGCTGCGCGGCCGGCCCGGCGGTGTCGTCGGCCGGCGGCTCCTCGATGATCACGTGGGCGTTGGTGCCGCTGATGCCGAAGGCGGAGATGCCGGCCCGGCGCGGCTCGCCGGCCGCCGGCCAGTCCACCGGCTCGGTCAGCAGCCGGACGTTGCCGGACGACCAGTTCACGTGCGGGGTGGGCGCGTCGACGTGCAACGTCCGGGGCAGCACCCCGGCCCGCATCGCCATCACCATCTTGATGACGCTGGCGACGCCACCGGCCGCCTGGGTGTGGCCGAGGTTGGACTTGACCGAGCCGAGCCACAGGGGACGGTCGGCGGGCCGGTTCTGGCCGTAGGCGGCGATCAGCGCGTGCGCCTCGATCGGGTCGCCGAGCCGGGTGCCGGTGCCGTGCGCGTCGACCGCGTCGACCTGCGCGGCCGTCAGCGCCGCGCTGGCCAGGGCCTGCTCGATGAGCCGCCGCTGGGCGGTGCCGCTCGGCGCGGTCAGGCCGTTGCTGGCGCCGTCCTGGTTGACGGCCGAGCCACGGACCAGCGCCAGCACGGTGTGGCCGTTGCGGCGGGCGTCGGAGAGCCGCTCGACGACGAGCAGGCCGATGCCCTCGGAGAAGCCGGTGCCGTCGGCGGCCGCGGCGAACGCCTTGCAGCGGCCGTCGGCGGCGAGACCACGCTGACGGCTGAAGGCGGTGAACATGCCGGGGCTGCCCATCACTGTCACACCGCCGGCCAGGGCCAGCGTGCACTCGCCGCGGCGCAGTGCCTGCACGGCCAGGTGCAGCGAGACGATGGATCCGGAGCAGGCCGTGTCGACGGTGATCGCCGGGCCCTCCAGGCCGAGGACGTAGGCGACCCGGCCCGAGGCGACACTCGGGGCGTTGCCGGTCATCAGGTAGCCGTCGAGGCCCTCGGGGGCCTCGTGGACGCGGACGCCGTACTCGTGCACCTCGGCCCCGATGAAGACGCCGGTGGAGCTGCCGCGCAGGGAGGACGGGTCGATGCCGGTCCGTTCCAGGGCCTCCCAGGCCGTCTCCAGCATCAGGCGCTGCTGGGGGTCCATGGCGAGCGCCTCACGCGGGCTGATGCCGAAGAACTCCGCGTCGAACAGGGTCGCGTCGCCGAGGAACCCGCCGACGTCGACGTAGCTCTTGCCCGGGGTGTCCGGGTCGCTGTCGAACATGCTGTCGACGGCCCAGCCCCGGTCGGTGGGGAAGCTCCCGAGGACCTCACGTCCCTCGTCGACCAGCCGCCACAGGTCCTCGGCGGAGGCGACACCGCCGGGGTAGCGGCAGCCGATCCCGACGATCGCGATCGGCTCGTCGTCGACGGCCGACGCGCGTGCCGTCGCGGCCGCCTCCTCGGGCAGTCCGAGCAGCTCGGCGCGCAGATAGCGGGCCATGGTCGCCGGGGTCGGGCAGTCGAAGACGATCGTGACCGGCAGCTCCACCCCGGTGGCGGCCTGCAGCCGGGCGTGCAGCTCCACCGCCGCGATCGAGTCGAAGCCCATCTCCTTGAACGGCCGGGCCACGTCCACCAGCGGTGGCTCGCCGGGACGGATCCGGCGCAGCACGTCGGCCGCCTGGGCGCGCACCACGTCGAGCAGGATCCGGGTCTGTTCGGGGACCGGAACCGAGGACAGCCGCCGGATCAGGTCCGGTGCTGCCCCCGGAACCTCCTTCGGGCCGGGCTCGGCGTCGGGGACGAAGATCTCGGGCTCGGCCACGGGCGTACTCCACACTGTCGCGTTTCGACGGAGAATCTGGGCACTTCTCCTCGGGACGCTATGCAGCGCGGATGGGCGGGCAAACCCCTAACGCGCCCCTACGATCAGGAGCGGTTGAGGTACGCCAGGACCGCGAGAACCCGCCTGTTGTCGTCGTCGGAGGGCGGCAGGTTGAGCTTCGCGAAGATGTTCGACGTGTGCTTGGCGATCGCCCGCTCGGTCACGTTGAGGCGCTGTGCGATGGCCGCGTTGGACCGGCCCTCCGCCATCAGCTCCATCACCTGCCGCTCGCGCGGGGCGAGGGTGGCGGCCGGCTCGTTGCTGGGGTGCGACAGCAGCTGCGAGATCACCTGGGGGTCCATCGCGGTCCCGCCGACGGCCACCCGCCGGACCGCCTCGACGAACTGGGCGGCGTCGAAGACCCGGTCCTTGAGCAGATAGCCCACGCCGCCGCTGCCGTCGGCGAGCAGCTCCCGGGCGTACAGCTGCTCGACGTGCTGGGAGAGCACCAGCACGGGCAGCCCGGGGATCTGCTCGCGCGCCTTGAGTGCGGCCCGCAGACCCTCGTCGGAGAAGGTGGGCGGCAGCCGGACATCCACGACGGCGACCTCCGGCCGCAGGTTGAGCAGGGCGTCCAGCAGGTCCGGCCCGTTGTCGACGGCCGCCACGATCTCGAAGTCGTGTGCCTCCAGCAGGCGGACCAGGCCGTCTCGGAGGAGGAACAGGTCTTCGGCGAGCACGACACGCACAACAGACTCCCGGAGTAGGGGAAATGAGCCGGACTGCCCCCTATCCCACCATGCCTCACGGGTGGCTCGGGAGCGCGGACCGCGGACGCGGGCCTAGGGTTCGGGATGCAGCAGCGAGGCGTCACACAGTTCGCTGATCCACTTGTCCATCTCGGCGAGCACGAGGTCGAGGTCCTTGTCCCACATGATCGCGAGCTTTCCGGCGGCGGTCACCCGGTCACCGTCGTACTGTCCGAGGGCGATCCACATCGCGGTGCCCGCGGGCCCGCACCTGAATCGATGGACCTCCACCTCGCGGATGAGTTCGAGACATCCGTCGGTCAGAACCGAGGCCGTCACTGCCGGGGCCGGTCGAAAACGCACGGGAGCTCCTGTGGTGATCGTGTAGCGGGGACGGGTTCGGGTCGTCGATCACCATCAGGGCCGCAGGCGGCAGGGCAGCGTCATCGTCACCACGGTCGGGCCGCCGTCCGGGCTGCTCAGCGTCATGGTGCCGTCGAACGCGGCGAGCCGCTTCTCGACACCGATCAGGCCGCTGCCGGCACCCGGCACGGCGCCGCCCTTGCCGTTGTCGCTCACCACCACGGTCAGCACGTCGGCGCGGTGACTGAGGCTGATGTCGGTGCGCTCGGCGTTGGAGTACTTCGCGGCGTTGGTCAGCACCTCACTGACCGCGAAGTAGACCGCCTCCTCGATCGACTCCGCCGCGCGGCCCGGATAGTCGATGTTCACGGTCACCGTCATCGGCATCCGGAGGGCCAGCGCGCGTACGGCGTCCGGCAGCCCCCGCTCGGCCAGCACCGGCGGGCGGATGCCGCGGACCAGGTCGCGCAGCTCGTTGAGCGCCTCGGCCGAGTGCTCCCGTGCCTCCACCAGCAGCGCCTTGGCCTGCTGCGGGTCGCGGTCGACCAGTGACTCGATCAGGCCGAAGCTCATCCCCATCGCGACGAGCCGCGCCTGGGCGCCGTCGTGCAGGTCGCGCTCGATGCGGCGCAGTTCGCCGGCCGAGGCGTCGATCAGGTCCTGCCGGGTCTCGGTGAGCTCGTCGATCCGCTGGTGCAGGCGCATCGCGCGGGGCGGCTGGAGCAGGGCCCGGCTGACGGCGAAGTGCAGGCGGACGAGGTTGCCGCCGAGGGCGTGGGTGACGGCGAGGATCGCGGCGCCGACCAGTGCGGCGAGGATGGCGGTGCCCCAGCCGGTCACCGGGACGAAGGTGTACCAGTTGGTGCCGGTGCCATCGGCGAGCGGCTGCCACAGCCCACAGACCAGCAGCACGCCGTGGATGCCGTAGACCAGGGCGGCCGGGGTCAGCAGTGCGGTGATCAGGCCGGCCGTCATGTCGACCACCAGCCAGCGCATGTCCCGCCAGGTCGCACCGTCCTTCAGCATGATGCTGCACCGTTCGAAGACACCGACGATTCCGGGGCGCACGTCGTCGGGGAACGGCTTGTAGGAGACGGGCACCCGCATGCCCGCCCATTCCTCCGCGAGCCAGCGCCGGAAATTGGCGTGCGAACGGACCAGGGTGAGGACCAGTGGCGTGGTGAAACCGCCGATCCCGAGCGGCACGAGCACGATGGAGACCAGAGAGAGGGCGAGAAGGATCGGCGTCCCGCCCAGAATGATCAGTACGAGCGCCGAGCCCTGCACCCCCGCCAGCAGCGTGGTGCGGATGCGACCTGCGTCCACGGTGTCTCCTCCTCCATCAGCACGTCGGACGGGCTTCAGTCTCGCCGTGCCGGACCGGAGCCGTCACTGGTGCTGGGGAACGGGTAGGGGTGTACCTAGATACACCTTAGGACTTCACCTTTCCCCTGCCATTCGGGGACGTAGGCGGCTGGGTGACGCCATTGCTGATTCGTAGTGTCATGGCATGGCTCGAGGAAACCGAGCCACTCAAGCGGGAATTCCGATCCCCTTGCGATGGCCTCACTCGAGGAGCAGCAGATGGATATGAGGATCAACAACACCGTGAGCGCCGTTCAAATGCGTGGCGTCGAGAAGATCTACCATCGCGGCAGCACCAGTGTCGCGGCTCTCGCCGGTGTCGACATCGACTTCGAGCGTGGCACGTTCACCGCCGTCATGGGCCCGTCCGGTTCCGGCAAGAGCACGCTGCTGCACTGCGCGGCGGGGCTCGACCAGCCGACCAGCGGCAAGGTCCTGCTCGACGGGGTGGACCTGACCGGCAAGAACGAGACCGAGCTGACCATGCTGCGCCGCGACCGGATCGGCTTCATCTTCCAGGCCTTCAACCTGCTGCCGGCGCTCACCGGCGAGCAGAACATCGTGCTGCCCCTGGAACTGGCCGGCCGCAAGGTCAACAAGGCGCGGCTGCGTGAGGTCGTCGACAGCGTCGGCCTGGGTGAGCGGGTCAAGCACCGCCCGGCCGAGCTCTCCGGCGGCCAGCAGCAGCGCATCGCGATCGCCCGGGCCCTGATCGCCCAGCCCGCGGTCATCTTCGCCGACGAGCCGACCGGCGCGCTCGACCTGCGCACGGCACGGGACATCCTGTCCCTGCTGGCGCAGTCGGTGCACCAGCTCGGCCAGACGATCGTCATGGTGACCCACGACCCGGTCGCCGCGTCGTACGCCGACCGCGTGGTCTTCCTGGCCGACGGCCGGATCGCGACCGAGATGTACCGGCCGACCGCCCACGCGGTCGCCGAGCAGCTCACCCACCTGGGCGACACGGTCGTTGCGGCGGGTGGTCGCTGATGTTCCGGCAATCGCTGCGCGCCCTGCGCTTCCACTGGCGCGGCCTGGCCGCCACCTTCGTCGTCATCTTCGTCGCCGGCGCGATCATGACCGCCGCCGGTTCCATGATGGAGACCGGTCTGCGGGCCGTGCTCCCCGCCCAGCGCCTCGCCGCGGCACCGATCGTGGTGGCCGGTGACAGCGCCTACGAACAGCACGGGAACCCGGTCGCGACACTGAGCGAACGGGTCCGGGTGGACATCTCACTCGCCCAGAAGGTCGCCGCCGTCGACGGTGTCGACCGGGTGGTCCTGGATCACGCGTTCCCGGCGACCGCGCTGGCCGGCGGCAAGGTGCCGACCGGCGAGGACGAGCTCACCTCGTTCGGGCACGGGTGGGAGTCCGCCCAGCTCAACCCGTACCGCCTGGTCAGCGGCGAGCCGCCGGCGGCGACCGGTCAGGTGGTCCTGGACTCCGACGTGGCCGACCGGATCGGCGCCGGCCCCGGCGACAAGGTGGACGTGCTGGTCCGTACCGGCACCGAGAAGTTCCTGGTCACCGGCGTCGCCGAGTTCTCCGGCAAGGTGACCGAGGACGCCGTGTTCTTCTCCCCGGCCGACGTCCGGCGCTTCGTCGCCGACCCGGCCAAGGCCGACGCGATCGCCGTCTTGCCGGTCGCCGGAACCGACCAGGCCGCCCTGGTCGCCCGGGTGGAACAGGCCATCGCCGGTGCCGGTGCGGTGGCACTGACCGGTGACGACCGGGGCAAGGCGGAGTACGCCGACGTCGACATGACCGACCTGATCCTGATCGGTGGCATCCTCGGTGGCCTCTCGATCCTCGTGGGTCTGCTGGGTGTCGCCTCGACCCTGTCGCTCTCGTTCCAGCAGCGGCACAAGGAGATGGCCCTGCTGCGGGCCGTCGGCGCCACTCCCAAGCAGGTCCGCCGCATGATCATGGGTGAGACGGTGGCCGTCTCGCTGCTCGCGACGGTGCTCTCCGCGGTGCCCGGCCTGCTGGCCGGCAAGTGGCTCTTCGAGGCGCTGATCGCGACCGGTATCGCCCCGTCCGGCTTCACCTTCTACCAGAGCTCGACGCCGACCATCATCGCCGCGACGCTGGCCATCCTGACCTCGGTCGGCGCCTCGATCATCGCCGGCCGCCGGTCGACGCTGACCAAGCCGACCGAGGCGCTCACCGACGACAGCGGTCAGCGGTACCGCCTCGGCAAGGTCCGCCCGATCCTGGCGGTCGTCTGCTTCGGCCTCAGCGGCATGCTGATGGTGGTGGCGATGACCCTGGTGTCCGGGCCGCTCATCGCCAGCCCGTCCACCTTCGCCTCGGTGTTCTTCGCCTCCGGCCTGGCCCTGCTGGGCCCGAGCATCGCCAAGGGCATGACCACCGTCATCGGTCCGGTGCTGCGGGTCCTGTCCGGCCTGTCCGGCAAGCTCGCCACACTGAACCTGCAGAACCGGGCGGTCCGCCTGGCCGCGGTGACCACGCCGATCATGCTGCTCACCGGTATCGCCACGGCGAACCTCTACCTGGTGTCGACCGAGAGCAGCGTCAAGAAGATCTACACGCAGACCCTGGTCAGCGACGCCGTCTACAAGGCCGGCCCGGCCGGTGTCACGGCCGGCACCCTGGAGCAGATCAGCGCTCTGCCCGAGGTCGGCGCGGCGTCGGACTTCGTGGCCAGCACCGGGTTCGTGGAGAGCCCGGAGGACCCCTGGGGCAACAAGGACCTGGCCGGCTGGCAGCTGCTCGGCTACACCGGGTCGTCGGCCGCCGCGGTCGGCGCGGCCCGTGAGGTCGAGGGCAGCCTGACCGACCTGACCGGCAAGACCGTGGCCCTGGCCGCGAACTACGCCACCGAACTCAAGGCCGGCCTCGGTGACCAGGTGACGATCCGGATGGGTGACGGCGCCGCGGAGAAGCTGACGGTGGTCGCCCTGGTCGAGGCCACCGAGGGGTTCGAGGCGATCCTGCTCCCGGCCGAGCTGCTGGCGAGTCACGTCGAGAGCGGCATGCCCAGCTACGTGGTGGTCAGCCCGAAGGCCGGGGTCAGCGACGAGCAGCTGGCCGCCGCTCTGGGCGGGGTGGCCGCCGGTCAGCCCGGCGCCGAGGTGGTGGACCGGGACGGCCTGACCGACGCCTTCGCCCACCACCTGGACGCTCAGGCCCTGGTCAGCTACCTGCTCGTCGGTACGCTGCTCGGGTACATCACGATCTCGGTGCTGAACAGCACCTGGCTCGCGATCCGCGGCCGGACCCGTGAGTTCGCCCTGCAGCGGCTCACCGGCTCGACCCGGGCCCAGGTCGTCCGGATGATGGCCGCCGAAGGTGCCGGGACCGCCCTGATCGGCATCCTGCTGGGCACGGTGGTCGCACCCGCCACGCTGATCCCGTTCAGCCTGGCCCGCGCCGACTCGCTGACGCCGTCCGGTCCGGTGTGGATGTACCTGGCGATCGTCGGCTTCGCCACCGTCCTGACGGTCGGAGCCACCCTTCTGCCGACCTGGCAGGTACTCAAGGTCCGGCCCGTCGAGGCGGCCGCACCGGCCTGACAGAAGGTTTCCAGACCCGGTCCCCCGTCCGGGAACAGCGCCCCCGCCCCTGCGGGGGCGCTGTTTTCACCTTCAAGTTTTAGGGGTGCATTAGGGGGATCCGAGTTAATCGCAAATAGTTAGCCTGGCGCTGACCGGGCGCACCCGCGACGTGTCGAACTCAAGGGGTTGATCCTGCATGACCGGTGCCATCGAAGAAATCGAGACCGAAACCGAGGCGACGCCATTTCCGATGCCCCGGAAGTGCCCGTTCAGCCCCCCGGCCGAATATCGGGAGTTGCGTAAGAACAATTCGGTGTCCAAGGTCCGCCTGATGCTTTCCGGAAAGGAGGTGTGGATCGTCACCCGGCAGGATCAGGTACGTCACGTGCTGACCTCGCCGGCGATGAGCTCCAATGTGAAGCTGCCCGGGTACCCGTTGCAGTTCCCGGTTCCCGACGAGGTCCTGCAGCACATGGAGCTGCCGGTGGTGGCGATGGACCCGCCGGACCACACGGTGCGCCGCCGGGCGCTCATCCCGGAACTCACCGCCAAGCGGATGCAGGCGCTGCGGCCCCGGATCCAGGAGGTCGTCGACGAGCACATCTCGGCGATGCTGGCCCAGGGCGGCCCGGTGGACCTGGTCGAGGCCCTGGCGATCCCGGTGCCGTCGCTGATCTTCTGCGAGCTGATGGGTGTGCCGATCGACGAGACCGCCACCTTCCGCGCGTTCGCGGAGACCACGGTCAAGAGCGACGTCACGCCGGAGGAGGTCGGCGCCGCCACCCAGGCGATGGACGAGTACCTCGCGGTGCTGGTGGAGCAGAAGGAGAAGGACGCCACCGACGACCTGCTCGGCCGGATCATCGCCCGCAACGCCACCGAGGGCACCCTGGAGCGCAAGGACATCGTCGCGCTGGCCCGGATGCTGCTGTTCGGCGGCTTCGACACGATCACCAACATGATCACCCTGGGTACGGCCGTCCTGCTCCAGCACCCCGACCAGCTGGCCGACCTGCGCCGTGACCCGTCGCTGCTCCCGAAGGCGATCGAGGAGCTCCTGCGCTACCTGAGCATCGCCGACTCGGCGACGGCCCGGGTCGCCACCGAGGACATCGAGATCGACGGTGTGCTGATCAGGGCCGGTGAGGGGATCATCGCGCTCAACGGGTCGGCCAACCGTGACGAGACGGTCTTCGAGGACCCGGACACCCTCGACATCCGGCGCGAGATCGCCCTGCACTCGGCGTTCGGGCACGGCATCCACCAGTGCCCCGGCGCCAACCTGGTCCGGGTCGAGCTGGAGATCGTCTTCCGGACGCTGTTCAGCCGGATCCCCGAGCTGCGGTTCGCGGTTCCGGAGAACGAGCTGGAGTTCAAGAGTTTCACGCTCATCCACGGGATGAAGTCGCTGCCCGTCACCTGGTGACCCCCTCTGACGTCCGGAGATCTGCCGTGATCAAACTCCCTGGGGCCGACGGCGAGCTCGTCGTTCACACGCCCAACACCAATCCTCTCCCCCTCCGGCCCGGCACCGCGCCGCAGTCCCGTTCGGTGCTGGTGGCCGCTCATGTCGTCGGTGACCGGCTGGCCGCGAACGAGCCGTTCGGGCCGCCGCTGGGCCCGCCGCCGCCCCAGTCACTGGACTGGGACGCGACCCTCGCGTTCCGGCGGCACCTCTGGTCGTACGGCTTCACCGTCGCCGAGGCCCTGGACACCCAGCATCGCGGCGCCGGGCTCGACTGGGCGGCATCGGCCGAACTGATCCGCCGCAGCGGTGCCGAGGCCGCGGCGGTGGGCGGGCGTCTCGCCGCCGGCGTCTGGACCGACCAGCTCGACCCGTTCACGGCCCACCCCCTGAAGGCCGTGATCGACGCGTACGAGGAACAACTCGCCGTGGTCGAGCAGGCCGGCGCCCAGCCGATCATCATGGCCAGCACCGCCCTGGCCGCCGCGGCCGAGGGGCCGGACGACTACGCCGAGGTCTACACCCGGCTGCTGTCCCAGTCGAGCCGCCCCGCGATCGTCCACTGGCTGCTGCCCACCTGGGTCCCCGGGCACGCCGGTTACTGGGGCAGGGCGGACGTCGACGAGGCCACCGCCACCTTCGTCGACTTCGTCACCGCCAACCGGGACCGCATCGACGGTGTGAAGGTCGCGCCGCTCGACCCGGAGTCCGAGGTCCAGCTGCGCCGCCGGCTGCCCGCCGGGGTGCGCTTCTACACCGGCGACTACGAGACGTACACGGATCTGATCGCCGGTGACGAGAGCGGTTTCAGCGACGCGCTCACGCCGGTGTTCGACCCCATCGCCCCGCTCGCCGCGGAGGCGTTGCATCTGCTGGACGCCGGTGACCGCGAGGGCTTCCGCCGGCGGTTGGAGAGCACCCGGGCGCTGTCCCAGGTGGTCTTCGAGGGCCCGGGGCGCAGCACGCTGTTCTTCAAGACGGATCTGGTCTTCCTCGGCTGGCTGGCCGGGCACGCCGGTCACTTCCGGATGGTCTGGGGCGAACAGGGCGCACGCTCGGTGCCGCACCTCGCCCAGGCGTACCGCCTCGCCGACGAGCTGGGAGTCCTGCCCGACCCGGAGCTGGCGGCGAGCCGGATGAAGGCGTTCCTGTCCGTCTCCGGATTCGAGCAATGAGCGACCGGACGAGGAACGGAGGGCGCACCGTGCGCAAAGCAGTCGTCCTGGGCGGCGGAATGGCGGGCATGCTCGCCGCCGCCGCCCTGGCGCAGACGGCCGACCGCGTGATCGTCGTGGAGGGCGACCGGTTCCCGGAGTCGCCTCTCCCCCGGCGCGGTCTGCCGCAGGGCCACCACAACCACATGTTCATGAGCGGCGGCTGCACCGCCCTGGAGAAGCTCCTGCCGGGCGCCCTGGAAGCGCTTTCCACGGCCGGGGCGAAACGCCGTGGCATGCCGTCGCAGATCCTCACGCTCTCCGCGCAGGGCTGGTACCGGCGGCATCAGGGCGACGCGTCGGTGATCGCGTGCAGCCGGGAACTGCTCGACCACAAGGTGCGGCAGCTGGTGCTGAGCAACGAGCGCATCGAGCTGCGGGAGAGCACGAAGATCATCGGGCTCAGCGGTACGGCCGGACGTGTCACCGGAGCACAGGTGGAACGGGACGGCCGTACCGAGACGATCGACGCCGACCTGACCGTGGACGCCACCGGCCGGACGTCGCACGCACCGGACTGGCTCGTCGCCCTGGGACTGCCCCGGGTGCAGGAGGAGCTGGTGGACGCGGGTTTCGCCTACGCCAGCCGCCTCTATCGCGCCCCCGCCGGCGCCCGGCCGGACTTCCCCGGAGTCCTGGTCGAGGCCCGGGCCGGAACCGGGCGTCCCGGGCGTGGCGCCGCGCTCATGCCCAACGAGGGCGACCGGTGGATCGTGGCCCTGATCGGCACCCGGGGTGGCACGCCGCCGACCGACGAGGCCGGGTTCCGTGAGTTCATGCGGTCGCTCGACGACCCGATCATCGGTGACCTGGTCGACCAGGCCACCCCGGCCGGCGACATCCGCGCCTACCGGGGCCTGCCCAACCGTCGCCGCCGGTACGAGAAGCTGCCGGTGCCGGAGGGCTTCGTGGTGGTCGGTGACGCGGCGACCACGCTGAACCCGAACTACGCGACCGGCATGTCGGTCGCGGCGCTCGGTGCCCTCTTCCTCCGGGACGAGATCGCACGTACCGGCACCGGGCCGCAGTTGTCCCGGCGGCTCCAGGCCGGGATCGCCAAGGCGGGTGACGGACCGTGGCAGATGGCCACCGGGACCGACCAGTGGTACCCGGACGTCACCATGAACATCCGCCGCGCACCCCGGCTGGCCCGGCGGTTCGCCGAACGGTTCGCGCAGGTGACCACCCAGGACGCCGCGCTGTCCAACCTGTCCTTCAACGTGGCCTCACTGCAGGCGCCGCCGGCCAGCATGATGACCGTACCGGCGCTGTTCACCGTGTTGCGCGGACGCCGGCAGGCGCCGCTCACCGCGGCCGAGGCCATCGCGCAGTACCCGGAGTTCGGCACGCTGACCGGTGCCGAGGCGACGGGGGTCCCGGCACCGCGGGCCGCCGACCGGGTCCGGCCGTAGGGAAGGCACCGGCTGATGCGGATCCGGATCGATCGTGACCGGTGTGTCGGTGCGGGCGCCTGCGCCCACGCCTACCCGGAGGTCTTCGACCAGGACGACGTGGAGGGCCTGGTCATGCTGGTGGGCGACGCGACCGACGAGGCGGCCACCCGCCGCGCCGTGGTCCAGTGCCCGGTCGCGGCGATCAGCGTCGGCACCGCGGCGAACGAATAGCGCACGGCACGGAGAAGGGGCGTCCCGGCGGGGCGCCCCTTCTCCGTGCCGTGGTCGAGCCGATCAGGAGTCCAGGCTGGCCTGGACCTGCTCCTCGTCCGGGAGGGAGGCCACGTGACGCAGCCGGGAGACGGTGAACACCGCCGCCGACAGCGCGACCGCCAGGCCGACCAGGGCGACACCGTTCATCGCGTCGGCGAAGGCGCCCCGCGCCGCGTGCAGCAGCGCGTCGGCGGCACCGGCGGGCAGGTCGTGGGAGATCTGCACCGCGCTGCCGATGGTCTCCTCGGCGGCCTCCACGGTGGAGCGCGGGATGTCGGGCGTGACGTTCTGCTCCAGGTTGTGGCCGTAGAGCACGGCGCCGATGCTGCCGAAGACGGCGATGCCGAGGGCGCCGCCGAACTCCTGGAACGTCTGGTTCAGCGCGGACACCGAACCCACCGTCTCGACCGGCGCCACGGCCACCACCAGGTCGGTGATCATGGTGAGCACGATGGCCGCGCCGACGCCGATCCCGACCGTGCCGGCCACGATCAGCGGCATGTTCCGCTCCGGCGTCACCTGTGTCATGGCCGCGAATCCGGCGGCCACGAAAAGGAACGCGACCGCCATCACGTACGCCGGCCGGATCTTCTTGGTGAAGATGACGGCGAAGGGCACCAGCACGAAGCTGAGCACCGGCGACGCCATGGTCCACAGCGCCGCGGCGAGCGGTGTCATGCCCAGGACGCCGAGAAGGTACTGCGTGGTGAAGATGCCGTAGCCGATCAGGCACAGGAACGCGGTCAGGTTGACCAGGATGGCCGGGCCGAAGCCACGCTCCCGGAACATCCGCAGGTCGAGCATCGGGTGCTCGCGGTGCCGCTGACGGTGGATGAAGAAGTAGCCGACGATCAGGCCGCCGACGATCGACGCCACGGCCTCGACGCTCAGCGCCGACGCGGCGGCCGCCTCCTTGATGCCCCAGATGATCGGCAGGATGGCGCCGAGCGACAGCAGCGAGCTCACCGCGTCGAAGCTGCCGGCTCCGGCTCGCCGGTACTCCGGGACCAGCATCGGTGTGAGGATCCAGAGCAGGGCCAGCACCGGCACGTTGATGAGGAAGATCGAACCCCACCAGAAGTTGTTGAGCAGCAGGCCGCTGACGATCGGGCCGATGGCCGCGCCGGCGGACAGGCCGATCGACCAGACCGCGATGGCGGACCGGCGTTGCTGCTGGTCGTGGAACATGTTGCGGACGAGCGCCAGGGTCGACGGCATCAGTGTCGCGCCGCCGAGACCCTGCAGTGCGCGGGCCGCGATGAGGACCTCCGCGGTGGGTGCGAAGGCTGCCATCACCGACGCGATGCCGAAGAGGGTCGCGCCGGCCAGCAGGAGCCGCCGGCGGCCGACGATGTCGCCGAGGTTGCCCATCGTGATGAGCATGCCGGCGAGCACGAAACCGTAGACGTCGATCATCCACAGCTGCTGCGTGCTCGTCGGCGCCAGGTCGGCGGCGATCTCCGGCACCGCGAAGTAGAGGACGGTGATGTCCATCGAGACCAGGAGCAGAGGCAGAACGAGCACGCTGAGCGCCACCCATTCCCTACGGCCGGCTCGGTTGGCGATGAGTGTCATGCGTCGAATATACAAGCGTTCTATACAAACGTCTATGACGCTCGTGTGATACATCCGTTTATCTCTCACCTATGCTTGAGCTGTGGGACATCGTGATGATCTTTTGGCGGGCGCGAAACGGTGCCTGGTCGAGCGGGGCTACGCCCGGACGACAGCGCGCGACATCGTCGCCGCCTCGGGCACCAACCTCGCGTCCATCGGCTACCACTTCGGCTCGAAGGAGGCACTGCTCAACGAGGCGCTCATCGAGGCGAGCGGCGAGTGGGGCGGCCAGCTGGAGAAGGTTCTCGCCGAGGCCGGCGAGGGCCTGCGCCCCGGCTCCGTCGAGCGCTTCCAGGTCATCTGGTCCGGCGTCGTCGAGCTCTTCGCCCAGAACCGGGGGCTGTGGGCGGCCAGTTTCGAGGTCTTCGCCCAGATCGAGCACCTGCCCGAGCTGCGCCGCCAGCTGGCCGACGGGCTGGAGCAGGCCCGTCTCGGCCTCGCGCACATCTTCCACCACCCCGACGACGAGGCGGCCCGGTCACTCGGCTGCTTCTACCAGGCGATGCTGACCGGCGTCATCGCGCAGTACCTGATCGATCCGGAGCGCGCGCCCACCGGTCCCGAGCTGGCCCTGGCCCTGCGGACGATCACGGCCGACGCGTTCCGGGCGGACGCCGATCAGACCGGCACGACGACCGCGGTCACCACCAGTCCCCTGTCGATCAGGTAACGCCCGCGCAGCGTGGTCAGGGCCGCACCGCCGTCGTGGCGGTGCCCCGGCACCAGCAGGTGACCGGTGAAGGACGCCGAGGATGCCTCGATCGACACCGAGGCGTCCTCGAACCCGAGCCAGCGGCCGGTCACCGGGTACCACGCCTTGTAGATGGACTCCTTGGCACTGAAGAGCAGCCGGTCCCAGCGGATCGACGGCTCGGCGCGGGCGAGTGCCGCCAGCCTGGCCGCGTCCGCTCCGGCCACGATGGAGTCCAGCACCCCCGGAGGCAGCGGTGCGTGCGGCTCCGCGTCGATACCGATCGACGCCGGGCCCGCCCGGCCGGACACCGCCGCGGCCCGGTAACCGGCACAGTGCGTGATGCTGCCGACGACACCGGCCGGCCAGATCGGTGCGCGGCCCGGCCCCGGACGGACCGGGGCGGGCGGGTGACCCAGCACGGCCAGGGCGTCCCGGGCGCACCGGCGCGCGGTGATGAACTCCCGGCGCCGCGGGACGACCGCATTGGCGATCAGGTCCTCCTCACCCGGGAACGCCTCGTCACCGGGATCGTCACCGAAGGCCTCGACCGCCACCACACCGGAGGGCAGCAGCCGCTCGATCATGCGGCACCCGCCAGGATCAGGCGCATCGGCTGCGGCTCCCCGCCGCGACGGCCCCACTCCCGCGGATAGCCGAGCGAGACCTCCTCGAACCGGATCCCGTCGTAATGCGTGGTCCGCGGGATGTGCAGATGGCCGTAGACGGCGGCGACGGTCCGAAACCGCACGTGCCAGTCGGCGGTGAGAGTGGTGCCGCACCACTGCGCGAACTCCGGGTACCACATCTGGTCGGTCGGCTGCCGGACCAGCGGCCAGTGGTTGATCAGCACCGTCGGGAGTGTGCTGTCGATCGCCGCGAGCCGCCGCTCGGTCCCGGCCACCCGGGCCCGGCACCACGAATCCCGGTCCGGGTACGGATCCGGGTGCAGCAGCATCTCGTCGGTGCACACCACACCCACGTCGTACGCCCGTCGCAGCGAGTCCTCCTTGGTGCTCGTCCCCGGCGCGTGGAACGAGTAGTCGTACAGCAGGAAGAGCGGCGCCACCACGACCGGGCCGTCGGCGCCCGCCCAGACCGGGTAATCGTCCTCCGGGGTCAGCACACCGATGTCCCGGCACATCCGGACCAGCGCGTCGTACCGCTCCGCACCGCGCAGCAGCACCGGGTCGGAGGCGTGGGTCCACAACTCGTGGTTGCCGGGCACCCACACCACCGCCGCGAACCGGTCCCGCAGCTGCCGCAACGTGCGCTCGATGTCACCGAAGACCTCGCCGACGTCACCGGCGACGATCAGCCAGTCCCCGTCGGAGCGGGGCCGCAGACGATCGACGACCTTCCGGTTCTCCGCGTACGACACGTGCAGATCACTGACCGCGAACAGGGATGGGATCACCGTACCGATCCTGCGGCACCGGGCCGGGATGTGCACACCCCTGAACACCGGCGTTAGGGGTTGCCGCGGGAATGTCGTACCCCCTGGCTATCTTCATCCGCGTTCCCCCTCCTGCCGAAAGGTGGCCCGGATGCCGGCCGAAACGACGTACCTCGAGCTCTCCGAAGACAGCGGGAGCTCCCACAAGTTCTACGAGGTGACTGTCGACGGCACCGATCTCACCGTCCGCTACGGACGCATCGGCGACCGGGGCCAGGTCAAGCAGTCGTCGTTCACCAACGAGGACAAGGCGCGCGCCGAGGCGGCCAAGAAGATCGGGGAGAAGGTCCGCAAGGGCTACGCGCCGGCCGTCATCGGCCAGCGGCAGCCACGGTCGGTCACCCGGCGGCAGATCGTCAGCACCCGGTCGACGGCCAAGCGGGCTCCCGTCCTGTGGCGCTACAAGACCGGCAGCCCCGCGTTCGGTGTCTTCGTCGACGACGAGGTCTGCATGGTCGGCAACGAGGCCGGGCTGATCACGACGCTGAGCCACCAGGCCGAGGTGCGGCAGCAGTTCCGCCTGCCCGACGGGGTGAAATGCATCGTCGCCGACGACCGGTGGATCTACGCCGGCTGCGACGACGGCAACGTCTACGACCTGTCCGGCAAGGTGCCCCGCCTGGCCTACCGGATCGCGCCCGAGATCGACATCTACTGGCTGGACATCCACGACGGCGTGCTCGGTGTCTCCGACGCCAACGGCGGCATCTCCGCGATCGACCACGAGGACGAGTTCCTCTGGCAGCGCCCCGGCCGCGGCTCGTCGGCCTGGATGGTCCGGTGCGACGACAACGCCGTCCACCACGGGCACAGCGCCGGTGTCACCAGCTACGACTGGCGGACCGGGCAGGAGCTGTGGCACACCGGCACGCGCGGTGCGGTCCTGTTCGGCTGGCAGGAGCGCGACACCGTCTACGCCGGCACGTCCGACCGGCAGGTCGCCGAGCTGGGCAAGGACGGTTCGCGCCGGCAGACCTACCAGTGCGACGCCGCGGTGTTCTCCTGCGCCGCCGCCGAGGACGGGCGCTACATCTTCGCCGGTGACAGCGCGTCCTCGGTCTACTGCTTCGACGCCGCCGGCAACCGCCTGTGGAAACTGGCCACCGGCTGCGGCTCCGCCTACTCGATGCAGTATCACGACGACCGCCTCTACATCGTCACCACCGACGGCTCACTGGCCTGCATCGACGCCAGCGAGCAGGCGATCCGGGCCGCCGTCGACGGCTCCGTCCCCGAGGTGGTCGACGTCAAGGCGCCGGCGCGGATGACCGAGGTGGCCCCGTCGACCACCGTCGAGATCGTGCACGACCCGGCCGACGGCATCGTCGTCGAGTGCGTCGAGGAGTCCGGCCGGCTCCGGATCCGCGTGGTGTCCTCCGGTTACCACCGGGACTGGCAGGTGCAGTTCCCCAAGGGCATCCGGGAGAGCGGCACCCGCTACGTCGTCACCGGTGTCCGCGAGGCCAGCCGCGGCGGTTTCTACCGCGCCTACGGCGACATCCGCCGTCTCAGCTGACGCTGACGGCAGCGGTCGCCGGCGGCCTCCCCCGTCATACCCGGTGCCCACGGATGTCTCCAGCCGTGGGCACCGGATCCCCCGTTGCCTACGGCTGGACGATCACCTCGTTGGCACAGGCGAACACCAGGTCGTCGGCGTCCGCCTCGCAGGTGTCGTCGTCCTTCCTCGTGTCCCAGGGGTAACCGCCCTCGACACGGTCCCGGCTGCCCGCACCGTCGACGGACCGCAGCGTGTCCCGGCCCGGTCCGCCGTTGAGGTCGTCGACACCGGCGCCGCCGTCGATGACGTCCTTGCCCGCCTCGCCGGTGATCCGGTTGTCACCGCCGTCACCGATCAGTACGTCGTCGTAGTTCGTGCCGCTGATGTCCTCGATGGCGACCGCGTTGTCGTTCTCGCCGGCTTTACCGTCGTTCGCGAGACCGTCGAGGGTCACCGTCACGGCCCGGGACGTCCAGGAGTAACTGAGCCGGTCACGGCCCGCGCCGCCGTCGTACCGATCCGGTTCGAGGTCGAGGCCCTCACCCGGGTGTTCACCGACGCTGAGGTAGTCGTCACCGGCCCCGCCGAGCACGGTGTCCCGGCCCAGGCCACCGGCCAGGGAATCAGCGCCCGCACCGCCCTCGACGGCGTCGTCGCCGCGGTCTCCGTAGAGGGAGTCGTCGCCGCCGAGGCCCACGATCCGGTCGTTGCCGGCACCGCCGTCGAGGGTGTTGGCTTCATCGTCACCGGCGAGACGATCATCGCCGCTGCCGGCCCGGACCGACTCGATGCCGGACAGGACGTCGTTCTCCCCCGCGGAGCCGTCGTCGGCGATCCCGTCCAGTGTCACGGTGACCGGTGCCGAGCGCCGGGAGTAGTCGGCGTAGTCGTCGCCGTCGCCGCCGCGCAGGACGTCCGTGCCGTCGAGGTCGAACCCGGCGACGAAGAAGTCGGTGCCGGCACCGCCGTCCATCGTGTCGTCCCCGGCCTCACCGTGGATCTGGTCCCCGCCGTCACCGCCGGAGAGCCGGTCGTCCCCCGCACCGCCGTACAGCCAGTCGGAGCCCGTGTCGCCGGACAGTTCGTTGCCTCCGGCACGGTCGGTCAGCTGGTCGTCGCCGTCACCGCCGTGCACGGTGACGGGGATCGTGACGTCGGTGACCACCCGGTCGTTCCCGGCGCCGGATGACACCTCGATCCGGGTGATCGCCGGCGCGTCGCAGACGATCTGGTATCGGTCGACCGCTTCGCATCCGGTGCCGGGAACGACCTGCCCGGCGTCGTCGGACACGACCGCGATGTACGTGCCGCCACTCGCCGCGAGCGGGCCCAGGACGTTCACCTTGTCGGCGAGGCCTCCGCCGGAGGTGACGCTCAGGACGCCGGCGGTGACGTTCGCCTCCAGGCCGGTCACGGCCGCGCCGGCGGTGCCCGGATGTAGCAGGACGATGGCGAGCGCCGGCATCGCGCCGACGGCGATCCCCCGCAATCCAGATGACTTCATGACTTCCTTACACGGACCTGACAGGGGCGCCGGACAGAACCAGCTGGCCGGGCGCGGCGCGGCCCCCCGGAGCGCCGCACCCAGCGCCTGCGAACACTAGGACCAGGCCCGGGCCGCGGCCAGGTGGCAGAAGTGCCCCCTTGACAGGGCGAGGCATGCGGGGGTATCTATCTACGCCCGACCGACGTCGATCAAGGCGGTGCGCGCGTGCCCGACAGCGACCAGCAGGCGTCTCTGGTCGGCCGGACGGCGGAGATGGCGACGCTCCGTGGGCTGTTCGGCGACCGGGCGGTCGTGGCGATCGTCGGGGATCCGGGCATCGGCAAGACCCGTCTGCTGACCGAGTCACTGGCCGAGGCGCGCCGGGCCGGGCGTGTCGTCCTGTCCGGCCACGGTTCGGAGTTCGAGCGCGAGGTGCCGTTCGGCGTGTTCCGCAACGCCTTCGAGGATCATCTGCGGGCCTGGCCCGAGTCGCGCTGGGCGGGGCTGGATCCCGCCGACCGGCGCCTGCTGCCGAGTGTCTTCCCCACGCTCGCCGCCGACGGCCGGGGCGAGGAGACCGGTCTGGTCGCCGCCGAGCGGTATCGGCTGCACCGGGCGGTCCGCGCCCTGCTGGAGATCGTCGCCGGGCCGTCCGGGCTGGTGCTGGCCTTCGACGACCTGCACTGGGGCGACGACAGCTCGATGGAGATGCTCGATCATCTGCTGCGTCATCCGCCCCGGGCGCCGGTGACGCTGGCGCTCGTCTACCGCTCCCGGCAGGCGCCGGAGCGGCTGCACCAGGCGTTCGCCCGCGCGGCACGGCAGGGCTGGGGCACGACGGTCGACGTCGGCCCGCTCAGCGTCGCCGAGGCCGGTGCCCTCCTGCCGGCCGGCCTGAGCCCCGCCCGGAGGGAGGAGCTGTACCGGGCCAGCGGCGGCAACCCGTTCTATCTGGAGGTGCTGGCCGCGAGCGGCGCGGCGAACGGGCCCACCAGCGGCCCGGCCGCGCTGGCCGGCGAGTTCACCCGGCTGGAGCCGGTGTGCCGGCAGGTGCTGCACGCGGCCGCGGTCGCCGGTGACGAGTGCGACCCGGGCATGCTCGCGGCGGTCGCCGGCCTGCCGGAGCCGGAGGTGCACATCGCCCTGGACGAGCTGGTCCGGCGTGATCTCGTCCGGGCCGGGGAGGCACCGGGCACGTTCCGTTTCCGGCATCCTTTGCTGCGCAGCGCCGCCTACCACAACGCCGGAGCGGGCTGGCGGCTCGGCGCACACGCGCGGGCGGCCACCGAGCTGGGTGATCGCCGGGCGCCGGCCGAGGCACGTGCGCCGCACATCGAGGCGTCGGCGGCCGTCGGCGACACGGCCGCGGTGGCGTTGCTGCAAGCCGTCGCGATGGACGCCGTGCACGCCACGCCCGCCGCCGCCGCGCACTGGCTGGGGTCCGCGATCCGGCTCCTGCCGCAGGACCCGGCGACGACCCCGCTGCGGCTGCGGCTGCTCACCCTGCGCGGCCGGGCCCTGGGTATCACCGGTGACCTGCGCGGCAGCCAGGAGATCCTCGGCGAGATCCTGCGGCTGGTCCCGGTCGGCAGCGAGGAGCGGCTCACCGCGGTCAGCTTCCTCGCCACGCTGCGCAACCTGGCCGGGAACCACGCCGAGGCACGTGAGTTGCTGGCCCGGGAGCTGGACCGGTTGCCCGAGCAGCACGGGCTCACCGCCGGGACGTTGCGGGTCGGGCTCACGCTGACCAGCGTCATGTACGGCCCGTTCGACCCCGCGGCGGTGAGCGAGGCGATCCGGGTCGCCCGCAGCACCGGCAACCGTCCCCTGCTCGCCTACGCGCTCAGCGTCGCCGTGGTGGCCAACCAGTCGTTCGACGTCGGCAGCCCGCACACCACCGCCTGGCTGGACGAGGCGGTCAGGTACGTGGACGCGATGCCCGACCGTGAGCTCGCCGAGCGCCTGGACACGGTGATGTTCCTGGGCTGGGGCGAGATGTACCGGGAACGGTTCACCGCCGCCCACCGGCACCTGCGCCGCGCCCTGGCGATAGCCCACGCCAGCGGTCAGAGCCACCTGCTCGGCACCCTGCAGACGGTGCTGGGCGTGCACGGCAGCATGACCGGGCGGCTGACACCGGCCATGACCCACCTGGACGACGCCATGGAGGCGGCCGTGCTGACCGGCACCCCGCAGACCCAGGCGCGGGTGCTCGGCTACCGCTGCTGGGTGGCGGTCTGGCGGGGTGAGCTCGACGAGGCGCTGGCCTGCGGGAAACAGGCGACCGACCTGGCGACGCTCGGCGACAGTCCGGACTGGCAGGCCGGTTCGGCGGAGCTCACCCTCGGGTTCGCGCGGTACGCCGCCGGCGATCCGGAGGCCGGTCTGGACCTGCTTATCCGGGGTGGGCACGCGGCGGGCCGGGTGACGGTGCGGCCGGTGTGGCAGGCCCGGTGGTACCAGTGGCTGGCCGCGGCCGCGGCGGCGGCC
>NZ_JBHSBL010000021.1:65949-198756 GCF_042650585.1 Actinoplanes subglobosus
GTGCCGCCGGGTGGGCCGAGCGGGCCGAGCGCCTGCCCGCCGTCGACGGCCTGCCCCGGCGAGCGGGCTTCATCCACCTGGCACAGGTCCACGGGACACTGCGCCGCGATCCGGCGGCGGCCGCGGCCCACGCCGAGCGGGCGGCACGGTCGTTCGCCCGGGCCGGTGACCGTCTGGACGCCGCGCAATCCCACGTGTACGCGGCTGTGGCGTACCGGAGCATGGGTCTGCCGGCCGCCGCCGACCGTGAGATCGCCGCCGCCCGCCGTGGTTTCGCCGCCTGCGACGCCTCGCCCTGGTGGCTGGAGAAGATGACCGGCGTCCCGGTGCTGTCGCCGGCCGAGCCGGCCCCGTCCGGTCTGCTGCTCACGCCCCGCGAGCTGAGCGTCCTCGAGTTGCTCGCCGAGTCACTGACGTCCGCGACGATCGCCCGCCGGCTCGGGATCAGTGCCGGCACGGTGCAGAAACATCTGACCCGGCTGTACCGGAAACTGGGCACCACCGACCGGCTGGCGACGGTCCTGCGGGCCCGCGAGGCCGGTCTGCTCCCGAACGATTGACCGCGCCGGACCCCACGGTGCCGATAACGTGCCTGTCATGGCCAGCACAACTGAGAAACCGCAGCCCTGGGCGGTGCCGAGCGTCAGCGTGTCGATCGGTGGCGGCCCGGTCCAGACCTGCCGGGTCACCCGGGAGGTCAACGGCACGTTGCGCTTGGGGCTCACCGGATTCGCCATGATCGGCGTCGACGCCACCCTGTTGTGGACGCAGAACGGCCGCGGTTTCAGCATCGAGGGAACGGTCGTCCCCGAGCCCGCGAACAGCATCCCCGGGGTGTACCTGCGCGTCGACGAGACGGCGGGCGGGATCGAGCGGCGCCGCAACGAGCGTCTCCCGGTGCAGGTGCCGGTGGTGCTGACCCTGCCGGCCGGTCACCTCTTCCCCGGCCAGACGATGAACCTGTCGGTCGGCGGGGCGCACGCGGTCGTCGACCTGGACGAGGTCGGTGACGACGCGCTGATGCGCCTGGCCGAGGACCTGACCCGGGGTTCGATCGTCAGCGTCGAGATCCTGCTCCCGGACGGCCCGGTCGCGGTGACCTGCCAGGTCGGCGGTGGCGGGGACGAACTGGGCGACGTCCGCCTGCTCTTCGTCGATGTGAGCCCGCACATCCGGGCGCGGCTCAGCGCATTCCTGACAGCTCCCGCTGATTGACCCCCGCAGGCCGGACGCCGATGATGAGTTCGACTTTCATCGATGCGTGGGCGGGAGCTGTGATGGCCAACGAGGAAATGCCGGAGGTCGGGCCGGGTGACAGCGGCGACACGGTGAAACAGGCACAGCGCGCACTGCGACGGACCCCGGACACCACGCTCGCCGTGGACGGTCTGTTCGGGTCGAAGACCGAGGCCGCGACCAAGGCGTTCCAGACCGGGCAGGGCCTGCCGGCGACCGGTGTCGTCGACGAGGCGACGTGGAAGGCACTACCCGACGGCACCGCGATGCCGACGCTGCGGCAGGGCTCCGAGGGCGACGCGGTCCGCGCCCTCCAGCAGGTCCTGACGATGGGCGCGGCCGGTCTCTGGGTGACGACTCCGCAGGGCACCGACGGTCACTTCGGCAAGAACACCGAGGCGGCGGTACGGGCATTCCAGAGCTGGGCGGGCATTCCGGTGGACGGTGTGGTCGGCCAGCAGACCTGGACGGCCCCGCCGCTGGCCCTCGAATTCGTCGTCGGCCTCCAGCACGTCGAGAAGTGAGCGACCAGGACCCGCCGGCCGGGTCGTCCCAGCTCGTCAGCTTCGAACGGGCCGACGTCGTCTCCCTGATGATCTATCCCGCACCCCCGCCGAAGCTGGTGGTCACCGGCCAGGTGCCGTACATGAACATCGAGGTGACGCTCAACCCGGTGCGCTACATCCAGCGGCCGGAGTACTGGGTCATCGAGGTCGTCGGTCAGATGCCGGTCATCGGTCTGCCGGCCCTCGCCCCGTACGCCGTCGAACTCGACCTGACCGGCCTGATCGGCACCAGGGGCATCGAGGTCGTCGGCGCGAACCAGACCGAGCGCATCGACATCCCGTCCGCCTAGACCGGACCGGAGGTGCCCGGGACCACGCGGTCCCGGGCACCTCGGCGTGTCAGTCGGTGACGGTCCCGGCGGCCGGCGGCAGGTAGACCGGCTCCCACGCTCCGGGCAGGAAGAACAGGCCCTGGAACAGGACGTGCTCGGTGCCCTCGGTCAGGGTGTCGGCGACGGTCGGCACGGTGAACGGCACCGATGTCGTGCCCGGCGGGAACTCCAGGAACGGCTGGAGGTTCGTCGCCGACAGCGGCCGGGACGGCTCCGGGTCCTCGAAGGCGTTCTCGGTGAACCACTGCGGGTCGACGTCGGTCGACGACAGTTCCGGCCCGGTCGCCGGAGGCTGCGTCAGGAACAACAGGTAGGTGAAGTCGTCGATCTCCGCGGAGAGCGACACCGTCCAGGTCAGCGGCGACCCCTCGGCGGCGGTCGCGGACGGGGTGATCGTGACGTCCGGAACGGGCTCGTCCTCGGTCACGACCACGCCACCGTCGTAGTCGCCGACGACCGCGCTGCGGACCGCCTTCGCCGTCAGCGTGTAGCGGCGGTCACCGCCGTACGTGGTGTTGCCCGGCACCTTCACCGGAACCGGGATCCGGGTGGTTCCCGGCTTGACGTCGACCAGCCAGTTCGTCGTCTCATAGGTGCGGGCGTCGGTCAGGAACAGCCGGACCTTCGCCGCCTTCGGCCCCTGCGTCCGCACCCGCACGGTGTAGGTGGCCGTACCCGAGTCGCCCTCCTCGACGGTGATCTCGCCGACGTCGACGCGGTCGAGCGCGGCCGGTCGCGGCGCCGGCGTGCCCGGCGACCAGCCCCAGGCGTCGATCAGCCAGGCCGGCCCGTCACCACGCGGGGTGATGTCGAGACGGGCCACCGAGCGGATGCCCGCCGGCAGCGGCAGCCGGACCTCCTGCGCCCAGTAGGACGTGGTCCAGTCGGTGCCGGGCAGCCCGGTCACGGTGGCCGTGCCCAGCTCAGCGCGGCGGCCGCGGTCGTCGGTGACCGCGACGGTGAACCCGGTGGCGGGCGCGTTCGGCGGCACGATCAGCCGCAGCGCCAGCGCCCGCGAACCGGCGACCGGCAGCGCCTTCGCCGGCTTCAGCGTGGCGGTGCCGGGACGGTCGAGGGCGACGGCGTAACGGTCCGGCTCCGGCGCCTGGAACGGCACGAAATGCGGCGATGCCGCAAAGGTGTCCGACCCCAGACAGGCTGCCTCGGCCGGGGCCGGCACCTGCTCACAGAGACGGGCATTCTGTACGGCCAGAGTCGCGCCCGGAACGATCGCGGCGGTCCGGTTCGCCCCGATGGCGTGGCTCAGCACCCGGGCGGGACCGGCCGAGGGCGCGCGCACCCCGGTGCCGTCCAGCAGCGGGCGGGCCCGGTCGTCGCCGCCGACGAAGAGCCGTGCCGCCGTCGCGATGTAGGTAGCCCCGGCCGTCTGCTGCTGCGGCGGGGTGAGTCTGGCGGGGGCGACTCCGGCCGTACACAGCGGGTCGTCCTCGGCCTGGAAGTCGTCGAACGCCGGGCCGACCGCCTGGCCGGGAGTCCATTCGGTGTTGAAGTAGTTGTGGTTCGCACCGACCATGTAGAGCGCGCTGTGCAACGCCCGGCCCGTGCTGACGCCGCGGGTGGCGTCGACGAACATCTGGCCCTGCAGGTCGGAGACGTCGCCGTCGCAGCCGGGCAGGATCGTCGCCGACGGCACGTCGGGCTGCGGGTTCTGCCCGAAGATCGTGGGCCCGACCAGCAGCAGGCCACGGACCGTCCAGCGGACCCGGCCACGATAGTCGTCGCGGGCCGGCGGGTTGAGGCTGTCCAGTGCGGCCCGGCTCACACCCTCGCCGCCCCGCGAGTGGCCCATCAGGAACACCCGGGACAGGTCGGCGCGGGGCGCGGACCGCACGATCGCGGGCGCGCCGGAGCGGCCGGTGCCGGACCAGTCGGCCCAGCGGGCGAGGTGCATCCGGACCAGCGCCGAACGGGCCTGAGCGCCGCCGTCGGAGTCGGCGTTGTCCTGCGCGTTGATGCCGTTGGCCGAGATCGACACGGTGATGTAGCCCTGCGACGCGAGCAGGCGCTGCGCCTCGAGGTAGCCGCGGTGGCTCGGCACCGCGGCGGAACCGGCCGGACACGGCCACTGCAGGCTGATCGACTCCAGGTCGTCGCCGGCGTAGCAGGTCCAGTGGCGGCCGTGCAGGAACAGCGCGAGCGGCCGCTTGCCCGGCGCGCCCTTCGGTGCGACCACGACGGCGTCCATCTCGACCCGGGACGGGTAGGTCGAGAGTTTCACACCGGGCAGCGAGTATTCGCCGGTCGTCGTCGCGTACGGCCCCTTGACGCCGGGGTCGATCCCGGCGGCCGGCAGCACCGGCGCGGTGGCCGGCGCGGCCTTGGTCAGGCTCTTCCGGGCCGGTGGCGCCGCGGCGTCGACCCGCTTGCCGCCGATCCGGACCTGCAGGTCGGTCAGCCGGCCCACGGCGCCGCCGCGCAGGGTGAACGTGCGCAGGTCGGCGGCACCGGCGGCCCGGCCGAGCAGCCGGTCACCGGCCCAGAACTCGACCGCGGCGTCCCCCGGCGGAATCACGTCCTCGCTGGTCCACGTCAGGGACCGCTTGTCGAACGACCAGCCGGACGGCAGAGCGCCCGGCGCCGGTCCGGGTGGATCCGCCGAGGCGGGCGCGGTCAGTCCGAGCAGCAGCGTGCTCGTCGCCACGGCGGCGACCAGAAATTTACGCATGCACTCCGTCTTAGTCGGTGCATGCAAATATTCGGATTAATGGCCGTTATCAGCCGGAGAAGCGAGCCTTGCGGGCCATCTTGCGGTAGGCGGCCAGGGCGTCGGCATCGGTGTCCGGCCGGAAGTTACGGGACGTGCCCTTCTGGTTGTCGGTGTCGAACCAGACGACGGCCCCGATCGACGGCGTCGCGTCGACATAGGCGGAGAGCTTCCGGATCCACGGCCCCTTGGTGTGCCTACCGTGTCCGATGGCCGCCGTCTCGGCCAGGACGATCGGCTTGCGCTTGCCGTACGCCGCGACGATCGGGCTGAACAGGGTCTTCGGCGACTCCTTGGAGAAGTTGTATCCGGAGACGCCCACCCAGTCGACGTACGAGTCACCCGGGTAGTAGTGCTGGAACCTGTTCCAGGCGACGTCCGGACCCGAGTTCCAGTTGGGGCCCCACACCCACGCGACGTTGGTGGCGCCCTCCTCCCGGAAGATCCGGTGCATCCGCCGCCACGACTTGATGTACCCGGCCGGCTTCTTGCCGTTGTGCACGCCGTCCCAGTCGAACCAGTTGCCGTTCATCTCCCAGCCCCAGCGCAGCATGATCGGCCGGTCCATGCCGGCCAGCCGGGTGGCCATCAGGGCGATGTTGCGGTCGGACTTGCCGCTGGTGATGCGCTTGTGGAAGGTGCCGTCCCAGGACACCATGAGCACCGCGCTCGACGGCACCTCGGGCTCGCTGATCGGCGCGTAACCCGACCACGGGTAGTAGCGGTGCACGATGCGCTGCTCCCGGCCCAGCTGGCGGCGGCGCAGCGCCAGGCTCTCGGTGAGCGTGCGGCCGCGCAGCGAGAGGTAGGAGCCGAGCATCGCCTTACCCCGCCGGAAGGGGACCGGACCTCCCCCGTCGATGGCCGCCTCGGCCGGGCTCGCGACGCCCGCGGTCAGGACCGCGGCCGGCACGGCCATCGTCATCAGGCTCAGCACCCGGCGGCGGGCCAGTCCGTCACGCTGCTCATCTTCCACGCGCCCAGCGTGCCCGGCCGGCGGGTCGGTCGCCCTCGGTCCGACAGTCGACAAAACCCAACCAGAGCGACAAATCGCCGTCCCTCCTACGTTCGTGCCAGGTCCCCGCCCCGCTGGATTGCGGTGAACACCATCGGGCACGGTATGTCCCGTCGACCATTCGTGACACTCAGACAGGAAACACATGCGAGCCCTGAAGACGGCCGTCCCCGGCCTGGTGCTGCTGTCCGCCCTCGCCGCCTGCGGCGACTCCGGCGACACCCCGGCCCCGGCCGCCGCGCCCACCGCCACCTCGGCACCGGCCACCTCCGCGGCCGGCGGCGCCACCCCGGCGTCATCGTCCGACGGATCAACAACCGGCGGTACGGCGTGCCGGACCAAGGACGTCGAGGTGACGATCACGGCGCAGCCCGGCGGGTCGGCGACCGAGCAGCGGGGGCTGGTGGCCGTCACCAACACGGCGAAGCAGCCCTGCACGGTCAACGGGTGGCTCACCCTCACCCTGGTGAACGCGGCCGACGAGCCCGTCGAGGTCCCCACGAAGACGGTCCCCGAACCGGGCCCGGCCGAGAACGTGACGATCCCGCCCGGCACCACAGCGTTCGCCGGCATCAAATGGACCCCGTGCGACAAGGCCGACGCCTCCTGCGGCGTGGGCAACACCATCCGCTACGACCTGACCCGCTCGACCGAGGGCCCGGCGGCGAAACTGGACGGCCTCCCGGCCGCCGAGAAGAGCGGACTCACCATGAAGTCCCTGCTCATCGGCACGTTCCAGCCGGCCGCCCAGGGTGTCGTCGCCTGGTGACCTCCGAGGCCCGGCGCCCACCTCACGGACGCCGGGCCACACTCCACCCGTCGCCCGTGCCACGCGCTGGGCGTCGCGGGGATCCCGTTCCGGTCCGATTGAGGGTTCGTTTAGGGTGTGCTCGTTCACGGACTGATCGACGGTTATCTCTTAAGTTTCCTGAGGAATTGATGACGAGCAGGCATCGAGCGTGGCGCTCACCCGGCGGGATGGCTCTGGCCGCCGCACCGTGGATCATCATCTTCAGCGGTCTCATAGCCCTCGCGGTGCTGCTCGCCCTCACCCTGTGGGCCGGCTTCGACAACGACTCCTCACGGCCCGGAGCGTCCGGCACCACCGGCACCGGTGATCAGTTTCCGCCACCACCGCCGACGTCGCAGGCGGCGCTTCCGGTCGCCGAGCAGCAGCCCTCCGCCGCCGCGCCGGGACAGGGCGGTGACGCACCGCTCGCTCCCGGAGCCGGGACCAGCGGCGGGACGAGCGGCAGGACCGGGACCACCGGGCCGGCCGGCGCCGTCCGCCCCGGCGGCACGACCACCACACCGGCACCGACCGCCGCCGCGACGACCACGACGGCGAAGGCCACCGTCCGCAACGCGTTCTCGACCGTGCAGGCCGAGTCGTTCGACGCCCGCAGCGGCGTGACCGTCGTGGCCTGCGACGAGGGCGGCAAGGCGATCAGCACGATCGCCAGCGGTGACTGGGCGCGCTACGACAACATCGACTTCGGATCGTCCAAGCCGATCGACTTCGTGGCCCGGGTGGCCTCCGGACTCAGCGGAGGCGGCAGCGGCCTGGTGCAGGTCCGGCTGGGCAGCCCGTCGAGCACACCGATCGGCGACTTCGCGATCGACAACACGGGCGGCTGGCAGACGTGGCGTTCGGTACCCGGCAACGTCGCCGGGCCCACCGGCGTCCACACCGTCTACCTGACCTTCAGCAGCGCCCAGTCCGCCGACTTCGTCTCCGTCAACTGGTTCACCTTCCGTCACTGACCGCCCTGCCCGCCCACCCGCCTCCAGCCCACGACCGGCCGCCTCCCACGGGCACCTCGCGGCCCGGCGGCCATCCCGCACCTTCCGACGCCTCGACGGTCTCCGGCTGAAAACGGCTCATGCCGGCGACTCTGTTGCGGCGGCCGTCCGCTCTTCTCCGGAATTCCGGTGGTCCCGGCCTCGCCGGGGAGAAGGTCTGCCCAGCGTTGGTCAGCGCACAGATCGAGCACGGAGAGGGGAAGCGGGTGGTCAAGGGGGGAAGTGGAGGCGGGCCTGGATCGGGAGGTGGTCGCTGGGGTACTGGCCCGCCTGACGGTGCGTGTTCATCAATGCCGCCACCGTCGTGATCGAGGGGCTGGTCAGGATCCAGTCGTCGCGCTCGCCGTTCGGGATCAGCGGGGCGTAGTTGTGGATCGTTCCCCAGGCCGGGCCCCGCCGAGGGGTGAGCCAGGTGTCGCGGAGGCCGGCCTCGGTGGTGAGCAGGCGGTAGGTCTCGCTGCCGGGCGCGGCGGCACTGTTGAAGTCGCCGGTCAGCACGATCGGCAGCGGGGCGAACGTGGCGAGACGGTCCATGATCAGCTGGGCCGAGCGGCGGCGGGCGGGTTCGCTGTGGTTGTCCAGGTGGGTGTTGACGGCGCAGAAGTCACGGCCGGTCGCCAGGTCGGTGAACCGCGCCCAGGTGACCATGCGGGGCTGATGGTTGCCCCAGCTCATCGAACCCGGGACGGCCGGTGTGCCGGAGAGCCAGAAGTGGCCCGAGCTGCGTGGACTCAGACGGCTCCGGTTGTAGAAGATCGCCATGTGCTCGCCGACGCCGCCCGGGTCGCGGCCGAGACCGATGCGGTCGTAGTCGGGGCCGAGGTCGCTCTCGATGTCCCGCAACTGGATGGCCAGGCCCTCCTGGGTGCCGATCAGATCCGGTCGCTCGGCGGTGAGAAGGGCCCGCATCACCGGGCGCCGCTGGGCCCACGAGTTCGGCGGGGTGAGCCCGGCATAGCGCACGTTGAAACTCATCACGTCCAGGTCGGCCGGCTCACCCGGGCCGGCGAGACGCTCCAACGCGGACACCGGCGGCCCGTGGAAGGAGGTGGCCGGCGGTGGGGACGGCGCTGAGGACGGGGCGGAGACGGCAGGCGGCGGAGACGAACAACCGCAGAGCACAGCGAGCACCGAGAGGACGACCACCCGCATCCCGCGCATCGGCACCCCTCGACGATACCAAGTAGATGGTTACGCACAGTGATGTCACTCTTGCGGGTTAGGGCGGAGGGGTGCTGCTCCGATACGGTCTGGCGGGTCGATGGGGAGGCGGGACGATGACGGCGGGCAACGGAGACAGGCCGATCGTGATCGACGGGCTGTTCTGCACGGACGAGCCGGCCCTGATCTGGGACGACGGCGAACGCGACCGCTGGGCCGCCCGGGCCGCCGCCCTCGACCACGGCCGGGAGCAGCCCGACTGGCCGCTCGCCGTGACCAGCGCCAACCGTCTGTCCGATCTGTCCCCGGCGCAGATCTCGTGGCTCATCGCGAAGGGCCCGGACGGCCCGGCCCGCGCGCTGATCGCCGACCCGCCGATGCTGCGGCACCGGCAGCGGGTCGATCTGGGCCGGGTCGCGCTGGCCAGGTTCGAGCTGGACGCCATGCCGTTCGCGCTGAGTGAGGCCGGTGAGAACGCCGACCGACTCGGCCTGCTGGTCCTGCCGCTGCGTGCCCCGGACGCGGCGACCCTGGTCGCGGGCTGGTTGCGGCACCTCGGTTCGGCGCGGCTGTGGGCCCGGCTCTGGCTGGCCCGCCATCCGGAGGCCGCGGCGCGGGCGCTGATCCCGGCCGCCGCGGGCCGCCTCGGCAGGGCCCGGCACAACGCGGGAGACGCACTCCGCTTCCTCACGGCCGCCGGTCACGGGACGATGCTGCGCAAAACCGCTGAGGGGTACGGCCAGGGCGCGCTGACCGTGGTCACCGATCTTCTGGGTCTCGGCGCTGCGGACGTGACGCCGGACGGGCCTCTTCCCGCGAACGAGCAGCTGTCACTCGTACCCCCGATGGGTCGGAAAGCGAAAGCACCGCAATGGCTGCGCCCTGATCGCCTGCCGGAAGTGCGCGGTGCCGGCGGCGGAGCCGTGCCGGAGGATGTGGTGGCCGCGGTGGCCGGGGCGTTGACGCGCTCGCGGCTGGCGGATCCGCCGGAGCCGCCGCCCGGTGATCCGGAGGCACCCGGTGGCCTGCCGCTCGCGGTGGAGTCGTCGGCGGCGACGCAGCCGCTGGTGGCGGCGCTGGATCCGGAGGCGGAGCGGCTGCTGGCCGCATGTGATCGGGAGAGTCTGGCGGAGTTCGGGCGGACACTGCTGGACGAGTGGCTGACCGACGGGATGCCGGCGTCGGAGGCGTGGGTTCTCGTCGCGCAGGCGCATGTCGGTGACGACACGACGATGGAGCGACTGGGTCCGCTGGTCCGGTCGTGGCCGGCGAAGAGCCGGTATGCGCGGGCGATCGACGGGTTCGCGGTGCTGGCCACGGTGGGTTCGGACGTGTCGCTGCGACATCTGCTGGCGATCGAGGCGAACATGTCGGGCGGGTCGACCAACGACCGGGCCCTGGACTATCTGACACAGGCGGCGGCGCGGCGCGGGCTGTCGGTGACGCAGCTGGCGGACCGGCTGACGATCACGCACGGGCTGGACACCGGGGTGCGGGTGGACTACGGGACGCGGGCGTTCCCGGTGGTCGTCGACGAGCACCTGACCGCACACGTGACCGGCCCCGACGGGCGGATGCTGGCGCGGCCGCCGAAACCCGGGGTCAGGGACACCCATCCCGGTGCGTATCAGTGGTTCCTGCAGTTCAAGAAGGACCTGCGGGTGACCGCGGCGGCCCAGATCGCCCGGCTGGAACGGGAGATGCACGCCCACCGGCTGCGCCCCGCCCGGGACCTGACCGGGGTGCTGCTGCCGCACCCGATCCTCGGGCCGATCGCGCGGCGGCTGCTGTGGGGCTGCTACGACGGGTCGAACCGCCTGGTCCGGGCGCTGCGGGTGGCGGAGGACGGCAGTCTTGCCGACGTCCACGACACGACGGTGACCGTCGACGGGGACACCCCGCTCGGGATCGTGCACCCGGCCGAACTCGGTGACGAACTGACCGCGTGGGCGCAGATCATCGCCGACTACGAGATCCTGCAGCCGTTCCCGCAGGTGAACCGGCCGGCGGTGGCACTCACGGCGGAGCAGCGGGCGGCCACGAGCCTGGATGGGTTCGGGCCGGTGCCGCAGGACGAGGTGGAGGCGCTGGTCCGTGGGCGGTGGTGGAGCGGCAACGGGTACGAGACTCCGGAGAACGTGCACACGCAGCTGCGGCGGGCGCTGCCCGGTGGGCTGACGCTGCTGGTGGAGTTGCATCCGGGGGTGCCCACGTCGACCTACCTGCATCCGGCGGTGGAGCAGCGGGTCACCGAGATCTGGGTCGACGTATCCGATTCTGATCATTGGCAGCGGGAACGGCATACGCCCCTGGGGGTTGCCGATCCCGCCGCGTTGTCGGAGCTGCTCGTCGAACTCCACGCCCTCCGCGCCTGAGTCGGATCAAGGACTCATCCAGGCTCCTGAGTACGAGCGTACGTAGTCTGCGTGGTCGTGATCGGGACGATCGGAGAGCGTCATGACCGATGACAGCCGTCCGCAGGAACTGCCTCCCTACGTTTACGTTCCCTGTTCACCGGTCGCCGAGGGCGACCCGGAACTCACCGTCGACCTCCGCCGGACCCGGACCGGTCAGGTGGCCCTGCTGGTGTACTCGGCCCTCGACCGTCTGGTCGACAACTGTGGCGAGCATCAGGCGTGGACGGCCCTGCCCGCCACGGACCTGGAGAGGATCCGCGAGGCGACCGGCTATGAACTGATCCTGCTCGACGTGTGTATACCCGAGCATCTTCGGAAAGGCGCGGGGGGAGAGCCGGCATGACCGACCATCTGGATGTCGACCTGGTGATGCTCGACGCGATCGCCGACCGGCTGGATCAGGCCGGCGCCGGCGTCGACTCCGCCGGAAGATTCGCGCCTCCGCAGCCGGACGCCGGCCTGGCCACCCCGATGATCGCCGACGTGCTGGCTCGGCTCTGTGCCGGCGCCGCCCAGTTCGCGGCCGACATGCGCGCCGTCAGTGACCGGTTGGCCGAGGCCGGACGGTTGTACGCCGAGGAGGACGTCGCAGCAGGCCAGAGCATCTACGGAGCGAACTGATGCCCATCGATACCCGCCTCGACGGCCGGCCGGAGTCGGTCCAGGCCACCGCCCGCTGGCTGCGGACCCACCTGGCGTTCGAGGTGAAGGCCGGCGCCGCCGCGATGAATTCGGCCCGCGCCGACGCCGGGACCGGGTGGCAGGGCGCGGCGGGCACCGCATTTCAGCAGCGGGCCGCCGGACATACGGCAACCGCCGAAACCTTGCGTGCTGACATCGAGCGAGCCGCCGACAGACTCACCGAGTTCGCGGACCAGTTGGCCGTCGCGCAACAGCACATGGCCAATGCGCGCGAGATCGCGGCGCGTGGCGGCCTGACGGTCGACGGCTACGTGATCCAGGAACCCGGTTCCGGTCCGGCACCCGCCGGTCAACAGCAGCAGGTGGAGGCCTACGCGCTCGCTGAACGAGAGGCCGGTCTCGGCAACGCAGTATGGCGATTCGTGCTGGACGTCCTCAAGAACATGATGGACGACCTAAGGCAGAAGTGGTTCTTCGCCTTCGGCGATCTGGCCAACGGCACCTACGGAGGGTTTCTCAAGAAACACATCAGCATTCTCCTGGCGGATGCGAAAGAAGCGGCGGAACAGGTCAAGAAGCTGGAAGCCGCTTATCTGAAGTCGCAGGGCGGTTCGGCCCACTCCAAGTCGCTCATCAACCTGATCTCCGAACAGAAACTGGCGGCCGCGGCAACCGAGGCACGGGCCTCCTCCCTTTCCACTGGCCTGCTCAAGAAGGTTCCTCTCATCGGGTACGCGATCACCGCGGCCGGCGTGGGCTACGACATCCAACACGGCAAGCCGGCGGTGAAAGCTGTCGTGGGCGGTCTCGCCAGCATCGGTGGATCCATCGGCGGTGGCATTCTCGGCGGTGCGGCCGCCGGAGCGATCGGTGCCGGACCGGTCGGCCTCGTCGTCGGCGGCGCGATCGGTGGCGTGATCGGCGGCCTGGCGGCCAGCGGTATCACCGATGCCGTCTACGACCGGCTGCCGGAAGGCGTGAAGGACACGTTCGACGACGGGCAGGCCATAGTGGGAAAGGCGCTCAGCGATGCGGGCGGCGAAGTCAAAGAACTTTGGAACAAGATCTTCTGAAGGGACGCCGATGGTCGATGACTCGCCCTGGAAGGAAACCGGCCTGCAACGAGGGGCGAAGATCGCCTTCGGGTTCATGGCTCTGCTGGCCGTCGTTAGTGCGGTCCTTGTGGTCGTCTCAGCTGTGGACGGTGATCTGGCCGGCGTGGCCGGTTTCAGCGCGGGTGCCATTTTCTTCGGGCATCTCGTCGGTTTCAGTGTGCACATGTGGTGGCGACCGCGGAGGTCGATGCCGGCGGTGACCGCCGTGGACGGGGCCGTGACGTTCCCCTTCTCGGCCTGGACCTCCTACTGGCTGGGCAGTTTCATGATTCTCATGGTCCTGGTGCTGGTGCTCATCGGCTCGAGCGGTCTGCTGGGGGGTGGCGGCCCGGGCATCGTCGTGGCGATTCTGGCGTTCGGCGCGGCGATCTACCTCGGCGGGCATTTGGTGCGGCTCGTGTTCAACAGGCGTGGTTGTCTGAGGCTCACACCGACCCGGCTGGAGCACCACGCTCTGGGATTCACCCACCGGCTCCCGTGGGACGCGGTCGCCGATGTTGTCCCCGCCGAGGTCAACGACGCGCCGCTCATAATCCTGATGCCGGTGGCGACGGCGCCGGTGGACGTCACCTTCACTTGGATCACCCGGGGCCCACGCAAAGGGCTCCTTCTTCCGTCGATGGCGATCCGCAGCGTGTGGCTCGTCGATGATCCGGTGACCGTCTACCGGACGTTGCGGCACTATCACTCCAACCCGGGGCACCGGGTCGAACTCGCCTCCGGGGCCGCGATCGACCGGATCCGCCAGGACCGTCTCACAGCCCGGTGAGGGTGCGGCCTCCGCCGCCGAACTGGGCGTCGAGCCAGCCGAACAGGTCGGGCAGGATCGAGCGCCACGTGGTGAAGTTGTGGCCGCCGGGCCGGTCGGCGATGACCAGGGCCGTATCGGGGGCCTTGACCAGCGGGGCGAAGGCTTTCAGGTCGCGCTGTGCCGCCCGGTCGTCGAGGCCGGCGGTGAGGAACAGGTTGAGCGGCGCCGGACGCGACTGACCGATCATGATCCGTGGGTCGTTGGCCCGGCGCAGGTCCAGGTCGCCCTGGTAGAGGTCGCCGGTCGAGTGGTCGATCAGCGGGCGGAAGAAACCGGCCAGCGACGCCGCGGCACCGAACCGGTCCGGATGGCGCAGCGCCAGGTTGACCGCGCAGAACCCGCCCGTCGAATAGCCGGCCAGAGCCCAGTTCTGCCGGCCGGTGGCGGCCCGGAAGTGCCGGTGGATGATCTCCGGGATGTCGCCGGTCAGGTAGGTGTCGGCCTTGGCGCCGAGGGCCGAGTCGACACATTCGCTGTCCCGGCCGCGGACCGGGTCCTGTTCGGCCAGGACGGCGATCACCGGGGGCAGCCGGCCGGCGGCGATCGCCTCGTCCAGCGCGTCCGCGACGCCCACGCTCTTGAGCCAGCTGTCCACGGTGCCGGGGTAACCGGCCAGGAACATCACGACCGGCAGGCCGGCGGGCGCGGCCGTGGGGGTGGGGTAGCCGGCGGGCAGGTAGACGTACGACGGAAGGGCGTAGCCGGTCTCGGCTCCGGCGAGGGTCGCCGGGACCACGGTGCCCCGCCCGGGTGCGGCGGGATGGTCGGCGATCCATCGGTCCAGGTCCTCGCCGCCGCCCCCGTCGGCGGAGAGTCGCGGCGCGCCGGCCGGGAGCGTCTGGGCGTAGGTGTCGCCGCCCTGCCCGAGCAGCTCACCGACCGTGATGTAGAAGTTGGCCTGCTGGTTGACCACCGCGGCCAGGCTCACCAGGAGCAGCAGCTGGACGATGAGCAGGCCGGCCGCCCGGTGCACGATCCGGAACCGGCCGCGGTCCCAGAACGCGGCGGTGGCCACGGCGGCGGCCACGGTGACGGCGATCAGGAAGGTGACCACCCAGCCGTCGGTGAGGACGATGCCGCTCATCGGGGCGCACCGACGGCCGGCTGCTTGCGGTCCAGGCTCGCCTGGGGCCGGCGCGGTGACGGTGCGGTCGTGCGGCGGAGTGCCGGTGCGGCCACGAAACCCTCGGCGACGGCGGCGGCCACCGCCACCTTCGGGAAGGAGCGGCCTCGCGGGTAGCAGATGAACCGGGGCTGCCATGTCGGCTGGTACTTCTGGTTCGCCCGGTACAGCGACTCCAGTTGCCACCACCTCGACAGGAGCTTGAGTACGCCGTACCACCATCGGAGAAACGGTCCGGCGCCGAGCCGCTCACCGCGAGCGAAGACGGACCGGAACATCGCGAAGTTGAGCGAGAGCCGCTGCACACCCATGGCCCCGGACATCGCCACCAGCTCGGCGATCATGAATTCGATCAGGCCGTTCGGGCCGTCCGGGTCGCGGCGCATCAGGTCGAGCGAGAGCCCGCCGGACCCCCACGGCACGAACCCGAGGACCGCCACCACCCGCCCCTGCGCGTCGCGGGCCTCGACCACCACGTACTCCAGGTCGTCCGGATGGGCGAAACGACCGAGAGCCATCGAGAATCCTCTCTCGGTACGCCCGTCGCGCCACCGTTCGGCGTGGACCGCGAGTTCCTCCATCGTGCTCGGCGCCACGTCACCGACCCGGTGGACGCGGACCTGGTAGCCGGCTCGCCGGACACGCTGCACGGCCTGCCGGACCGTCCGCATCGGGCGCCCGTCCAGGGTGAAGTCGGCGATGTTCAGGATCGCCTCGTCGCCGATCTCCAGGACCCGCAGCCCGGCCCGGGCGTAGGCGCGCGCACCGGCCGGGCCGGCACCGAGCACCGCCGGGGTCCACCCGTGCGCCACCGCCTCCTCCCGCCATGCGGCGATCGCGCCGGGCCACTCCGACGAGGCGCCGATCGGGTCGCCGGCCGCCAGGCTCACGCCGTTGACCAGCCGGTAGCAGACGGCCGCCTTGCCGCTGGCGGAGAAGACCGCGGCCTTGTCCGGTCGCAGCGCGAAGTAGCCGAGGGAGTCCTGGTCGCCGTGGGCGGCGAGCAGCTCACGGACCTTCGCCACCCCCTCGCCGTCGTCGTCGGCGACCCGGCGGCTGGGGCGCAGACTCAGCCACGCGGCGAGCACCACGACGGTCGCCCCGGCCACCCCCACGGTGACCGGGATCCACGCCGGCGGGGCCGCGTCGAAATGCGGCTGCCGGATCCCGACGAGCCAGCGCACCAGGAACCAGATGCCGCACCAGGCCCGCCGGGCGCCACCGGCGGACGTGCCCGGGCTGAACACGGTCAGCATCAGCCAGCTCGCCAGCGGCCCCACCGCCACCAGCGACACCAGCAGCACCGTCGTGGACCGGCGGGCCCGGCGGCGGCCCGCGGTGAACTCGCCGCCCGCCGCCACCGCGACGGCCAGCAGCAGCGCGCTGATCGCGATGCGCAGGGTGGCGCCGTGCCGCATCGGATGACCGGTGTCGGTCACGATGCCGGCCGCCGCCAGCACGATCTGCAGGGTCAGCAGCGACACCAGCCACACCCAGGCGGTGTGCTCGCGGCGGCTCAGGCCCCGCGCGACGATCAGGTAGAGCACGCCGCCGGCCGCCGACGTCATCGCCGGCAGACCGGTCCACAGTGATGCGTCACCGGCCAGTCTCGACCCCACGGTGCCGATCGCGGCGAGGATCCCGAGGATCCCGACGCAGGCGTAGAGCATGCCGAACGCGACCGGCACCCGGCGACGCCAGTCCCACTGCCGTCTCTCCTCGAACTCGGCGTTTCCGCGAGCCACGTCGCCCTCCCCCGTCGGACCGATACCGCCTGGAGCCTGCCATCACCGGGCAACGATGGAATCCGCCCCGAAGCAGAGCGGACTCCACCTTTCGGTAGACCCGGTACCGTCGACGCATGCGCGTCTTCCTCACCGGCGCCAACGGTTTCATCGCCCGCGCCACCGCCGTTCACCTGCAAAAACAAGGCCATGAGGTGTACGGGGTGGACCTGCGCGCCGACGAGCCGGCCGGAGTGCTCGCCGGCGACATCACCGCGGACGGCCCATGGCAGGACGTGATCACCGGCGCCGATGTGGTGATTCACACGGCGGCCGTGGTCTCCAACGCGGTCGGGCTCGACGGTCAGTGGACGGTGAACGTCGCCGGCACCCGCAAGGTCCTCGACGCGGCGATCGCCGGAGGTGTCACCCGGTTCGTGCAGCTGTCGTCGATCCGGGCGTTCTCCGACGTCGGCTTCCCGGACGGCGTGACCGAGGACCATCCGGTGCGCCCGGACGGCAACCCGTACGTCGACACGAAGATCGCCGGCGAGCAGGTGGTGTTGCAGGCGCACGCCGAGGGCCGGATCGCCGCGACCGTGATCCGGCCGGGCGACGTCTACGGCCCGGCTTCGCGGCCGTGGACGGTCCTGCCGGTCCAGCTGATCAGAAAGTACCAATTCCTGCTGCCGGCGATGGGCAACGGCATCTTCAGCCCGGTGTACGTCGACGACCTGGTCGACGGTCTGGTCCGGGCGGCGCTGTCACCGGCCGGGGCGGGCCATGTGTTCACCCTGACCGGCGGCGTGGGCGTGCCGTGCCGGGAGTTCTTCGGCCACTACTACCGGATGCTCGGCCGCCGCGGCCCGCTCGTCGCGCCGACACCCGTGGCGGTCGGGGTGGCCCGGGCGGCCGGACGCCTGATCACGTTGACCGGCGCGGAGACCGAGGTCAACGCGATCTCGATGCGCTACTTCACCCGGACCGGCACGTATTCGATCGCCAAGGCCCGCCGTCTGATCGGCTACTCCCCGCAGGTGAACCTCACCGAAGGCATGGCGCGAACCGAGACGTGGCTGCGCGCCGAGGGCCTGATCCGTCCGTGAGGGGCGCCGCCCGGCCCGGCGCCCCCGCACGGAGCAGGTCAGGCGGGACCGGCGGTGGCGTACGCGGCCGAGCCGATCAGCTCCATCGACACCTGCAGCCGTTCCAGGCTGATGTTCTTGGCGATGGTGTCCTCCGGGCTGTGGTAGGGCGGCTCCAGCAGGGCCGGGCTCGCCTCACCGCGCCAGGAGAAGTTGGCGGCGGCGATCCCGGCCTCCTGGAAGGACTGGTGGTCGCTGGAGCCGCGCAGCGTGACCGGGGAGATCCGCGGGTCGTAGCCGAGCCGGGTCGCGGCCGCCGTGACCTCGTCGGTGGCGCGGTTGGCCAGACCGGTGAAGGAGAGCAGCCAGTAGCGGGTGGCCGGGTCCCAGCTGGTGGCGACCATGTCATTCTGGTAGACGGCCACGATCCGGTCGCGCTCCTCCTGCGGGAGCTGGGACACGTAGTAGCGGGAGCCGATCAGGCCCTGCTCCTCGGAGCCCCACAGGGCGAACCGCAGCGTCGCCTCGGTCGGCAGTTTGCGCAGCACCCGGGCCAGTTCCAGGCAGAGGACGGTGCCCGAGCCGTCGTCGTTGGCCCCGGGCGCGCCGATCACCGTGTCGTAGTGGGCGCTCACCATCACGACCGGTCCGCCGGTGGTCTTGCGGCGGCGTTCGGCGATGACGTTGTGCGAGGTGAGGCCGCGGTGCGCCACGGTGGAGACGGTGAGCCGGAGCCGGCCGGCGGCGAGCAGGTCGCGCAGCCGGTACTTCTGCGCCTGGGCCACGCCGACCACCGGGATCGGCACGGGCGTGGTCGCCGAACCCGGCAGGGTGGGGCTGAACGCGGCGGCCCGGCGCGGCTCGACCAGGTCGACGGGCAGGAAGATCACGGCGGCGGCGCCCCGGGCGACGGCGGTGGCGACCAGGGCCTCCCGGTCGGCGGCCACGTAGTCGACCAGCAGGACCTTCCCGGTCACGTCGGCCGGGTAGTCGGCCTCCGCACCGGCGTGGACGTCCACCACCTCGCCGCGGACCTTCACGTCCAGGGCGCCGTGCGGGGACGCGCCGGCCTGCCAGCACAGGTCCCGGGGCAGGCCGCGGGGCGCCTCGAGCTGGGCCAGGAACTTGTCGGCCACCGGGAACGGCTGGAGCGTCACGTCGTAGCCGAGACCGTCGAGCACCCCGGAGATGTAGTCGGCGGCCTTGCGCTCGGAACGGGTGCCGCCGATGCGCGGGCCGATGCCCTGGGACAGCACCTGCAGGTGCCACAGGGCCCGCTCGGCCGAGACCCGGCCGGCGACCCGCTCGTCGCCCGCGGTCAGGGCGGGCGGGTTGACCGCTCCCGGCCGCTGGTCGCCGACGGCCCAGGCGGGCGCGGGCAGGGCGACCCCGGCCGCGCCGCCCAGGGCGATCGTCAGCATCCGGCGCCGGCTCAGTGAAGACTTCTGACCTGGTGTTTCCAAGACTCCCCCTCGCTGAATGAGATCGTCTTTCCCGGTCAGGATGACGATCTTCGCGAGAGAAAGCCTATGGTCAATATTTACACAGAGCAATGAACTGGATGCGGCCCGCCCTACTGATAGCTGACCGCCGTCGGGCGGACCACGTAGACGACACGATGCGCGACGTCGCCGGGCGGCAGGGCGATGTCGAGCCGGTACCGCTGGGCGAGCTCGGCGAAGAACACGCCCTCGGTGTCCGGGTCGATCCGCTCGACCGTGCCGCGCACTTCGAGATAGCGGTACGGCTGATCCGGATCGTTGATCGAGAGACTGATCCGCGGCTCGCCGGTCACGTTGCGGTACTTACGGCGCGTGGTCGTGTTGGTGAACCGCAGGAACTCACCGTCATAGGTGAACCACATCGGGTTGACCTGCGGCTCGCCGTCGTCGCGCACGGTGCCGAGGTGCCCGAAGAGCGGGCGCTCGAGCAGGTCGGAGTGACTGTCCGGAATGATGCTCATAAGACAGAACTCTGTCATACGACAGTGATCGTCGACAACCCGGGGCCGTGGCAGAATGCCTCACATGAGCGCGACGGACGACCGGCTGGGCCTCGTGATCAAGCGGGCCGAGCAGGCGCTGATCGCCCGCAAGACGGCGGCGCTGCGCGAGTTCGGCCTGACCGTCCCGCAGTACGCGGCGTTGCTCCTGCTCTCCGGCGGCGACGGCATGTCCGCCGCCCAGCTGGCCCGGGAGTCCCTGGTCACCCCGCAGACGATGGCCACCGTGCTGACCAACCTCGAGGCCAAGGGCCTGATCGAGCGCGACCAGTCCCCGCTGCACCAGAAGGTCGTGGTCAACCGGGTCACCGCGGCCGGCGCCGCGCTCCTCGCCGGGGCCGACGCCGCCGCGCTCCGGGTCGAGCGGTCACTCGCCGCCGCCTACACCGACACCGAGCGCAAGCAGCTGGCCGAGTTGCTCGATCGCGCGATCGCCGCCCTCACCGCCTGACCACTCGTTCGTAGGACCCGTCCCGAAAGGGCCCGCGCCGAACCGGAGGTGGCGAGCCCTCGGCGGCCTTGTCGCCCGATAGAGGTGTTGACCCCCATCTTTGCGTCCGTCAATCCTGTCCCGCGTCGCGAGAGCAGAGGAGACCTGATGGGGCGGGACGGACGCACCAACCGGGGCCGGACCATCCGGAGCCGTATCGTCCGCATGCTGGCGTTGCCGGTCGTGGCCATGATGCTGCTGCTCTCGGTGGTGGTGATCGAGGAGTTCGCCACCTACCGGCTCGCCGCCCGGACCGGGCATGCGATCACCCTCGACCTGGCCGTGCAGGCGCTGGCGCAGGAGGTGCAGACCGAACGTGGGGTCACCGTCGGCCTGCTCGCCGGCAACCAGGACTTCGCCGCCGAGATCGCCCCGGCCCGGCAGCGGGTCGACGCCCAGCGCGCCGCCGTCGAGCGGGTCGTGGACGAACGCGGCGACCTGGACGGACAGGTCACGCTCGCGCTGGAGCAGGCCAAGGCGCTGGCCTCGATCCGTGGCGAGGTGGACGGCGGCGGCGCCGAGCGGACCGAGACCTTCGAGGACTACAACGAGGTCGTCGAAGAGCTGGGCGAGGTCTACTTCGCGCTGGACAACGCGGCCGACGCCACCATGCGTCTGGGCTCCGAGTCACTGGCGATGCTCAACCTGGCCAAGGAGGCGACCGCCCGGCAACGGGCCTTCCTCAACGGCGTCTTCTCGGCCGGCGGGTTCACCGACGGCGAATACCTGCGCTACGTCCAGCTGAGGGCCGATCTGGACGCCGCCTACGCGGAATTCGAGGAGTACGCGACACCGGCCGCCCTCGCCGCCAAGGACCAGTTCCTGGCCAGCGCTCCGGCCAAACGCGCCCAGCAGCTGGAGAACCGGGCCCTGCGCTCCGCCGACGGCAAGGCCCTGCGCGCCGACGCCCAGCTCTGGTGGACCTCGACCGGGCCGGTGCTCGACGACATGACCGCGCTGGCCCGGGCGATCGGGACGAGCCTGGAGACCCGCGCCCAGGAGCTTCTCGACGAGGCGAATCTGCGGCTCGCCGGACTGGCCGCCGTGATCCTGATCTGCGTCGGCATCGCGGTCTACCTGGGTACGGTCGCCGCGCGTTCGATCGCGAACCCGCTGGCCGGACTGGCCGCCGAGGCGAACCGGCTGGCCGGCGAGCGACTGCCGCAGGCCGTGCAACGAGCGGTGTCCGGTGACGCGACCGGGCCACCGGGCTCGGTACAGGTGGCCGACGGCGCCAGCTCCGAGGTGCAGCTCGTGGCGGACGCGTTCGACCGGGTACAGGCGACCGCCTACGCGCTGGCCACCGAGCAGGCCGAGCTGCGCCGGGCAGGCGCCGAGTCGCTCGCCAACCTCGGCCGCCGCAACCAGAACCTGCTGCGCCGTCAGCTCGGCTTCATCACCAAGCTGGAACAGGAGGAGTCCAGCCCCACCGGCCTGGCCAACCTGTTCGAGCTTGACCACCTGGCCACCCGCATGCGCCGCAACGCGGAGAGCCTGCTGGTGCTGGTCGGCGCGGCCAGCCCCCGCCAGTGGTCCCGGCCGTTGCCACTGACCGACGTGATCCGGGCAGCGGTCTCCGAGGTCGAGGAGTACCGGCGGGTCTCGCTGCGCCGGCTCGACGAGGCGATGGTCTCCGGTTCGGCGGCAAGCGGTCTGGCCCACATGCTGGCCGAGCTGATCGAGAACGGTCTCGCCTTCTCCCCGCCGGACCTGGACGTGGAACTGCACGGCCGGATCGTCGACGACGGCTACCTGATCGCGGTCTGTGATCAGGGCGTCGGGATGAACGAGGAGGAACTGGAGGTCGCCAACCAGCGGCTCCGCGGCGAAGGCGACTTCCTCACCGCACCGGCCCGGTTCCTCGGCCACTACGTCGTCGGCCGCCTCGCCGCCGAGATGGGCGTCAGCGTGCAGCTGGCCCGGTCGCCGGTGACCGGGGTGACCGCCCGGGTCTGCCTGCCGGCCGAGATGCTCGCCGCTCCGCCCGCCTCCCTGGAGAGCCCGGCCGGCACTCCGGCGACGAGGGGGCCGGCGGAGCGGCTGCCCGCCGTGGCCGGGCCGCGACCGGTCGAGCTCCCGTCGCTGCGGCCGCCGGAGCCCCGGACGGAGCCGGTCGCGGTGCAGGTCGACTACGTGGTCCTGGACGAGCAGCCCACCGTGCCCGGGCCGCGCCGGCCCGTGGAGAGCGCCGAGCACACCGTCAACGGCCTGCGGCGGCGCACCCCGCGGGCCCAGCGGTCGCAGCTCGACACGACGGCACAGCTCCCGTCGATCAGTGCCGAGCCGACCGTTCCGGTCGCCAGCTCGCCCGAGGCGGTCCGCGACCGGCTGACCGCCCTGCGTTCGGGCCTTCAGCGCGGCGCCGACCGGCATGCGGTGAACCTGTTACAGCCCGAGAGCGAGCTGCCGCCCCGGCCCCGCCACCGGGACCGGAGTTCTGTGAGTGAGGAGATCTCGTGAGCGTCGAGGCCCAGGCCGACCGGCACCAGTTCAACTGGCTTCTCGGCAACTTCGTCCATCAGACCGACGGCGTACGCGACGCCGTCGCGGTCTCCTCGGACGGCCTCCTGATCGCCGCGTCCGACGGTCTGGCCAGGGCCGAGGCCGACCAGCTCGGGGCGATCGTGTCCAGCATGGCCAGCCTGGCCCGCAGCGCGTCGCGCCGTTACGACTTCGACGGCCTGAAACTGATCATGATCGAGATGCTCCGGGGTTTCCTGGTGATCTCGGTGATCCCCGGGGGCAGCTGCCTGGGCGTGGTGGCCTCCGGGGACAGCGATCTCGGCCTGGTCGGGTACGAGATCTCGATGCTCGCCGAACGTTTCGGTGACCTGCTGACGCCGGCCCTGATCGCCGAATCGCGGCAGCAGCTACCGAGATGATGAACCACGACGCCGAGGATCCGGTGGTGCGCCCGTTCATGCTGACCGGCGGGCGCACCCAGCCACTGCACGACGGACTCAGGATCGAGACCCAGCTGTACGCCGCACCGGCCGCCCTGTCCGCGCCCCTGCGTTTCGAGGCCCGGCGGATCGTCGAGCTGTGCCAGCGTCCGATGTCGGTGGCCGATCTGTCGGCGGCGCTGCATGCCCCGCTCGGTGTGGTCCGCGTGATCGTCGCGGACCTGATGACCCAGGGGCTGTTGCGGGCCGGTGAGATGCCCGGCGAACTGACCACCGCGTTGATCGAGAGGATCAGGGATCGTGTTCGGGCGCTCTAGCACGGTGGCGGCACCGTCACCGGTCGCCGTCAAGATCGTCGTCAGTGGCGGTTTCGGGGTGGGTAAGACCACGTTCGTCGGCGCCATCTCGGAGATCGAGCCGCTGGTGACCGAGGCCGAGATGACCGAGAGGTCGATCGGCGTCGACGACACGTCGAGGGTCGCCGCGAAGACGACCACCACGGTGGCCCTGGACTTCGGCCGGATCACCCTGGACGAGTCGCTGCTGCTCTACCTTTTCGGGACGCCGGGCCAGGACCGGTTCGCGTTCCTCTGGGACGACCTGGTGCACGGGGCGCTCGGCGCGATCGTGCTGGTCGACACCCGCCGGATCGAGGACTGCTTCCCGGCCATCGACTACTTCGAGGAGCACGACATCCCGTTCATCATCGGGATCAACGCCTTCGAGGGCGCCCGCCGTTTCGACCCGTCCGAGATCCGCGACGCGCTGGGCGTCGCCGAGGGCATGCCCCTGCTGGAGTGCGACGCCCGCCAGCGTGAATCGGTCAAGACCGTCCTGGTCGCTCTCACCGAACGGGTCCTGGCGCGCCGGCTGGCCCGCCGGTGATCCTCCGACCGGCTGTCACCTTTCGGTGAGGATGCCGTCTTCCTCGACGTATTCGGCGGACGTCTCGGGGCAGACCCAGAGGTTTCCGTCCTTGGCGACCAGCGGCCGGCCGGCCCGGCCGACCCAGCCGACCCGGCGCGCCGGCACACCGACGACCAGGGCGAAGTCGGGGACGTCCTTGGTCACGACGGCGCCGGCGGCGACCAGCGCCCACCGGCCGACGGTGACCGGCGCGACGCAGACGGCGCGGGCACCGATCGCGGCGCCGGCACCGATGGTGACGCCGACGGCGGTCCAGTCGTCGCCGGTCTTGAGCCGGCCGTCGGGGGTGACGGCGCGCGGGTACTCGTCGTTGGTGAGGACGGCGGCCGGGCCGATGAAGACGCCGTCGCCGAGGCGGGCCGGCTCGTAGACGAGCGCGTGGTTCTGCAGCTTCACGTTGTCGCCGATGACCACGCCGGGACCGACGTAGGCACCACGGCCGACGTTGCAGTCGGTGCCGAGGGTGGCGTTCTCCCGGATCTGGGCGAGATGCCAGATACGCGTACCGGCGCCGATGGAGGCCCGCTCGTCCACATCGGCGGTCGGGGCGACATTGACGGTCATGTGGAGCCTTCCGGAAGATCGGCGAGAATCGGGCACAGGCTAGCTGCTGAGACTCCGAACCGATGTCAGCAAAACGACGTTCCCGGCCGAACTGACCGTTGGGCTGCGTGATCGCTGACCGACAGGCGTACCCCGATCAGCCGAAGGGTCGCGATGACCCCGCAGCTCCGTCGGAAATCCATTCACTGACTGGCGCTCGGTTGCGGCGGATCGATAGCTTTCCGGGCGGACTGCGTCGGCACCGTCCGTCCACTCTGCGCGGACGCGTTCCCGCCCAATCTCCGACGAAACGGATGCTCGTGACTTCTCCGCTCCCCGCTCCCATCGGTGTGGCCGTCGTCGGCGCCGGTTACTGGGGCCCCAACCTCGTCCGCAACTTCCAGAGCAGCCCCAACTTCCGGCTGCGCTGGCTCTGTGACCTCGACGTCGAGCGGGCCCAGCGGGTCCTCGGCGGCTACTCGACGGTCCAGGTCTCCGCCGACCTCGACGAGGTCCTCGCCGACCCGTCGGTGGACGCCGTGGCGATCGCCACACCAGCGGGCACGCACCTGCCGGTGGCGATGGCCGCGCTGCGCGCCGGCAAGCACGTGCTGGTCGAGAAGCCCCTCGCGGCCACCCACGAGGAGGGCCTGCTGCTGGTCGAGGAGGCCGACAAGCGCGGCCTCACGCTGATGTGCGACCACACCTACTGCTACACCCCCGCGGTGCTCCGGATCCGCGATCTGCTCGCCGCGGGCGAGCTGGGCGAGCTGCACTTCCTGGATTCGGTACGGATCAACCTGGGCCTGGTCCAGCGGGACATCGACGTGATCTGGGACCTGGCGCCGCACGACCTGTCGATCCTCGACTTCGTGCTGCCGCCGTCGGTGCGCCCGGTCGCGGTCGCCGCGCACGGGGCCGACGGCATCGGCGCCGGCCGGGCCTGCGTGGCGTATCTCACGCTGCAGCTGAACACCGGGGCGATCGCCCACATCCACGTGAACTGGCTCTCCCCGGTGAAGGTGCGCACCGCGATCTTCGGCGGGTCGAAGCGGACCCTGGTGTGGGACGACCTGAACCCGAGCCAGCGGCTGTCGATCTACGACCGTGGTGTCGACGTGGCCTCCCCGGAGGAGCTCGGCGACGAGCAGCGGCGCGACATCCTGGTGTCCTACCGGTCCGGCGACGTGGTCTCCCCGGCACTCACCGAGCGTGAGGCGCTGCGGACCATGGTCGACGAGTACGCGCGGGCCATCACCACCGGCACCCCGGCCCTCACCGACGGCCGGTCCGGTCTCCGGGTCCTGGAGATCCTCCAGGCCGCCTCGCGTAGCCTCGCCGAGGGCGGAACCATGATCAAGCTGAACGAAGGGCACACAGCGTGACTGGCGTAGCGATCGAGGGCTCGAAAGCCCTGGTCACCGGCGGGGCGGGCACCATCGGCTCGCATGTCGTCGACGAGCTCGTGCGCGGCGGGGCCGCGGAGATCGTCGTCCTCGACAACTTCGTGCGCGGCCGGCGCGACAACCTGGCCTGGGCGCTGTCGCAGGGCGACTCGGTGAAGCTCGTCGAGGGTGACATCCGCGACCGGGAGCTGGTGCGGTCGCTCACCGAGGGTAAGGATCTGGTCTTCCACCTGGCCGCGATCCGCATCACCCAGTGCGCGGAGGAGCCCCGGCTGGCCAACGAGGTGCTGGTCGACGGCACCTTCAACGTGATCGAGGCGGCGGCCGAGGCCGGTGTGAAGAAGGTCGTCGCGTCGTCGTCGGCGTCGGTCTACGGCCTGGCCGAGGAGTTCCCGACCACCGAGCGGCACCACCCGTACAACAACGACACGTTCTACGGCGCGGCCAAGGCGTTCAACGAGGCCACGCTGCGCAGCTTCAAGGCGATGAAGGACCTGGACTACGTCGCCCTGCGGTACTTCAACGTGTACGGCCCGCGGATGGACATCTTCGGCCTCTACACCGAGGTGCTGATCCGCTGGATGGAGCGCATCGAGTCGGGCACTCCCCCGCTGATCCTCGGCGACGGCCTGGCGACCATGGACTTCGTGCACGTGGCCGACATCGCCCGCGCCAACATCCTGGCGGCGAAGGCGGACGTCACCGACGAGGTGTTCAACATCGCGGCCAGCGAGGAGACCAGCCTCAAGGACCTGGCCGCCGCGCTCAGCGCCGTGATGAAGTCGGACCTGGTCCCGGAGCACGGCCCGGCCCGCGCGGTCAACGGTGTCACCCGGCGTCTGGCCGACATCTCCCAGGCGGAGAAGAAGCTCGGCTGGAAGCCCGAGCTCAGCCTGCACGAGGGCCTCCAGGGCCTGGTCGACTGGTGGCGGTCGTCCAAGTGATCCCCGTGATGATCCCCGACCTCGGGGAAGAGGAAGCGCAGGCCGCGGCCGAGGCGATCCGATCCGGCTGGGTCGCTCAGGGCCCGCGGGTCGCGAAGTTCGAGCAGGAGTTCGCGACCGTGGTCGGTGCCGGTCACGGTGTCGCCGTGTCGTCCTGCACGACCGGTCTGCACCTGGCGCTGGTGCTGCTCGACATCAAGCCCGGCGACGAGGTCATCGTGCCGTCGCTGTCGTTCATCGCCACCGCCAACGCGGTCCGCTACGTGGGCGCCACGCCGGTCTTCGCCGACGTGGAGCTGGCCACCGGCAACCTCACCGTGGAGACGGTCGACGCGGTGCGTACCGAGCGGACCCGTGCGGTCATCGCGGTGCACCAGGGCGGTGTGCCGTTCGACACGGCGGCGCTGCGCAAGGCCGCCGACGGCTGGGGCGTCGGGCTGGTCGAGGACGCCGCGTGCGCGGCGGGCTCGACGGCGTACGGCGCACCGGCCGGCACCGGAGCCCGGGTCGCCGCGTGGTCGTTCCACCCGCGCAAGCTCATCACCACCGGTGAGGGCGGCATGGTCACGGTCGACGACCCGGCGTCCGCCACCCGGCTCAAGCGTCTGCGTGAGCACGGCATGAACGTCTCCGCGGCCGACCGGCACGCCAGCAAGCAGCCGGTTCTCGAGGCCTACCTGGAGACCGCCTACAACTACCGGATGACCGACATCCAGGCCGCCGTCGGTCTGGTGCAGCTCGGCAAGCTGGCCGGTCTGGTGGCGCAGCGGCGGCAGTTCGCGGCCCGCTACCAGGAGCTGTTGTCGGACATCGACGGGCTCGTCCCGGTCCGTGACCCGGCTTACGGCCAGACCAACTACCAGTCGTTCTGGGTGCTGCTCGACGGCTTCCGGGCGAGCCGGGACGAGGTCCTGACCGAACTGGCCGCGCGCGGCGTCTCGGCGCGGCGCGGCATCATGGCGGCCCACCTGGAGCCGGCCTACGCGGACATGACGGCCGGCCCGCTGCCGGTCACCGAGCGGATCACGCGCGAGTCGCTGATCCTGCCGCTGCACCACAAGCTCACCGAAGCAGACCAGGACCACATCATCGGCGTGCTGCGCGAGCTGGCCACCCGGTGAAAGACCTGGTCATCGTCGGGGCGGGCGGGTTCGCCCGGGAGACGGCCGCGGCCGCTCTCGCGGGCGGCCGGCGGGTCCTCGGGTTCGTCGACGACAACCCGGACCTGCACGGAACCGTCCGCTCCGGCCTGCCCATCCTCGGCCCGGTGGACAGTGTGATCGGGTTCGAGGCCGACGTCGTGGTGTGCGTCGGCAACCCGCGCAACTACACCGTGCGGCAGCAGATCGTGGAACGGCTGGGCCTCGACCCCGCCCGGTACGCCACGGTCGTACACCCGTCGGTGTCGATCGGGGCGGGCAGCAGCGTCGGCGAGGGCACCGTGCTGCTGGCCGGCACCGTGCTGACCGCCGACGTGACGGTGGGGGCGCACGTGGCGGTCATGCCGCAGGTCGTGCTCACCCACGACGACCTGGTGGGTTCCTACGCCACCGTCGCCTCCGGGGTCCGGCTCGGCGGCGGGGCGGTCCTCGAGACCGGCGCGTACGTCGGTTCCGGCGCGATGATCCGCGAGGGTGTCACGGTCGGTGCCTGGGCGCTGGTCGGGATGGGCTCGGTCGTCCTGCGCGACGTCCCGTCCGGCGAGATCTGGGCCGGCAGCCCGGCCCGCTTCCTGAAGAACGTCCCGACCGTCCCGTCCGTCCTGGAAAGGCAGACCCCATGACCCGCATCCCGCTCGTCGACCTCGCCGCCGCCCACGCGGAGGTGGCCGAGGAGGTCGAGGCCGGCTTCAAGCGCATCATCGCCGACACGGCCTTCATCGGCGGTGCCGAGGTGGCCGCGTTCGAGAGCGAGTACGCGGCGTTCTCCGGGCTGCCGCACGCCGTCGGTGTCGCCAACGGCACCGACGCGCTGGAGCTGGCGTTCAAGGCCGTCGGTGTCGGGCCGGGCACCGAGGTGATCCTGCCGGCGAACACCTTCATCGCCACGGCTGAGGCGGTCGCCCGTACCGGCGCCCAGGTCGTCCTGGTGGACTGCGACCCGCGGACCTATCTGATCGACGTGGAGGCCGCGCTCGCCGCGATCACCCCGCGCACCCGGGCGATCGCGCCCGTGCACCTCTACGGCCAGCTCGCGCCGGTCGACCAGCTCAAGGCCGGTCTCGCCGGCCGGGACATCGTCATCGTCGAGGACGCCGCCCAGTCGCAGGGCGCCACCCGCCACGGCCTCGGCTCGGGCGTCGACGGTATCGCCGCGACCAGTTTCTACCCGGGCAAGAACCTGGGCGCCTACGGTGACGCCGGCGCGGTCACCACCGCCGTCGAGGAGTGGGCCACCACGGTCCGTACCCTCGGCAGCCACGGTGGCCTGCGCAAGTACCACCACGACCTGGTCGGGGTGAACAGCCGCCTCGACGGCCTGCAGGCGGTCGTGCTGCGGGCCAAGCTGGCCCGCCTGGCCGGCTGGAACGAGCAGCGCCGTGCCGCCGCCGCCCGCTACGACGAGCTGCTGACCGGCTTCGAGCAGGTGGTACGCCCGGTGACGCTGGACGGCAACGTGCACGTGTGGCACATCTACTGCGTCCGTGTCCCGAACCGGGACGAGGTGCTGGCCAAGCTGAACGCGGCCGGTGTCGGCGCGGCCATCCACTACCCGATCCCGGTGCACCGGACCGGCGCCTTTGCTTCACTGGGCGGGTCGTTCCCGAACGCGGAGGCGTCCGCCCCGGAGATCCTGTCCCTTCCGATCTACCCGCAGATCACCCCGGACCAGCAGGCTCGGGTGGCCGAAGAGCTCGGCAAGGCACTCGCCTCCTGAACAGATAGGTAACACCGTGTACGTGACGCTGCGCGACCGTCCCGGATCCGACGAACCAGCCGGGGCGGGCCGCGCCGTCAAACGGGTCTCGTCCACCGTGCTGCTCCTCGGTGTGGTGAGCCTGTTGACCGATGTCTCGTCGGAGATGGTGGCGTCGGTCCTCCCGCTCTATCTCACCGCGGCGGTCGGGCTCAGTCCGGTCGCCTACGGGTTCCTGGACGGCATGTACCAGGGAGTCAGTGCTTTCCTGCGGATCGCCGGCGGCTATGCCGGCGACCGCGGCGGGCAGCCCAAGTGGGTCGCGGTGCTCGGGTACGGCGCGTCCGCGCTCAGCCGGATAGCGATGCTCGTGGCCACCGGCTTCGCCGCCATCACCGCCGTCGTGACCGTCGACCGGCTCGGCAAGGGGCTCCGCACCGCGCCCCGGGACGCGCTGATCGCCGAGGCGTCCGACCCGAAGATGCTCGGCCGCGCGTTCGGCGTGCACCGCACCCTGGACACCATCGGTGCCGCGATCGGCCCGCTGGTCGCGTTCGCGCTGCTGGCCGCCGTGCCGGGCAGCTACGACTCGATCTGGGTCGTCTCGTTCGCGTTCGCCATCATCGGTGTGGCCGTTCTGGTGCTGTTCGTGCCGAACCTGCGCACCGCCACCGGAACCGCCCGGATCGGGCTGCGGCGTGCCTTCCGGGCCGTCGGTGGCCGCTCGCTGCGCCGTCCGTTGCTCGCCGCCGGGGTGCTGGGTCTGCTGACGGTCGGGGACGGCTTCCTCTACCTGTCCCTCCAGGAACGCGACGACTTCGCCGCCGTCTACTTCCCCCTGCTCTATGTGGGTACGAACATCGCGTACCTGGCGCTGGCCGTGCCGATGGGCCGGCTCGCCGACCGGGTCGGGCGGGCCCGGGTCCTGGTCGCCGGGCACGGCGCGCTACTGGCCTGTTACCTGCTCGCGGCGCTGCCGACCGGCGGGATCGGTCTCACCCTCGCCGTCCTGATGCTGCTCGGCGTCTTCTACGCGGCGACCGACGGGGTCCTGCCGGCCCTGGTCAGCCGTCTGGTCCCGGACGAGGCGCGGGGCAGCGGCATCGCGGCGGCACAGACCGTGGTGGCGCTGGCCCGATTCTGCTCCTCGCTCGCGTTCGGCCTGCTCTGGAGCCTGCAGGGGCCGTCCTGGTCGCTGCTGCTCTTCGCCGGGCTACTGTTCATCGCGGTGCCGGGCGTCGCCTGGCTGCTGCGTGGCATCGACAGGGCCGACAAGGCCGAGGAGACCGTGTGAGCCCCAAGGCACGTCTCGCCCTGCTCGCGGCGATCCTGGTGGTCGCGCTGGCCGGGTCGATCGGCTTCGTCTGGAACGTGCGGCGCGACCAGGCGGCGAGCCTGGCCGCGGCGCCCGCCGTCTCGGCCGGCGGCGACGTCACCCTGCTGCGGTCCCAGCCGCACATGGTCTTCCGGAGTACCGCTCTCGGGCAGGGATACGGGCAGGTCGCCGTGGTCCCGCTGAGCGACCCGGCCGGGCCGCGGGCGTTCACCACGGCGTCCTGCGAGCGGGTGTACGCGACGGCGGCCGACGCCATCTGTCTCTCGGCGGACCGGGGCATCGTGACGACGTACAAGGCGCAGCTGCTGGACACGTCGTGGGCGCCGGTGCGGGACCTGCCGCTGACCGGGCTGCCCAGCCGGGCCAGGCTGTCGCGGGACGGGTCGCTGGTCGCCACGACGACGTTCGTCTTCGGCGACTCCTACGCCAACCCGGGGCAGTTCTCCACCCGCACCCTGGTGACCCGCACCGACGGCGAGGTGGTCGGGGACATCGAGAAGTTCACGCTCTCCGTCGACGGCAAGGTGATCACGGCGGCCGACAAGAACCTGTGGGGTGTCACGTTCCTCGACGACGACGCGTTCTACGTGACCGCGTCGTCGGGCGGGAAGACCTGGCTGGCCGAGGGGAGCCTGTCCGCGCGGACCGTGAAGTCGATCCGGAGTGACGTGGAGTGCCCGTCGCTGTCGCCGGACCGGACACGGGTGGCGTTCAAGAAGCACGGGGATCTGTCACCGGGCAAGTGGCGGCTTGCGGTCTACGACCTGCGCAGCGGGCAGGAGACCGTCCTGTCCGAGACCCGCAGCGTGGACGACCAGGTCGAATGGCTCGACGACAGCACCGTGATCTACGGGCTGCCGCGCGACGACGAGACCTCGGCCTCCAGCGATGTGTGGGCGGTGCCGGCCGACGGAACGGGCGAGCCGAAGGTGCTCGTCAGCGACGCCTGGTCGCCCGCCGTCGTCCGTTAGCCGACCGGGGGTGCGGCGACGGCCTTGCCGTCGTCCCACCTGTTGTCCTGCCAGGCGTTGCCCGAGCCACCCGAGTCGTACGAGGTGACCGCCCCGAACGTGGCGCACTTACCGGTGCCGCCGCGCTGGAAGACGTTGTCCTCGATGACGATCCGCTGCGTCTGGGTGCCGAACTTCTTGTTCTTGTCGTATCCGGCGTAGAGGCAGTACGACATCTCGTCCGAGGCGACGAACAGGTTGCCCTGGACGGTGTAGTCGCTGTTGGGGCCGAAGTCGCCGAAGATCGACGCGTTGGCGGTGCATCCGCCGCCGGCGCTGTTGGTGGGCCGGTCGCAGGCGAGCGTGTTGCCGATCAGCTTGATGTTGCTGCCGCCGTTGGACAGGAAGGCGTTGAGGTGCCAGTCCTCGCCCTCGGGCACGAACTGGCCGTGCAGGTACGAGTCCTGGATCAGGCAGTTCAGGTAGCAGTTGACACTGCTCTGCCCGCCGGAGATGTCCGAGCGCAGCACGGTGAGGTTCTCGAAGCCGACGGTGTGCAGATATGCCTCGCCGCCGTCGATGTCGGAGTCCTCGATCAGCAGCGAGTTGTCCTTGCCCTCGACCTTGACCGTGCCGGTGACCTTACTGTTGCGGATCACCACGTCGGACGCCTGCACCACCAGCGGGCAGCTGATGTCCCGCGCCTCGATGACGGTGCCGGAGTCCTTGATGGTGCACGGCCCGTCGTAGGCGCTCAGCGCCGTCCCGTCCAGCACCCCGGTCGACGCCGCGTCGGGGAACGCGTCCGGTTTCTTCCGGGTGTTGGTGAAGTGGGGGCTGGTGTCCCCGCTCGGGGAACTGTCCACATACCACCACGCAGCAGCGCCCACGGCCACGACGGCCGTGAGCGCTGCCAGCAGTGACTTCTTCCCGCGCACGGGCGTGTCAGCTCCGCTTGTCTGCCACGAACGCGGTGAGGCTGCCGAGGGTCTCGAACACCTCGGCGGTCACGTCCTCGTCGTCCACGGCGATGCCGAAACGCTCCTCGAGCGAGGCGACCAGCTCCAGTACGGCCATCGAGTCCAGCTCCGGCAGGTTGCCGAGCAGCTCCGTGTCGGCGCCGATCGAAGCGGCACGGTCCTGGATGCTGAGCGTGTCGACGAGAACCGCCTTCACCTCGTCGAGCAGGGTCGAGCTGTTCAGGTCCATCGTTGTTCCTCCGTAGTTCTGTGGATCAGACGAGCATTTCGGCGGCGGCCGGGTGGCTCAGGAAAGCCGTCGGGCTCGCCGTGAGGCCGTAGGCGCCGGCCTGGAAGATGACGATCAGGTCGCCGACGTCGGCGCGGGGCAGGGTGACGTCGTTGCCGAGCAGGTCCAGCGGGGTGCACAGCGAGCCGACCACCGACACCGTCTCGACCGGCTCCTCGCCGAACCGGGTGCCGACCGCGAGCGGGTAGTTGCGGCGGATCACCTGGCCGAAGTTGCCGGAGGCGGCGAGCTGGTGGTGCAGGCCACCGTCCACGACCAGGAACGTCTTGCCGCGCGACTCCTTGCGGTCGACGACGCGGGTGACGTAGACGCCGGACTCGCCGACGATGTACCGGCCCAGCTCCACCACCACGCGGGCCTCGGGCAGGTTCGGGCGGAGCCGGTCGTTCAGCAGCGTGGCGAGGTTGTCACCGACCGGGCCGAGGTCCAGTGGCTGGTCCTTGTCGGTGTACGGGATGCCGAAGCCGCCGCCGAGGTTGACGTAGCGCACCGGGGTCGCGGCGGCCTCGGCCAGCCGCAGCACCAGGTCGACGGTGTGCCGCTGCGCGTCGATCAGGCTCTCCGCCCGCAGGTTCTGCGAGCCGGCGAAGACGTGGAAGCCGAGGAACTCCAGGTCCGCGTCGGCGAGCCGCTTGAGCAGGTCGGGCACCCGCTCGGCGTCGACGCCGAACTGCTGGGGGCCACCGCCCATCCGCATGCCCGAGCCCTTGAGGCTGAAGTCCGGGTTGACCCGCACCGCGACCCGCGGCCGGACGCCGACCGACTCACCGATCCGGGTCGCCCGGTCGGCCTCGTTCTCCGACTCCACCTCGATGGTGACGCCCGCGGCCACCGCCTGCCGCAGCTCGGCGTCGGTCTTCCCGGGGCCGGCGAAGCTGATCCGGTGGGCGGGCACCGTGGTGTCCAGCGCCACCAGCATCTCGGCCGACGATGCCACGTCGAACGAATCGACCAGGCCGCTCAGGTGCTGCACGACCGCCGGCATCGGGTTGGCCTTGACCGCGTAGCTGAGGTTCAGGCCCGCCGGCAGGGTCTCCCGCAGCAGCCGGATGCGGTCGGTGAGCAGCTGCCGGTCGTACGCGAAGTACGGGGTGCTGCCGGCCCGATCGGCCAGCCGGTCGACGGGGACGCCACCGACGGTCAGCCGGCCGTCCCGGCGTCCGAAGGCGGCGACGGTGGGATGCTCGGTCACGAGTTCAGCTCCTGGCGGATGAGGTTGCGGTCGTACTTGCCGTTGGGCGAGCGGGGCAGCTCGGGGCGTACCTCGATACGCTTGGGCAGCATGTAGATCGGCAGCTCCTGCTTGAACCGGTCGAGCAGGACGGCCTCGTCGATCTCGGCGCCCTCGTTCGGGCTGACCACCAGCACGATCAGGTGGCCCAGCTTGGGGTCGGGCAGGCCGAGGGCCACGGCGTCGCGGACCAGGCCGGTGCCGTAGGCCACCTCTTCGATCTCGGTGGGGCTCACCCGGTAACCGGACGTCTTGATCATCTCGTCGGTGCGGCCGACGAAGTAGAGGAAGCCCTCCTCGTCGCGGACCACCGTGTCACCGGACCAGACCGCAAGCTCCGGGGCGAGGGCGCCCTCCCGGGCCGGCAGCGGCTTGAACCGCTCGGCGGTCCGCTCCGGGTCGTTCCAGTAGCCGAGCGCGACGAGGGCGCCGCGGTGCACCAGCTCGCCCTCCTCGCCCGCCGCACAGGGTGTGCCGTCCGGGCGGACGACCAGGATCTCCGCGTTCGGGATCGCCTTGCCGATCGAGTCGGGGCGGCGGTCGACCTCGGACGGGTCGAGGTAGGTGGACCGGAACGCCTCGGTCAGCCCGTACATCAGGAACGGCCGGGCGGCCGGGAAGGTCTCGCGCAGGCGGTCGAGGGTGGTCCGGGGCATCCGGCCGCCGGTGTTCGCGAAGTACCGCAGCGAGGCGGTCGCCTCCGGCGTCCATTTCTGCTCGACCAGCTGCAACCACAGCGGCGGCACACAGGTCAGGCCGGTGACACCGTGCCGGGCGCAGAGTTTCACCACCTCGCTCGGCAGCAGGTAGTTCATCAGCACGAGGTGCGCACCGACGGCGAAGGCCGTGGTGATCTGGCTGAAACCGGCGTCGAAGCTGAGCGGGAGGACGGAGAGGATCACGTCGTCGGCGTCGTTGGCCAGGTAGGAGCTGACGCTCTCCGCACCGACGATGAGGTTGCGGTGCGAGAGCACGACGCCCTTGGGACGCCCGGTACTGCCCGAGGTGTAGAGGATCGCCGCCACGTCGGCGTCGATGCCGCCCGCGTCCGGCGACGCGGTCCCGGGGGTGGCCAGCGACTCCCAGCCGGAGACGGCGTAACGGGCACCGGCCGGTGTCTCCGCGACCGCGCCGACCAGGACGACGTGCTCGACCGACTTGAGGTTCTCCAGCTCGTCACGCAGCAGCTGGAACCGGTCCGGGGTGGTGATCAGGACTCGGGCGTCGCAGTCGGCGACGACGTGCCCCACCTGCCGCTGACGCAGCACCGGGTTGATCGGCACGAAGACGCCGCCGGCCGCCGACGTCCCGAAGATCGCGGCGACCGTCTCGATGCGCTTGTCCAGCCACACCGCGACCCGGTCGCCCCGCTCCACACCGAGACCACGCAGACCGCGTGCCACGTCGAGGACACGGTCCCGGAGCCCGGCGTACGTCAGCGTCTGGTCCTTGAAGGTGAGGGCGGCGGAGTCCGGACGACGTCCGGCGGCGTCGAGGAGCAGGTCGTGAAGACGGACGCGCATGTGCGATTGCTTCTTCCTTGTGACGGGCACCGGCGAGGTCACCAGCTGAGGCAGACGAGTTCGCTGTAGAGGTAGTCGACGTCCTGGTCGGCGACGGCGTCACCGAGGACCATCTTGCGGCGCGGGTTGGCCAGCAGCCGGCCGCCGGGCAGCAGCCCGCCGGTGACCCGTGGCTCGGCCAGCGTGGCCGGCACACCGTGGCGCAACAGGTGCCGGGAGACCTGACGGAACATGCGCCGGAAGAGCTCCGGATCGCTCACGTACAGAATCGAGGCGAACAGAGGCAGGCCCTTGCGGCGGTCCTTGCGGAAGATCACGTAGCAGGTCTCGTCACCGCGGGTGAGCAGCAGGTGACGGGCCGCCGCGAGGCCGGCATGATCCTGGAAGATCTGCGCCTGGACGCCGGTGAGGGTGCGCTCGATCACCTGACGGTCGCCGGTCACCGAGCCCGAGCCCGGCAGCGACGGCCACGGCGCGTTCGGTACGAGCTGGGTGGCGGTGTCGAGGAAACGGAAACCCCGCCGGGTGTTGAGCGGCACCACGTTGCCACTCGGCGACAGATCGGTGTAGACGTCGCATTTCTGATCCAGCAGGGCCTTCAGCAGTTTGAGGCTGTGGAACCGCTGCTCGGGCAGGACGCACCAGGCGCCGAGGTTGCAGAAACGCAGAGTCCGGTCGCCGATCACCCGGTCCGAGTAGAAGGCGAGGTACGCCCCGAGGACGTTCCCGTCGTCGTCGCGCAGGTGGAATCCGTGGTTCGGGGCATCCACCTTCCACGGCACATCGACCGCCCGCGCCCACGCCTCCGGGGAGACGTTCTCGTTCAGATTCCGGTGCAGGAAGGCCGCCACCTCGGGCACGTCCGAGCCGGTGATGGCGCTGACCCGAACTCCCATCTAGCTCGCCGCTCCGACCGGCCGACAAGGCCGTCCGGGGGTGGAATTCATGTCTGTGCCCTTCCGGTTGCGTGGTCGCGCCGACCATACCGTGACCGTGCCGCGGAGCCCGTCGCTGTGCCAGCTTTCCGTCACTCCGGATCGTCGATACGACCACTCCGGAGGGTCTGGCACCGGACGAACGGATGATGGCCGTGGGCCACTCGGCGCCCCGCCCCGGATGAACCGCAAGTCCTCCACTTCGGATGAGATGTCACCCGATTCGCCGGGATCGGCAGAATTGCCAGCAAATATGATTCCGGCGCCTCCCGGTCCGATTCCCGGCACTCCCTTAAGCACGGCGGCCGGGGGCCTGCTGCCACCGCCCCGCATCTTCTAGGATGCTCGGGTCGTCCTATGCAGAAGCACTCTCGATGAGCGCCCTGGAATTGGGCACATCATGAGGAGATCGCAGTAGATGAAACATCGCCGTAAATTCCGGCCGAAGGCGCTCGCACCCGTTCTTGCGACGGTTTTCGTCGTCCTTTCCGCCACCGGCGCCTTCGTTTTTCAGTCGTACCTGAAGAACGGCGAGCCGAATCGCGCGGCCGACGCGGTCGCCGACGGGCGGATCCCGGAGTCGGATCAGCTGACCCAGCCCTCGCTGGGGCCGTCGGCGCTGTCCGTCTCGGCGAGCCCGTCGGTGTCCGCCCCGGTGTCCCCGTCACCCAGCGCGTCCAGCGCCAAGCCGTCGTCCTCCGCGACCACCAAGGCCGCGAGCAGCGGCGGCGGCAGCTGCGCCCTGCCCCGCTACCCCACGGCGGCCTGCACGGGCGTTCCGGCCGGATGGAAGCCGAAGAAGACCGTCAACGGCAGCCTGACCATCACGAAGGCCGGCACGGTGGTCAAGGACCAGCTGGTGACCGGCAGCATCCTGGTCAAGGCGGCCGACGTCACGATCAGCAACAGCCGGGTGTACGGCTCGATCGACAACTTCCACGGCAACGTCGTCTACGGGCACCTGACCATCAAGGACACCGAGGTCGTCAACCCGCCCGGCCAGCAGTACTCGGAGAACGACCAGTACGCCTTCGGCGTCGCCGACTACACCTGCCTGCGCTGCAAGGTGATCAACCGGATGGAGGGCTGGCGGGTCGGCGCCTCCGACTACAGCGGCGCCGGCAACGTCCTCATCCAGGACTCGTTCGCCCAGCTCGCGGTACCGCCGGGAATGTGCGCGTCGGACGACCCGCACGGTGACGGCATCCAGGCGTACGGCGGGCCGAAGGTCACCATCCGGCACAACACGATCGACCAGCGGCTCGACGACTGCCCGACCGCTCCGATCTTCATCCCGGACCAGGGCAACGCGGGCGCGACGGTGCAGGACAATCTGCTCGCCGGCGGCGGATACGCGCTCCGGCTGACCGGCGGCGACTTCCCCTCGGTGACCGGCAACAAAATCGTGCAGGGCAGTTTCGGGTACGGCCCGGTCGAGCTTTCCTGCGGGCTCATCGACAACTTCAGCGGAAATGCCACCGTCACTTATGACTGGTCGTCCGGAAAGGTGACCGGTCAGGTGAAAACCATTAACGAATGTTGATCGAACAGCACGCGAGAGGGGCTTCGGGCCCCTCTCGCGTCTGTGGTGAACCTTAAGTCTGGCTTAAATCGGGCTCATCCCCCGGCGGGAACACCCGCCGAGCGCAGCTCCCGGAGCACGTGCCGGAGCCGGTAGCCGAGCAGAGCCATGACACCCAGCGTGACCGTCCCGGACACCAGGAGAATCACCAGATCGGGCCAGCCCGTACGGGTCACGGCCACCGCCACCCCGGCGACGACCAGACCGCCCAGCAACGCCGGTGCGACCCGGGACAGCAGTGTGCCCAGGGACACCCCGGTACGGTGCAGGTCGATCAGGTAGAGCGGCAGCACCACCACCAGGGCCACCCCGAACTGGACCGCCGCGGACGCCCACAGGCCCCCGTGCACGGCAGCCAGGTAGAGGGCCGGCAGGAGCGCCACGAACCACACGGTCTGGACGACCAGGACCACGCGGGTGCTCGCCAGGACGACGAAGTAGTCGTAGAACAGCTCGAACAGGATCCGCAGCGCGGCCAGCAGGCCCAGCCACACCAGAACGGTCGACGCCGGGTCCCAGACGTCGCCGTAGAGGAACCGGATCAGCGGCCCGGCGGCACCGGACAGCAGCAGGCAGGCCGGCAGAGCGATCACCGCGAGCAACCCGGCCGCCGACAGGAACGCCGACCGCATCGCCGGACGGTCGTGCTGCAGGCGGGCCAGAGCGGCCGGGACCACGGCCCGGACCGGCTGGGAGAAGATGGTGATCGGCCAGTTCGCCAGGTTCAGCGCCAGCATGTAATAGCCCAGCGCGGTCGGCCCGAGCACGGCGCCGACCACGATCCGGTCGACGTTCGTCGTCGCGAACACGATGATGCTCGACCCCGCCAGCGGCAGGCCGAACCTCAGCAGCGCCCGCGCCTTCTCCCGGTTGAAGCCGAAACGCAGGCCCCGCGGCGCGTAGGCGAAGAACAGGATCGCACCGGCGAACGACCCGCTCAACTGACCGACCGCGAGACTCATCGCACCCGCGCCGGACAGCGCGAACCCGATCGACACCAGCGCGCTCGTCCAGTTGGTGACCAGGTCGGCGACGGTCTTCTGCTTCTGCTTGAAGGCGCGTTGCAACAGGCCCACCGGGGTGGCCACGAGACCGCTGATGATCACGCTGAGCGCGAGCACCCGGATCACCGGGATCGAGCTCTCGTCACCGAGCGCGGCCGCGAACGCCGGGGCACCGAACCAGCAGGCCACGTACACCAGCACGCTGGACAGGACGGACAGGGTGGCGACCGTCGGCGCGATCTCCTCGGGGTCGTCCGGCCACCGCACGATGGCCAGGCTCACCCCCAGCTCGTTGAAGCTCAGCACGGCGGTCAGCACCACCAGGGCGACAGCGAACGTGCCGAACTCCTCCGGCCCCAGGATCCGGGCGAGGGCGATACCGATGACGAGGGTGCTCAGCCGGCTCAGCAGGGTGCTGGCCAGACTCCAGCCCAGCGCCCGGGACGCCTTCTGGAAGAGCGCCGGCTCCTCGGGCGGGGCGGCGGGCGGCTCCTGGACGCTCATCCGAGCAACCGCCGCACCCGGCGCCGCGCACCATCGGAGAGCAGGTCGGCGACCGCCTTGTGGCCGGCCACCCGGGCACCCTCGCTCAGGCGACGAGCGGTCGGCACCGGGTGGGCGAGCGCACGTTCGTACACCTGATTGAGGGTCTTGGCGGCCGCCTTGAGGCTGAACCGGTCCAGGACCGTCTGCCGTCCCCACCGGCCCCGCTCGGCGCGCAGCGCCGGATCGTCGACGAGCGTGCGCAACGCGGCGGCCAGCGGCGCCGCGTCGATGTCCCCGTCGCCGATGCCGTAGAAGCCCTCCCGCAGGAAGTGCTCGGCCGTCTGCGGCCCGGCGGGCAGGAAGAACCCGCGGATGCCGAGGACCACGAGCGGCTGGGCGAAGGCCATCGCCCGGAGCGCCGAGCCGCCCATCCCGACCATCAGATCGGCGGCCGCGTAGGCCGGGCGCGGGTCGTCCATCGACCCGGCCATGATCACCGCGGTCCGGCCGAGCGCGGTGTTGACCCGGGCCGCCTCGGCCGCAACGTCGCCGAACGACGGCCCGTCACCGACCACCAGGAAACGCACCCGCGGATCGCCGAGGAGTTCGACGGCCCGGATCGTACGCAGGATGCCCTCGGCCTTCATGTCCGGCTCCAGCCGGGAGACGACGCCGATCAGGATCTCGTCGGGGCTCACGCCGTGCAGCGCCCGGAAGGCCGGGCCGTCGACGGCGGACGGATCGTCGGAGTCGGTGTTGACCGGCGGCTCGATGAGCGTGGGACGGGCACGGAACGCGGCGGCCTCGTCCACGAGCTGCTGGGTGCCGACGATGATCTCGCCGTAGCGGGGCATCCACCGGGGCACCCGCATCCCGTAGATGGTGGTCACCACCGGGAGACCGCGCCGGACATGCGCGCCGTAGAACGCATCGAGCCCGACCGAGAACTCGTAGACGTGCAGCAGGTCGGCCCGGAACTCACGGGCCGCACGGGCCAGTGCCCGGGACAACGCCGGCCGGGCGGGCATCGTCCGGCCCAGCCGCTCGGCCGAGTGCCGCTGCGCGATCAGCGGCAGGCCGTTGGCGCGGACCATGTCCGCCATCGGACCGGGCCGATCGGTGTAGTTGCCGAACACGGCGACGTCATGCCCGTAGTCGCGCATGCTGACGGCGAGGTCGAGTGCGTTGAGCTGACTCCCGCCGAGTTCCAGATGATGCAGGCCGACGATCAGTCGCACCCTGTCTCCCCCAGTCGGTTGCGATCCGGCGGACGGTCCGCCGAGGTAGTGGTGCCCGGGCGCGGCCGTGGCGCGGACGGCATCCGCCATCCGCGCCACGATCGGATCACCCATGGGTCAGTTGGGTGCGAACACCACGTCGACCCAGAAATTGACGGTCGTCGACGATCCTGGCATCACGCCGCCCGTCCCGTAACGGTAGGCCCCGCCGTTGCCCGGCACCGTCAGATCCGAGACCGTACGGGTGTCCGCAAGGCCACCCCCGGTCACGGCGTAATGACCGGCCGGCGCGTGGTAGGAGACCACGTACTGGTAGCCCGCGATGACCGATACCGGCTCGTCGAACAGGGCGGTCTGCCAGCCCGACTCGGTCTCGTTCTGGAAGGTCACGGTGGCCACCTCGATGCCACCGGGCGACCAGAGCGTGCCCTTGTGCGTGCCGGTGTTGCCGGCCCCCTTGTAGAACCGGATCCCGTGGACCTTGCCGTCCACCGCGGGAACCACCTTCATACCAACCTCGACCGCATCGGAGTCGTCCCAGCCGGCGGTGGCGGGAGTGTCCGTGTCGGCGAAGACGCCGTAGGTGGTCGCCGGCGTCGGCGTGCTGGGCGACGGGCTCGTGCTCGGTGACGTCGACGGGCTGCCGCTCGGCTCGGCACTGGGCGAGGCCGAGGGGCTCTCCGGCACCGATGGCGACGGGGACGGAGACGGCGAGGTCACACTGGGCGACGGCGAGGCCGACGTCGTGCTCGGCGACGGCGTCACCGGGACATCGGTGTCGCTCACGAACAGCGGGTCGACCCAGTAGTTCGTCGCGTTGTACGACTGCGACGGGAACTCGCTGTCGCCGTACCGGTAGACGCCGTTGTTACCACCCGCGGCGCTCAGCGGCCCCCGGGTGATCGGCTCGGCGAAGTACGCGCCGTCGAAGGCGTAGTTGCCGTTCGGGGCGAAGTACGACGCGACGTAGGTGGTCCCGGCGACGATGTCGGCCGGCTGCTCGAAGTAGGCGGTCCGCCAGCCGGTCTCCGTCGAGTTCGGCACCACGGCCGAGTCGACCTTGGAGCCGTTCGCCTGCCACAGGCTCACCTGGTGCGTACCGGTGTTGCCCGGGCCCTGGTAGAACCGGATGCCGACCAGCTCACCGTCGGTGCTGGCCTGGAACTTGACGCCGAGCTCCACCTTGTCGGGGTCGACGACGGCCACGGTCGTCGGCACCGCGTCGGTCGGGAACAGCGAGTGCACCGTGCCGTCGATGGCCGTGGAGAACGACCAGGTGGTGCCGCCCGAGCGGTCGTCCGCGTCGGAGGCCGCGACGGTCGCGGTGTAGGTCGTCGACGCGGCCAGCGGCTGAGCCGGGGTGAACGTCACCTTCTTCTCGGTGCTGTTGTACGCCGCGGTCCCGGTGACCGCGGTGCCGCCGGCCGGAGTGAGGGTGAACTCGATCGACGACGGCTTGAGCGCCTTGGAGAAGACCGCCGTCGGCGCGACGGCCGTCGGCACCGCGCCGGCCGCGTCGACCGGGGTGGTGCTGGTGACCGTCGGAGGCAGATCGCCGCTGACCCCGAAGGTGACGTCGACGTAGTAGTTGGCGGAATCGAACGATTCCTCCGGGAACCCTCCGCCGTTGGCGTACTTGAACAGGCCGTTGCCGGCCGAGCTCGTCGCACGCAGGGCGGTCAGCGGGCCGTTCACCCAGTTCTGCGTCAGGAACCAGCTGTCGGCGGCGTAGTTACCGCTCGGCGCGTAGTAGGAGGCGACGTACGTCGTACCCCCGTCGACCTTGACCGGGGAGGAGAAGGTCAGGGTCTGCCAGCCGGAGGCCGTCTCGTCCTGGAAGGTTCCGGTCCGCAGACGGGTGCCGTTGGCGCTCCAGAGCGAGCCGGTGTGCGTCCCGGTGTTGCCCTCGCCCTTGTAGAAGCGGATGCCGGTGATGTAACCGTCGACCGCGGGCTTGACCCGCACGCCCAGCTCGACCGGGCTGCCGTCGGCGACCGCGGGGGTCTGCGGCACCCGGTTGCCGAACAGCGTGTTCGCACCGGAGAGCGCGAACTCGCGAACGGCCGGCGACTGGCCCAGGTTGGCGCTGTCATCGGCGGCCCGGACCCGCACGGCCTGGCTGCTCAGACCGGCCGCGTAGAACTTGTACGACCAGTTCGCGGTACCGGTGGCGGGGTGCCACGTCGCGCCGTCGTCGGTGGAGACCTCGACACCGGCGACCTGTCCGCCGACGTCGGCGGCGGTGCCCTGGAGGGTCACCTGGCTGCCCCGCGCCACCTTGGTCCCGGCGGCCGGGGAGGTGATCTCCACGGTCGGCGCGGTGTCGTCGGTGGAGGCGGTCGCCGCGTGCAGGCCGCCCATCAGCGAGGCCGGCTGCACGCCCATGTCGGCGAAGAGGTTGATCACCGACTGCTGCATGCGGCTGTCGGTCGGGGTCGGCTCACCGTCGTGGACCTCGTCGAGACCCCACGTGTACTGGATGCTGCCGGCGCTGAAGACCAGGGCGCCACTGGCGGCCCGGTAGAGGGTCAGGTGGTGGGTGGTCTCGCCCTCGGACACCTTGTTGCCCCAGCCGTCCTGCACCAGCTGCGGAACCTGGCCGGTGGTGGTCGACAGGCGGATCAGGCCCTGCGGGCGGAAGCCGTTGTCGACGTCCTCGTCGGACTCGTAGCCGACGGTGTGCGGCGACAGCGCGACCGACTGCCCGTCCGGGATCTCGGTGAGGTTCGTGTGCCGCCAGAGACGGTATTTACCCTCGTCGGACTTGACGGTCACCGCGAGATCGCCGTCGTTGACCATGTACATGGTCCCCTGCAGCTCGTTCTCCGGGCGGTTGCCGTCCGACGGCGGGCTGAACCGGGGGTCACGCCAGGTGCCGGTCCATTCCTCGGACGGGTCGATCTTCGCGTTGGCCCAGGTCTCCTTGTAGGTGACCACGGTCCGGTACGGGGTGTCCGAGCCGTCCTTGCTCGGCTCGTACCGCGTCTTCCAGTAGATCGAGTTACCGCTGAAGAAGCCGAGGTGGGTGCCGGAGTCGCGGGCCGCCTCGACGTTCTCGCGCTGCTTCTCCGACCAGTACTCGTCGTGGCCGACGGAGAGGAAGATCCGGTGGTTCTTGATCAGCTCACCACGGCGGTCGCTGTCGACGTCCGTGGTGTAGCTGACGTCGTACCCGTTGCGCTCCAGGAAGCGGATCATCGGGTACTCGGCGCCGAACAGGAAGTCGCGCCGCTCGACGCTGGCCCGGTCCGCGAACGGCCGGTTGTAGCTCAGCTTGTACGCCCGGCCGTTGGCCGCGCCGGTGTAGAAGCTGGAGCCGCCGTACGCGTTGTAGGCGTGCCACGTCGAGTCGGAGGTCTGGTAGAAGACGTCCGAGGTGCTGGCGTCCTGCCGGACGATGAAGGTGATGTGGCTGGAGCCACCGGTGTCGCCCCGGACGAGACGGGCGAGGTACACACCGGAGACGGCGTTCGCCGGCACGTCCCAGCCGGCCGACACACCCCAGTTGCCGCAGTCGTACAGCTCGGTCGCCGTCTCGGTGATGCAGTCGGGCTGCGTCTGCGGGAGGGTGGCCGACGGGGTCACGTCGTCGACCTTGCGGGCGCCGTCGCCGTCGTACCACCCGAGGCGGTAGATCTCGATGTCGTAGTCGGAGGCCGTTGACTTGATCTTGAAGTCGATCCGCTGACCGGCGTTCACACTGATGTCGGTCGCGAAACCCTGCAGGGTCGGGTCGCCCGCGCCGTCGATGTCCCACACCGACTTGGGCGTTCCGTCCTTGCTGTTCTCGCAGACGATCGGGTTGTTGCCGGGGTCGCAGGGATCAGCCTGCGCCACTCCCGGCAGCACGACGATGCCCGTTGCCACCACGACGGCGGCTCCCCCCAGAGCCGCCGTGAGGCGCCGCTTCGACCAGGCTTTCCGGTCGGGCGCCAAGTAGGCCACGAACAACGCCTTCCAGTTCCTCAAGACGTCTGCCCCCTTTGGACGATGCGCAGCCTGTATCGTCGATACGACACGCTCAGCTCAAATTTCAGCGGGAGCGTAGCTCCGCCCGTCCACGTCGCGGACCGCAACTTCGGCCGAGATATTCATACGACCGGACAGGCCTGGCCACCCATCGCGCTTGTCCTCAACAGAGGTCGGCGGAACGGTCGAGCGACTCGGCTGATCATGAAACGGCCCCCATCCTAGGAGCGCCGTTGATCACGTACGCCGGGTGGTGGCCGTTCTCACTGTCCGGGCCGGATGGGTGAACCGCCACACGGTGCCACACATCCCGATGAACAGGGCCAAGGTGATCGCGAACGTCGTGTAGTAGAGCGAATCGAACGTCCCGCCGACCACGATCGCGATCGCCTGAGCCGAGATCAGGGCCACGCAGAGGTGCCGGTCCTCCTCGCGTTTCGACCGCCGCAGCGCGATGACGGCCAGCGTGATCGCGGCGATGTGCAGCACCAGGAGCACCACCACACCGATGATCCCGCCGGTCACCAGCGTGTAGAGCCACTGGTTGTCGAGGATGGTGTCCCGCACCGGATCGGCCAGCAGGGTCCGCGGACCCCGGCCCAGCCACGGCCGCTGGTCGAAGAAGTGCCCGACCAGGGCGTAGTCGTTGGTGCGGCCCTCGATGCTGGGGTCGACGCCGACGTTGAGGAACATCGCCTTGAGGGTGCCGAGCACACCGGGTTTGACCACCATGATCGCCGCCACCGCGGCGACGCCCATGTACATGAACGTGTAGCGCAGCCGCCACGACCAGATCGGCACCATGATGGCCAGGGCCAGGCCCAGCGCGACGATACCGGTCCGGGAGATCGACATCGGGTTGGAGATGGCCAGCAGGAACCCGCAGAGCGCGGCGAACCGGCGCTGGAACCTCGTCTCGGCGAACCGGGCCACGTGGATGGCGAAGGGCACCATCATCGCGACCACCGCACTGAACTCGATGTAGTGCGTGGTCGTGCCGGCGATCCGGAACTGGCCCTCGTCACCGCGGGTGCCGAAGCCGACCAGACCACCCTTGACCTCGAGCCCGGGGATGACGAAGTACTCCGAGACGTCCAGCTTCAGGGTCGCCTGGAGGATGCCGACCACCGCCATGAACCCGGCGCTGTACACCATGATCCGGAGCAGCCGGTTGAGCCGGTCCCAGTTCTGGATACCGTCCGCGACGATCAGCGCCGCCCCGAGGAACTCGAAGAGCTGGAGCATCGCGAAGTTCTGCGCATTGGCCTCCTGCGTGGGCAGACCACGTAGCAGACCGGCGATGTACGACAGAAGGTTCGCTATCAGATACAGCCCGAGGAACCACCGGATCGGCTGCGGGCCGACGAGCAGCAGGCGAGGGCTCAGCCGGGCCAGGCACCACCACGCGAACATCAGCAGCGCGAGCAGCAGGGCGGGACGACCGGCGTACGTCAGGTTGGGGACGATCAGCGTGCCGGGCAGGACGTAGAGCAGCACCACACAGATGGAGACCAGGGTGACCACGTCGATCGTGGTCCGGTACCGCCGCGAGGAGTAGACGTTCTCGTCGAGCAGGGACGGTTCGAAATCGACCGGGTGTGAGACGGTCGACGAGCTCACCGTCGCTCGGCCTTCTCGTCCCGCTTCCAGCCCCACGGCGGCAGGACGATCGTCGCGTCGGCCGGCGCCTGCTCGAGACGCGGGTCCGGGCTGTTGCCGGCCGCGGCGGACTGCTGCGAACGGTAGGTGCCGTCGGAGCCCGCACGGCGCTGCTGCGGCGCGGGCGCCTGCCCCGGCTTGCCGTTACCGGCGGCCGGCCGGGCCGGCTGCTGCGGATCGTTCGGCTTCGGCCCGGGCTGGGCCGGCGGGATGACCGCCTGGGTCTTCTCGTAGTTCGACGAGATCTGCGTGCCGGAGCGCCCGGACTGCGGGACCGAGCCGACCACCGAGCCGGCGGTGGCCTCGTCCTCGTCCTCCGGGCGACGGCCGGCGCGCCAGCGGAGCAGCGCGTCGATGCCGATCGTGACACCGGCGGTCAGCAGGAGGCCGAGTCCGAAGGCGACGACCATGACCCGCATGATCTTGGAGCCCTTCTCCTCGACCTCGGTGCCGTCGTCGAGCAGCAGGGTCGTGATGGTGTCGGCCTCCGACACACGCAGGGTGTCCTGACGCTGCTGAACCGCGTCGGCGATGCCCTTCTGCACATACTGCACCGTGGCGGTGGCCTGCTCGGGGGAGTCGCCCACGACCTCGATCGCGAACAGCGGCACCTGGTCGGTGGTGACGGTGATGTTGTCGCTGAGGCCTTCCTCGACCATCTTCTCGAGGACCGACTTCTTCGTCACGTCGATCACGGTGGCGTTCGCCAGGGCCTCGTAGCCCAGGTCGTACCACCGGTTGTTGATCGGGTTCTTCGTCCCGTCCTTGGCGGTGGTGCCGACGGGTGGGATGAACTGGATGTGCCCGATCGAGCTGTAGTCGGGCTTCACCGTCACAGCGGCGACAGCGACGCAGGCCAGGGTCACCAAGAGCAACGGGAGTGAGAAGTACCAACGCCGAAAGAGCAGTTTGGTCATGTCCCAGAGGTCCACAGTTCCCCTTGCCGTTACCGTTCGTGCGTTTGAAAGGGCGGCCCGGGCGGCCGACCAGCGGGTAGAACCTAGTGGTACCTGCCCTGACAGCGCCAGTGTGCCCCAAGGGAGCCCGGACGCTGGAACCGAAGATTTACGTCACAACGACGCGCCGAAATCGATAGTAAGGTATCCACCGCCGACGAACCGGTCGGCAACTGGACTCCTCCGCCGATACGTTCGGTGGTTGTCCGCAGCCGTTCGGGCCGTAAGGGTTGCGAGGTGGCCGGAACACGGCCGTAACAGACACCTCGTGGAGTTTCCCGCATGCCTAACCCCATCGTCCAACCTGTTCGCGAAGCGTTACGGCGCGTAGCGTCCGGCCGCGAGATGCGCCGGCGCACACCGGCCGAGGTCAGGTACGACGCGGACGCCGCGGGCAGCGGGACCGTTTACTACCTGTGCCCGGACGACGACAAGCCGTCCGGTGGGATCCGGGTCATCTACCGCCATGTGGATCTGCTGAACGCGGCCGGCGTGGGCGCGGCGGTGCTGCACGAGCGGCCCGGGTTCCGGGTCGGGTGGTTCGGCAACGAGACCCGGGTGCTGGCCGCACGTGACGTGACTCTCGGCCGGGACGATCTGCTGGTGGTGCCGGAGTACTACGGGCCGGGACTGGGCTCGCTGCCGGCCGGCGCCCGCAAGGTGATCTTCAACCAGAACGCGTACTCGACCTTCGCCGAGGTGCCGTTCGCCGGGACCGGGGCGGGCGCGCCGTACGCCGGGGTGCCGGGCATCGAGGCGCTGCTCACCGTGTCGCAGGACAACGCGGCGCTGCTGCGGTACGCGTTTCCGCAGTTCCCGGTTCACGTGGCCCGGGTGGTGGTGGACGAGCGGGTGTTCCATCCGGGCTCGGTCCCGGCCGGCCGGCGGATCGGCTACATGCCGCGGCGCCGGGCCGGGGAGCAGGAGCAGCTGCTGCACATCCTGCGTGGGCGGGGCGTCCTGGACGGCTGGGAGCTGGCGCCGATCGACGGGATGAGCGAGGCGCAGACCGCCGAGGCGTTGCGCGCCTGCGCGGTGTTCCTGAGCTTCAGCGAGCGGGAGGGCTTCGGGTTGCCGCCGGCCGAGGCGATGGCCAGTGGGGCGTACGTGGTGGGCTTCACCGGCCTGGGCGGGCGTGACTTCTTCGACCCGGCCTTCTGCACCCCGGTCGCCGAGGCGGACCTGCTGGCGTTCGCGATCGCGGTCGAGGCGGCGCTGGCTCGGCACGCGGTGGATCCGGCGGTTCTGGCCTCGGCGGGACAGGCCGCCTCGAAGCACGTGCTGTCGCAGTACCACGAGGACGGGCTGCGGGCGGATCTGCTCGACTTCTACGGCGGGCTGCGTCGGTGATCACTGTCCGTGATGTGACACTGGCATCCCGGGGCCGATAGAACGTGCATACCGGTCGATATCTACAGTGCATTGAGGCCGCTTTGGCCACGGAACCGATAAGGCTTCCAAAACGGTCATTGCTCCGATTGTGGATCAAGATGGCCGTCTAAGTGAAATGGACGACACGATTCCGCCCGGACAGCCACTGGCCGCTGCCGGACGGATCCAGCACTGTGTCCAGCGAGTCGATCGACCCAGAAGGACAGACGAGACGATGCCAGGCAATCCGCACGTCACCATTCTCATCGCCAACTTGCCGGCCGAACGCGACCGCCGCGTCATCCGGGAATGCCTCACGCTGGAGGAGAAGGGCTTCGACGTCACGGTCATCGCACCGCGAGGCGACAAGAGCCTGAAAGTCCTCCCCGGCAGCCGCAACACCCGGCTCAAGCCGTACCCGGTCAAGGTGTACGGCAGTGGCCTGCTCACCTTCGCGGTCGAGTTCGGCTGGTCCTTCCTCTGCATCGCGGTCCGCCTGATCGGTGAGATCCTGGCCGGCCGCGCCCACGCCGTGCAGGTCTGCAACCCGCCGGACGTCTACTGGCCGCTCGCCCTGCTGCTGCGTGCCATCGGCCGGCCGTGGGTGTTCGACCACCACGACCTGTGCCCGGAGGTCTACATCTCCCGCGGCGACGGCGAGCCCAACAAGTGGGTGCTGCGCACGCTCAACGCGCTGGAGTGGCTGACCCTGCGCACCGCGACCGAGGTCGTGGCGACCAACCAGTCGTTCAAGGACAACGCGGTCCGCAAGGGTGTGCACCCGGACAAGGTGACCGTGGTCCGCAACGGCCCGTCGCTCAAGGAGATCGCCGTCGACGGCGACCCGCAGGAGACGCTCGCCGCCGACGGCATCCACCGGATCGTCTACCTCGGCGTCTTCGGCCCGCAGGACAACGTCGAGGGCGTGGTGCTGGCCGCCGACGAGCTGATCAAGCTGCGCGGCCGCGGCGGCTGGAAGGTCGTGCTGGCCGGTGACGGCGAGAGCATGCCGTCGGTCCGCGCGCTGGTCGCCGAGAAGGGCCTCGAGGACGTCGTGGAGCTGACCGGCTGGCTGAACGGCACGCAGGTCGACGAGGTGCTGCGCTCGGCCACCATCGCCATCCAGCCCGACCTGCCGACCCGGATGAACCAGCTCTCCACGATGGCCAAGACCGTCGAGTACGTGGGCCGTGGCCTGCCGGTCGTGGCCGCCGACGGCATCGAGACCCGGCGCACCCTGGACGAGGCCGGCGCCTACGTGCCGACCGGAGCGCCCGCGGAGTTCGCCGCGGTCGTCAACGAGCTGCTCGACGACCCGGAGCGGCGGCAGCAGATGCGCAAGCTCGGCCGCGACCGGTTCCTCGGCATGCTGTCCTGGGAGCACCAGTCCGGCCCGTACGCCTCGGTCTTCCAGCGTCTGCTGGCCAAGCGCCTGCCGAAGACGCCGGACACCACGGCCGCACCGCGCATCCCGCGCCAGCGGACCGGCTCCGACGCCGCCACCCGGGTGGACCAGCCGTGACCAGTATCGTCATCGCCGCCCACAACGAGGCAGCGGTCATCGGGCGGTGCCTCGACACGCTGCTGGCCGACGCGCGGCCCGGTGAGCTCGACGTGACCGTCGTGGCCAACGGGTGCACCGACGACACCGTCGCGGTCGCCGGGGCCCGTCCGGGCGTACGCGTGCTGGATCTCCCCGAGCCGGGCAAAGCCGGCGCCCTCAACGCCGGCGACGCGGCAGCCGTCGGTTTCCCCCGGATCTATCTGGACGCCGACATCGTGCTGAGCACCGCGGCGGTCCGGGCCCTGACCGAGGTGCTGGAGTCCGGGACGCCGTCGGCGACGGTCGGGCGCGAGCTCGACGTCACCGGCCGGCCGCTGCTGGTGCGGGCCTACTTCGCGGTGCACGGGCGGCTGCCGGTGATGCGCGACGGGCTGTTCGGGCGGGGTGTGGTGGCGCTGTCGCGGGAGGGCCGGTCGCGGTTCGGGCAGTTCCCCTCCCTGGTCGCCGACGACCTGTTCCTGGACTCGCAGTTCGCCCCCGAGGAGAAGGCGCACGTCGACGCGTACGCCGCGAAGGTCGCCACCCCCCGGCGCACCGGTGACCTGATCCGCCGCCTGATCCGGGTCCGCGGCGGCAATGCCGCCATGCGGGCGGCGGCCGCCCGGGGGGAGATAACCGTGCCGGTACGCCCGGCCGCGCGCAGTTCCTGGCTGCGTGACGTGGTCCTCCCCCGGCCCTGGCTGGCCCCCGCGGCGGCCTGCTACGTCGGCATCACGGTGTGGGCCGCGCTGGCCGCCAAGCGGGCCGGTGACGGCGGCGCCGCCTGGGGACGCGACGAGTCGTCCCGGCTCTCCGACAGCGAATCCGCGGCAAGGCGATAGGGAAGTCATGAGCGACGTCATCAACATCTGCTTCCACGGCATCGGCACGCCGCAGCGCCAGCTGGAGCTCGGTGAGGACCGCTACTGGATCAGCGTCGAGCTGTTCCACGCCGTGCTCGACGAGATCCGCACGTGGCCGTCGGTCAAGATCAGCTTCGACGACGGCAACGCCTCGGATCTGGAGATCGGTCTGCCGGCGCTGCTGGAGCGCGGCCTGACCGCCGAGTTCTACGTGCTCGCGTCCCGGTTCGGCAAGCCCGGCAGCCTCAGCGAGGAGGACGTGCGCAAGCTCCACGGCGCCGGCATGACCATCGGTACGCACGGCATGTGGCACCGGCCGTGGCGGGGCATGGACGCCGAGACCAGCCGCGACGAGCTGGAGACGGCCCGGCGGCGGATCGCCGACGCCGTCGGTGTGCCGGTCGACATGGCGGCCTGCCCGCTCGGCCGGTACGACCGGGAACTGCTCACCCGGATGCGCAAGCTCGGCTACCGGCGGGTGTTCACCAGCGACCGGCGGCGGGCCCGGTCCGAGGACTGGTTGCAGCCGCGGTACAGCCTGCGCCGCGAGGACACCGTGGACGGGCTGCGCGCCGAGGCCCTGGTGGGCCCCGGCGCGCTGACCAGGCTGAAACTGGAAGCCGTCGGAGTCGTCAAGCGGCTCCGCTGAACTACCGGCTGCGGGCGGCGTCGCGCTGGACGGTGTCCGGCCCCGGCGTCTCCCGCAGCCGTGCCGGGCTCAGCAGGGCCCGCGCCGCGAGCTTGCTCGGAGCCTTGCCGAGCACCGCACGGCTGCCCTCCCGGAGCAGCAGCGCGGCCCAGAACGCGGCACCCAGCAGCGCGTTGTGCCGGCGCCGGTAGAGCCGCACCTTGTTGAGCGTCAGCAGCGTCCACAGGGCCGGCGACACCTTCGAGTCGCCCTCCAGGTGCACCGCCTTCGCGGCCGGGGTGAACCGGGTCGCCAGGCCGGCGTCGCGGGCCCGCAGCGCGAAGTCGGTCTCCTCCGAGTAGAGGAAGAACGACTCGTCCCACGGCGCGATCCGGTTCCAGCACTCGGCGCTGATCAGGACGGTCGAGCCCTCGGCCCAGTCGGCGACCCGCTCGCTCGTGTAGAGCCGCTCGTCGGTCACCATCTCGCCCATCGCCGGAATCCGGCCGGCCCGGACCGCGCCCATCAGCGCGTCACCGACGACCCGCCGCACCGACGGCTCACGGCGCATCGTGTGGATGAGGTCGCCGTCACCGTCCTCCAGCAGCGGCACCGCGATGCCGGTCCCCTCGGTGCGCAGCACCCCGAGCAGGGTGCCGATGCAGCCGGGCGTCAGGCGGACGTCCGGGTTCAGGACCAGCACCGCGGTGAACGGGCCGGCCTTCGCCATACCCGCGTTGATCCCGGCGGCATATCCGGCGTTACGGCCCATCTCGACCACTGTGGCGTCCGGCGCGAGCCTGCGCACCGCGCCCACCGAGTCGTCGGCGGACGCGTTGTCCGCGACGATCAACTGCCAGTCGACGCCCTCCAGGCCTGGTCCGAGCGATGCGATCAGATCTGGTAGCAATCGCTCGCTGTTGTACGTGACCACGACCACCGCCACGGTTTCGGGCGTGCTGTCCAACTTGTCCTCCCCATGTCACACGGACGCCGATCATCCTGCCGTCCGCCATGGACAGCCGGTACCGCCGGTCGGACATGCCGAGTGTCGGAATCCGTCACCCCGGTACGCCCCGGCCGGAACGGGATGCCCGAAAGGACGGCACGCGCAGGCCGTTCGGCCGCCGGGTGGATCAAGTCGGTATCGGGCCTCATCCGCCTACAGGATCGAATGACCCATCGGACCCTTCGAGTGTCAGCGGGTCGATAGCTATCGTCGTGCTCCTATCTGAGGATCTTTGCAGCTCCGCCGGGCCGGAACCGGCGTTGACGACGGCCGTGACGCCGGGGGCGCGCGGCAGGGAGGCGTGTTCCTTGCGAGATCTCACATACTTACGACGGCGCTCGCTGCTCGTGCTCACTCTCGTCGCGGCGGCGCTGTTCGTGCCGTCCGCGACACCGGCCTCGGCCGCCGATCCCTGCGCCCCGGTGATCAATCCGGTCGCGTGCGAGAACACCAGGACCGGTACCCCGAAGGCCACGTGGGACGTCTCGGGCTCGGGCAGCACCGCACTGCAGGGCTTCACCACGGAGATGAGCGTCAACGTCGGCGAGACGGTCAACTTCAAGATCAACTCGACGGCCACGTCGTATCGGCTCGACATCTACCGGATGGGCTACTACGCCGGCAACGGCGCCCGGCTGATCACCACGGTCAACCCGGTCGGGCGTCAGACCCAGCCGAGCTGCCTCACCGTCCCGGCCACCGGGCTCGTGGACTGCGGCAACTGGGCCGTCTCGGCGTCGTGGGCGGTGCCGTCGACAGCGGTCTCCGGCATCTACTTCGCGCGCCTCGTGCGTACCGACGGCACCAGCGGCGCCAGCCACGTCGTGTTCGTCGTCCGTGACGACGCGAGCCGCTCCGACCTGGTGTTCCAGACGTCCGACACGACCTGGCAGGCGTACAACACGTACGGCGGGAACAGCCTCTACGTGGGCTCCCCGGCCGGGCGCGCCTACAAGGTGTCCTACAACCGGCCGATCACCACGCGCGGCACCGGTGCCGAGGACGCGGTCTTCAACGCCGAGTACCCGATGGTCCGGTTCCTGGAGGCCAACGGGTACGACGTCAGCTACCTCTCCGGCATCGACAGCGACCGGCGCGGCTCGCTGCTGCGCAACCACAAGGCGTTCCTGTCGGTCGGGCACGACGAGTACTGGTCCGGCCAGCAGCGGGCCAACGTCGAGGCGGCCCGCGACGCCGGCGTGAACCTGGCGTTCTTCAGCGGCAACGAGGTCTTCTGGAAGACCCGCTGGGAGACCAGCGTGGACGGATCGGGTACGCCGTACCGCACCCTGGTCTGCTACAAGGAGACCCACGCCAACGCGGTCATCGACCCGAGCACCGAATGGACCGGCACGTGGCGTGACCCGCGGTTCAGCCCGCCGAAGAACGGCGGCCGCCCGGAGAACAGCCTCACCGGCACGGCCTTCGAGGTGAACTCCGGCACGGTCAACCTCGAGGTCCCGGCGGCCGACGGCAAGATGCGCCTCTGGCGTGGCACGACGGTCGCCACCCAGGCGGCCGGCGCCACCGCCACCCTCGGCACCGGCACGGTCGGGTACGAGTGGGACGAGGACCTGGTCAACGCGGCCCGCCCGCAGGGTCTTATCCAGCTCTCCACCACCACGGCCAGCGGCGTCGAGATCCTCACCGACCACGGCTCGTCCTACACCTCCGGCAGCGCCACCCACCACCTGACGCTGTACCGGGCGGCCAGCGGAGCCCTGGTCTTCGGCGCCGGCACCGTCCAGTGGTCGTGGGGCCTGGACAGCAACCACGACCGCGGGTCCGGCGCGGCCAGCACCCCGATGAAACAGGCCACGGTCAACCTGTTCGCCGACATGGGCGCGCAGCCGGCCACCATCCAGAGCGGCCTGACCGCCGCGACCGCCTCCACCGACACGACCGCACCGACCGCGGTCATCACCGCCCCGGCCGCCGGAACCACGGTGTCGTCCGGCTCGCGGGTCACCGTCTCCGGCACCGCCACCGACGTCGGCGGCGTGGTCGGCGGCGTGGAGGTCTCCTCCGACGGCGGGACGACCTGGAAACCGGCCACCGGGCGGGGCACCTGGACGTTCAGCTTCACACCCACCGGCTCCGGCCCCCTGGAGATCCGGGCCCGGGCGATCGACGACAGCGCCCGGATCGGCGTCGCCGCGACCCGCGCGATCACGGTGGGACAGCGGGTCTGCCCGTGCAGCCTGTGGACCGCCGAGGACGTCCCAGCGGTTCCCAGCGACCCGGACGGCACCGGCACCGAGGTCGGCGTGAAGTTCCGGGCCGACGTGGCCGGCAAGGTCACCGCGATCCGTTTCTACAAGGGCCCGAGCAACAGTGGTACGCACGTCGGCAAGCTGTGGAGCTCGTCCGGCACCCAGTTGGCCACCGTGACCTTCACCGGCGAGACCGCGACGGGCTGGCAGCAGGCCACCCTCGCCACACCGGTGACGCTCACCGCGGGCGCCACCTACGTCGTGTCCTACTACGCGCCGAACGGCCGCTATGCCGGAGACGTCGGTTACTTCGCCGAGAGCGGCGTGGACAGCGGGCCGCTGCACGCGCTGCGTGACGGTGTCGACGGCGCCAACGGCGTCTACCGGTTCGGCACCGGGTTCCCGACGCTGTCGTGGGAGTCGGCGAACTACTGGGTCGACGTCGTCTTCACCCCGAACGACACCGCGCCGGACACCACCGCGCCGACCGTCACCACCCGCTCCCCCGCCTCCGGGGCGACCGGCGTGGCCAGTGCGACCACGGTGTCGGCGACGTTCAGCGAGGCCGTCTCCACGGCCGCCGTCACCCTGACCGGCCCGTCCGGCACGGTGGCCGGCAGCACCGCCTACAACGCGGGCACCACGACCGCCACCTTCACCCCGTCGGCGGCGCTGGCCGCCTCCACCACCTACACCGCAACGGTCAGTGGCGCCAAGGACGCCGCAGGCAACACCATGACCAGCACCTCGTGGACGTTCACCACGGCCGCGGCCCCGACCGGGCCGAACTGCCCCTGCTCGGTCTGGCCGGCCACCGCGACCCCGGGCACCGCCAGTGACTCGGAGACCGCCGCGGTCGAGCTCGGCATGAAGTTCCGCTCGGACGTCGCCGGCCAGATCACCGGCGTGCGGTTCTACAAGGGCACCGCGAACACCGGTACCCACCTCGGCCGGCTGTGGTCCTCGTCCGGCACCCAGCTCGCCACGGTGACCTTCACCGGCGAGAGCGCCTCCGGCTGGCAGCAGGCCACCTTCTCGACACCGGTCAGCATCACCGCGAACACCACCTACGTCGTCTCGTACTACGCGCCGGTCGGGCGGTACGCGTTCGACGGCGGGTTCTTCGCGACCGCCGGTGTCGACAACGGTCCGCTGCACGCGCTGCGCAACGGCGTGGACGGCACCAACGGCGTCTACCGGTACGGCAGCGGGGGCGGCTTCCCCACCAACAGCTACGAGTCGAGCAACTACTGGGTGGACGTCGTGTTCACCCCAGGCACCTGAGGAGCGCACTTTGTCCATAGCTCGAATACGTCCGTTCCTCCTATGTCTGGTCCTGGTAGCAGCCATGGTCGCCGTCGTCTCCCCGACGGCGGCCTCGGCCGCCACCTGCCCCTGCACCATCTTCGGCACCTCGGTGCCGGGGACCCCGGCCGACTCGGACACCTCGGCCGTCGAGGTGGGTGTCAAGTTCCGGTCGGACGTCGCGGGCCAGGTCACCGGCGTGCGGTTCTACAAGGGCACCGGTAACTCCGGCACCCACGTGGGCAACCTCTGGAGCGCGGCCGGCACCAACCTGGGCACCGTCACCTTCACCGGCGAGACCGCCACCGGCTGGCAGACCGCCACGTTCGCCACGCCGATCACGATCAGCGCGAACACCACGTACGTCGCCTCCTACTACGCGCCGGTCGGGCGCTACGCGGGCGACACCGGGGCGTTCACCTCGGCCGGCGTCGAGAACGCACCGCTGCGGGCGCTGCGCGACGGGGAGGACGGCGGTAACGGCGTCTACCGGTACGGCTCCGGCGGGGGCTTCCCCACCAACACGTGGGAGGGCGCCAACTACTGGGTGGACGTGGTGTTCAACCCCAGCGCCCCCGACACCACACCGCCGACGGTCACCAGCAACAGCCCGGCGGCCGGTGCCACCGGGGTGGCCACCACCAGCACGGTCAGCGCGGTCCTCAGCGAGGCGATCCAGACCGGCACGGTCAGCCTCACGGTGGCCGGGGCGACCGGCACCACCGCCTACAACGCGGGCACCCGCACGGTGACGTTCACACCGGGCTCGCTCGCCGCGTCGACCAGCTACACGGCGACCGTCTCCGGCGCCCGGGACACGGCCGGCAACCTGATGACCCCGTTCTCCTGGTCGTTCACGACCGCGGCGGCCGGCGGATCCGGCTGTCCCTGCACGATCTGGGCGTCGACGGCCACCCCGGCCACGGCCGCCGCCAGCGACAACTCGGCCGTCGAACTGGGCGTGAAGTTCCGGACCACGTCGGCCGGCTACATCACCGCCCTGAAGTTCTACAAGGGCAGCGGCAACACCGGTACGCACACCGGCTCGCTCTGGAACACCGGGGGCACCCGGCTGGCCACGGTGACGTTCACCGGCGAGAGCGCGACCGGCTGGCAGACCGCCACCCTGACCAGCCCGGTCGCGGTGGCCGCGAACACCACGTACGTCGCGTCCTACTACGCGCCGGTCGGCCGCTACGCGGTCACCGGCAACGGGTTCGCCTCCGCGGTGACCCGTGGTCCGCTGACCGCCCTCGCCAACGGGACGGACGGCGGCAACGGCGTCTACCGGTACGGCGCCAGCGGATTCCCCAGCAGCACCTACCAGTCCACCAACTACTGGGTCGACGTCGTCTTCGACACCACCGCGGCGGACACCACGGCGCCGATCCTGTCCAGCCGGGCCCCGTCGGCCGGCGCGTCCGGTGTGGCGACCTCGGGTCCGGTCACCGCGACCTTCAGCGAGCCGGTCACCGCGGCGGCCATGACCCTGACCGGCCCGTCCGGGGCGGTCGCCGGCACCACGACCTACGACGGTGCTACCACGACCGCGATCTTCACGCCCTCCGCGGCGCTGTCGTACTCGACTGCCTACACCGCAACGGTCAGCGGAGCCCGGGATGCCGCGGGCAACGTGATGACCACGGTGACCTGGTCGTTCACCACCGCGGCACCCCCGCCCCCGCCGCCGGACCAGGGTCCCGGCGGTCCGGTTCTGGTGATCAAGTCGACGGTCTCCGGCGCCAGCGGGTTCACCTCGTTCGCCGCCGAGGTGCTACGGAACGAGGGCCTCAACGAGTTCGCCACCGTGGACCTGTCCGCGGTCACCGCCACGATGCTCGGTCAGTACGACGTGGTGCTGCTGGGCTCGACCCCGCTCACCGCGGCTCAGGTCAGCATGTTCACCACCTGGGTCACCGGCGGCGGCAACCTGATCACGTTCCGCCCCGACAAGCAGCTGGCCGCCCTGCTCGGCCTGACCTCCACCACCGGCACCCTGGCCGAGGGGTACCTGCGGGTCGACACGGCGTCCTCGCCGGGCGCCGGCATCACCGGCCAGACCATCCAGTACCACTCGACGGCCGACCGGTACACCCTGGCCGGTGCGCGGGCGGTGGCCACGCTCTACTCCACGGCGACGGCGGCCACCACCAACCCGGCGGTCACGCTGACCGACGTCGGGACCTCCGGCGGTCAGGCCGCGGCGTTCACCTTCGACCTGCCCCGCTCCCTGGTCTACACCCGTCAGGGCAACCCGGCCTGGGAGAAGCAGAACCGGGACGGCAAGGCACCGGTCCGCTCCAACGACATGTACTTCGGAGCCGGGTCCGCCGACTGGGTCGACCTCACCAAGGTCGCCGTCCCGCAGGCCGACGAGCAGCAGCGCCTGCTCGCCAACCTGATCGGGGCGATGAACGCCGACCGCAAGCCGCTGCCGCGGTTCTGGTACTTCCCGCGCAGCCTCAAGGCGGTCGTGGTCGCCACCGGTGACGACCACGCCACCGGCGGCACCGCCGGGCGGTTCGACCAGTACCTCGCCAACAGCGCGACCGGCTGCGTGGTGGACGACTGGCAGTGCCCGCGGTTCACCTCGTACGTCTACCCGAACACCCCGCTCACCAACACCGCGGCGGGCACCTACCAGTCGCGTGGCTTCGAGGTCGGCCTGCACCTGAGCACCAACTGCAGCGACTACACGGCCGCGTCGATCGCCGCCAACCTCACCGACCAGCTCGACGCGTTCCGGTCCAAGTACGGCTCGGTCCGCGCCCCGGACACCAACCGCACCCACTGCATCGTCTGGTCGGACTGGTCCACCCAGGCGAGCGCCGAGGTGGCCAACGGGATCCGGCTCGACACCAACTACTACTACTGGCCCGACACCTGGGTCGCCGACCGTCCCGGGTTCATGACCGGCTCCGGCATGCCGATGCGGTTCGCCGACATCAACGGCGCGCTCATCGACAACTACCAGGCCGCCACCCAGATGACCGACGAATCGGGGCAGAGCTACCCGTACACGTCGAACGCCCTGCTCGACGCGGCGCTGGGCTCGCTGGGCTACTACGGCGCGTTCACCGCCAACATGCACACCGACCAGGCCACCACGTACGACAGTGACCAGGTCCTGGCCTCCGCGCTGAGCCGCAACGTGCCGATCATCACCGGCCACCAGCTGCTCACCTGGCTGGACGGGCGCAACGCGTCGTCGTACTCGAACATCGCGTGGGCCGGCGACAACCTGACCTTCTCGGTCAACGTCGGCACCGGCGCCAACGGCCTCACCGGCATGGTGCCGGCCGCCGGACCGGGTGGCCGGACGCTGTCCACCCTCACCCGTGCCGGCGTCGCGGTCCCGTTCACCCGGACCACGATCAAGGGCGTCGAGTACGCGTTCTTCACCGCCGCGTCGGGGGCCTACACGGCCGGGTACGCCACCGCGGCCGCCGCGACCCTCACCGCCTCAGCGGCGGCGGAGACCGGTGGCACGACGGCGTCGGTCACGGTGGCCAGCAGCCTCGCGGCCCGGACCGAGATCGTGTACGGCACCTCGGCCACCGCGCTGACCAGGACGGCTGTCGACGCCGCCCAGACCGGCAAGCGCACCGTCCGGCTCGCCGGCCTCACCCCGGGCACCACGTACTGGTACCGGGTGAAGGTGACCACGCCGAACGGCCGGACCACCACCGGCCCGGTGCAGAAGGTCACCACGGCTGCCGCCGACCGCCGGGCGCCCAGCGCGTCGGCGGTCAGTGTGACGCCGCGTGCCGACGGCACCGCCGAGGTGCAGTGGCGCACCAGCGAGCCTGCGGCCGCGACCCTGCTGGTCGGTGCCGCACCGGACGCGCTGGACCGGTGGCCCGGCACACAGAGCGGCACCCGGCACAGCGCCGTGGTGACGCGCCTGGAGCCGCAGAGCACCTACTACTACCGGGTGCGCAGCGTGGACGAGGCCGGTAACGCCTCGACCTGGCCGGCGCTGGACAAGCCGGCCGCGACGTTCGTCTCGTCGGCGGTCGGTGTCGCCGACTACACGGCGCCGCAGCTGCGGACCGGCGTGGAGTCGGGTGTCACGGTCACCGGTGACGGGGTCCGGCTCGCCGGGTCCGCCCGGTCCGGGAACCTGGTGTCCCGGGTCATGGACGTTCAGCAGATGGTCCACTGGGACCGGCTGACCTACCAGGGCGCTGTGCCGGCCGGGGCGAAGCTGAAGGTGTTCGTCCGCACCGGCAGCACGGCCACACCGGACGGCTCCTGGACCGGCTGGACCGCGGTCGGCCAGGGTGGCCGGGTCACCGGTGGCTCCCGGTTCGTGCAGTACCGGGTGGAGCTGACCCGGACGGCCGGGGGTGCAAGCCCGGTCCTGCGCGGGGTGAGCATCACCTCGGACGGCAAGGAGCTGCACCACCCGACGGAGAAGTAACCCTCTCCCCCAGCCGCCCCGGCGCCCGCTTCACGCGGGTTCCGGGGCGGATCCCGTTCTCCCCCGTACTTTTGCGGAAAACCCTCAAGCCCTGAACGCCGGTGCCGATGGTGACGGCCGGACGGGAAGGACAGGGGGCTTCGGTGAGGATCGGGACGGACGGCCCGCTCCCGGTCGGGTGGTGCGGAGTGGCCGTACCGCCGCAAGGGTTGAGAAGGAAGCGGACAACGAACGGTGACCCAGGGAGACGTCCCTGGGTCACCGGTGAGAGGAAGGATCAGTAGGCGCCCGAGCTGCGGACGACGGCGCTGACCGTGCGGAAGAGGATGGCCAGGTCCATGGCGAGCGACCAGTTCTCGACGTAGGTGAGGTCGAGCCGGATCGACTCCTCCCAGGACAGGTCGGAGCGGCCGGAGACCTGCCACAGGCCGGTCAGGCCGGGCTTGACGACCAGGCGGCGCAGCATGTCGGCCGGGTAGTCGGCGACCTCCTTGGCCAGCGGCGGCCGCGGGCCGACCAGCGACATGTCGCCCTTGACCACGTTGATCAGCTGGGGCAGCTCGTCGATGCTGAGGCGGCGAAGCCACTTGCCGACCGGGGTGATCCGGGGGTCCTCACGCATCTTGAACAGAGCGCCGTCGGTCTCGTTGAGGTTGCCGAGCTCGAAGAGCCGGGCCTCGGCGTCGACCGTCATCGTCCGGAACTTGTAGAGCGTGAACGGCTTGCCGTCGCGGCCGACCCGCTCCTGCGTGAAGATCGCCGGGCCGCGGCCGCCCTTGCCGTACTTGACCATCAGCGCGACCACCGCGAGGGCGGGCGACGCCAGCAGGATCAGCATGATCGCGCCGACCCGGTCGAAGATCTCCTTGACCACGCGGGCGCTGCCCTTGAGGCGCGGGTGCTCGACGTGCAGCATCGGCAGGCCGTCGACCGGGCGGATCGTGGTGCGGTCGCCGGCGACGTCGACCAGGGTGCTCGCCACGATCAGGTCGATGTCGTCGCGTTCCAGCTGCCAGGCCAGCCGCCGGACCGCGGGGCCGTCGATCTCGGGGCAGGACAGCACGATCACGGTGTCGGCGTCGGACCGTGCGACCGCGGTGGCGACGTCGTCGAACGTGCCGTAGATCGGTGGCATGCCGGTGACGGCGTGACTCCGGGCCGGGCCGGGCGGCAGGCACGCGCCGATGACGCCGAGACCGTGGTAACGCTCCCGGCTGAGCCGGCGGGTCATGTCGAGGACGGCCCGCTCGTGACCGACCAGGACCACCCGGTGCAGGCGCTGCCCGCGGGCCCAGGCCCGGTGCAGACGCTGACGGTAGAAGTACCGTGCGCCCAGGTCGACGAGGATCGCCAACGGCATCACGATGCTGACGTAACCGCGGGCCAGACGCAGATCGAATGCGAACGAGACAATGGCGAGACCGGCGGTCAGCGCCAATCCCGCACGGAATACACGCGCATACTCCTCGGTGCCTACGAAGAGATGACGAGGCTCATACGCACGGTTGAACGCGAGGCACGCGATCCAGGCCAGCGGCAATAGCAGGGTGAGCAGAAGGTAGTCACGCTGATACGGCGCGATGCCCTCGCTGCCGAAGCGGATCAGCAGCGCCCACGAGGCCGCACTGAGGCCGACCACGAAGTCTAGGAGATAGAGGGTCAACGCATAGCGGCTCTGCCATCCGGCACGAGCCTTGGTCGCCCTGGATCTGGCCTTGAGCTGCGCGGCCGTCGCCGCGAGGTCGACCGTCTCCACGGATTCAATTGTCTGCACGCCAGGCCCCCAACATCGGCTGCGACCGACTCATGATGATCCAGATCTGTGGTGTGCTCGGACACACCCGACCACGAACGCCCCATGACGGAAACCACCGAGACACATGAGACAGACTCTCAATGCGACCCCGATCGCGCTACATCTTTCCGTTCGACAGCCATGGCGATTCGGATGATGCTGGAACCGGAGTGACGCGAATGTCCAAGTAGGACCGTCAACGGACTAGTCCTATCGAGTGTCGTCAATCCGACGCAACGATTCGACGAAGCTGTGAACAGCGTCGTAACGCGGCAGCAAACCTTTCGCGCCGGCTTCGGCGAGGCTCGGAGCCTCGGCATCCTTGCCGGACAGTACGGGGTCTGATACCGGCCATGCAATGCCGAGTTCGGGGTCGAACGGATGCACTCCGTGTTCATGACCAGGGCGGTATGTCGAGGAACACAGGTACGCCACCGTCGCGCCCTCGGTCAGGGCGCAGAACCCGTGCCCCAGCCCCTCGGCGATGTAGACGGCCTTACGGTCCTCGTCGTCGAGACGCACCGCCTCCCACGAACCGAACGTGGGCGATCCGAGCCGGATGTCGACGATCACGTCGAGCACCGCCCCCGACACACATGTCACGTACTTGGCCTGCCCGGGCGGGACGTCGGCGAAATGAATGCCGCGCACCACACCCTTCGCCGACGTCGACAGGTTGGCCTGAGCCAGGTCGAGCCGGTGCCCGACCGCCTCGGCCAGCGCGTCGAACCGGTACCACTCCATGAACCGGCCACGGTCGTCACCGTGCTGCACCGGGGTCACCTCGAAGGCGCCCTCGATGCCCAGCGGGCGGATCTTCACCGGAGACCACCGTCCAGCAGACGCAACAGATACTGCCCGTAACCACTCTTCAGCAGCGGCTGTGCCAGCTCACGCAACTCGTCGTCGGAGATGAAGCCGAGCCTCCAGGCCGCTTCCTCCACACAACCGATCTTCAAACCCTGCCGCTCCTCGATCACCCGGACGTACTCCGAGGCCTGGACCATGGACTGGAACGTCCCGGTGTCCAGCCAGACGGTGCCCCGGTCGAGAACCGTCACCTCGAGCCGCCCCTGGCGTCGATACTCCTCGTTCACGGCGGTGATCTCCAGTTCGCCGCGGGCACTGGGCTCCAGATTCTCGGCGATCTTCACCACGTCGGCGTCGTAGAAGTAGAGACCGGGGACCACGTACGTCGACTTCGGGTGTTCCGGTTTCTCCTCGATGGAGAGAACTTTGCCCGATTCGTCGAACTCGACCACGCCGTACCGCTCCGGGTCCGCCACCGGGTAGGCGAACACCCGCCCTCCCGGAGTGTCACCGAACCGTGACAGCTGCCGACCCAGACCGACCCCGTGGAAGATGTTGTCACCGAGGATCAGGGCGACCGGTTCGTCACCGATGAAGTCGGCGCCGATCCGGAACGCCTGGGCGATTCCGTCAGGCTTCGGTTGCACAGCGTACCGAAGGTCGAGCCCGAACCGGCTTCCGTCACCGAGCAGTCGCTCGAAGTGAGGCTGGTCCTCAGGGGTGGTGATCACCAGGATCTCCCTGATCCCGGCCGACACCAGCGTGGTCAACGGGTAGTAGACCATCGGCTTGTCGAAGATGGGCATGAGCTGTTTGGACATGGCCATGGTGATCGGCCAGAGCCGGGAACCGGTACCACCGGCGAGCAGAATTCCGCGCACCGGATGACCCTAGACAGTCGCCGCCTACGTCTACACTCGCCACCCGTGCAGATTTTCGTAACCGGTGGTGCCGGGTTCATCGGATCGGCCTACGTCAGGGCCCTCTTGCAGGACGAGTACGCAGGTGCGGCGGGTGCCTCGGTGACCGTTCTGGATCTGTTGTCCTATTCGGGAAATCGTGACAACCTTCCGGTGTCCGATCCCCGACTCCGTTTCGTCCAGGGCGACATTTCCGATTCCGACCTGTTGCGGGAACTACTCCCGGGACACGACGCCGTGGTGCATTTCGCGGCCGAATCACACGTGGACCGCTCCATTTCCGGCGCTATGCCCTTCGTCACAACGAATGTCCTGGGCACCCAGGCGCTCCTCGACGCGGCCCGTGAGACCGGTGTCGGGCGGTTCGTGCACGTCTCCACCGACGAGGTGTACGGCTCGATCGACGAGGGCTCGTGGACCGAGACGTGGCCGCTCGCACCGAACTCGCCCTACGCCGCCTCCAAGGCCGGCTCCGACCTGATGGCCCTCGCGGCACACCGCACCCACGGCATGGACGTCGTCGTCACACGGTGCTCGAACAACTACGGTGAGTACCAGTTCCCGGAGAAGGTCATCCCGCTCTTCGTGACGAACCTGATGGACGGCAAGCAGATCCCGCTCTACGGCGACGGCGGCAACATCCGTGACTGGCTGCACGTGTCCGATCACTGCCGGGGCATCCAGGCGGTCCTCGAGAAGGGCCGGGCCGGTGAGGTCTACAACATCGGCGGCGGCACCGAGCTGACCAACCGCGAGCTCACCGAGCGCCTGCTCGAAGCGTGCGGGGCCGGATGGGACATGGTGCGGCCGGTCGCCGACCGCAAGGGCCACGACCGCCGCTACTCGCTGGACATCACCAAGATCAGCGAGGAGCTCGGGTACGCCCCGCAGGTCACCGTCGAGGAGGGCCTGGCCGCGACCGTCGCCTGGTACCGCGACAACCGCGCCTGGTGGGAGCCGCTGAAGTCCCGGGCCGGCCTCTGATGCGCTGGCTCATCACGGGGGCCGGCGGCATGCTCGGCCGGGACCTGCGGACTGTCCTGGCCGAACACGGTGAGACCGATGTGGTCGCCGCCACCCGGGGTGATCTCGACATCACCTCGGAGTCACAGGTGCGGGACGCGGTCGCCGGTGCGGACATCGTGCTCAACGCCGCCGCCTGGACGAACGTCGACGGCGCCGAGACCGAGGAGGAGGCCGCCACCGCGATCAACGGTCACGGCGTGAGCGTCCTCGCCGCCGCGGCGGGCAGCCGTCTCGTCCACGTGTCGACCGACTACGTCTTCGACGGCGGCGCCACCACGCCGATCGCCGAGGACACGCCGCACGCGCCGCTCAACGCCTACGGCCGGGGCAAGGCGGTCGGCGAGACGGCGGTCCTGGACGCCGGCGGTTACGTCGTCCGGACCGCCTGGCTGTACGGCGAGCACGGCCCCAACTTCGTCCGGACCATGCTGCGGCTGGCCGAGGACCGGGACACGCTCGACGTCGTCGACGACCAGGTGGGGCCGCCGACCTGGTCCTACGCGCTGGCTCAGCTGCTGGTCGACCTGTCGCACGCCGCAGTGGCCGGCCGGGCCGTCCCCGGCGCCTACCACGGCACCGCGGCCGGCTCGACCAGCTGGTTCGGGCTGGCCCGGGCCGTCTTCATCGAGGCCGGCCTCGACCCGGACCGGGTCCGCCCGACCACGAGCGACAGGTTCCCGCGGCCCGCCCGCCGCCCGGCGTACAGCGTCCTCGGTCACGACCGCTGGGCCGGCACCGGCGTCGCTCCGCTGCCGGAGTGGCGCGGCATGCTGACCAAGGCGATGCCGCTCTTCCTGTCGTAGGCGTACGGCCCGCCCGGTATCGCCGGGCGGGCCCGCGTGACGAATACGACACCGATATCCACCGGAGTCACCGGACGTTTCCGACAAGACTCGGACCGTGCGACTCGATCATGCGGCGCTGCTCGTGGCCGGGGGCATCGGTTCCGGACTGACCGGATCGATGGCCGGGCTGGCCTCCCTCATCAGCTATCCGACGTTGCTCGCCGTCGGGCTCCCGCCGATCGCCGCCAACGTGACGAACTCGGTCGGGCTCCTGGCCAGTGGTGTGGGCTCGGCCGCCGGCTCCCGGCTGGAACTGCGCGGGCAGGGTCGCCGGATCCTGCGGCAGAGCCTGTTCGCGCTCCTCGGTGGGGCCGCCGGGGCGGTTCTGCTGATGAACACCACGTCGGCGGTGTTCGAGCGGATCGTTCCGGTGCTGATCGCCCTGGCAGCGGTGGTCCTGCTGCTGCGTGACCGGCTACGCGACTGGTACACCCGGCCGAGGTCCCGCTTCGCGCAACCACCGATCGGCCTGGCGATCTTCCTGATCGGCATCTACGGCGGCTATTTCGGCGCGGCCGCCGGTGTGCTGATGCTGGCCGTCATGTCGATGTCGATGGTGGAACCGCTCGCGGTCAGCAACGCCGTGAAGAGCGTCGTCCTGGGCGCCTCGAACGCTGCCGCCGCGGTCCTCTACGCCGTCATCGCCCCGGTCCACTGGACCGCCGCGGCCCTGCTCGGCCTCGGCTGCCTGATCGGCAGCTGGATCGGCCCGTCCCTGGTCCGGCGCACCCCGGAGCGCCCGCTGCGGATCGTGATCGCCCTGGCCGCCCTCGGCCTGGCCGCCTACCTCTGGCACGACGCGACCACCCCGTGAATCCGGCTGGTTCTGACCGCTGCCTCAAACGACCCGAGACAGCGGTCAGAACCAGCCGGATCTTCGCAGCTGGCGCTCAGCCGGGGAGGGCTTTACCAGGTGCCGGCGTCGGTCCGGACGAACGGGCGCACCGGAGAGCCGTCGCGGACCGCCTCCAGGAACGACACGATCTCGGCGGCGACCGAGCGGTGCGAGACGTCGTTGAGCACGTCGTGGTGGGCGCCACGCACGGTGGCCAGACGCGCGACGGGCAGCGATTTCGCGAGGCGGGCGAGCGCCTCACGGTCGGCGATCGGGTCGGCTTCACCCGTCAGGAGCAGATGGGGTACGTCCGAAGCACTCCCGTAGGCGGCGTCGAGCAGATCGGCCGGCACCGCCTCGGCGAGGGCTCCCCGGGTCACGGCCGTGTCGTCGCTCAGCACGCCACGGTGCACCGGGCAGTGGGACCGGGCGTCGAGCTCGTCCTCCCACTCCCCCTGCTGCCGCCGGTCGTGGCCGGGCAGCCCGGCCAGTACCACGGCGTCCGGCGGGGCGACGGAGGCGAGTGCCGCGAACAGGGCGGCCCCGGTGTCGGAACCGGCGAACACCAGCGGTCGTGCCGGACCGTCGGCCGGGACCGCGGCGGCGAGCGTGTCCAGCGCCTCGGCCAGGCCGCCCGGCACGATCGGGACCGGCGGCAGGACGTGCACGTGGTAGGCGTCGGCGGCCAGGCGGCGGCCGAAACGGGCGTAGGTCAGCGGGCTCTCGCCACGGCCGGGCAGCACGACGACGGTGCCACGGACGTTGAGGCCGGCCGGAGGAAGGTGTTCGGACATGTCAGACCGCCGAGGGAGTGGAAGGGGCGCCCGCCGCGAGGGCCGCCGGGGTTGTCGGAGGGGAGGGTTTCCAGCCGAGGGCGGGGGCGACCTCGGTGGCGATGAGTTCGAGCGCGCGGACCGCGGCGTCGAAATCGGGGATACCCGGGTTGAACTGGGTGATCAGGTCGGTGGCCACCGGCAGGACCTTCTCCTGCTGGAACGCGGCGACGATCTCGTCCGGGTGGCCGTAGAAGGCGTGGAACCGGCGCAGGTACTCGTCGATGCTCTGGCCGGCCGGGAACGTGCCGCGGTCGATGAAGTTCTGCGCCGACCGCAGCACGCCGGGCGAGATCTGGGCGAGGGCGGTGCGTTTGTCGGCGGCCGGGAACACGAACCGGGACAGACCGATCCGGGGCGGGCGAGGCTGTTTCCAGGCGTCCAGGAACGCGTCGGCCCACCCGCGCTGGATGTCGTCGGTGTTCTCGGTGTAGCCGTAGGTGGCCCGGTTGAGCAGCAGGTTCGCCCCGGCGTCGGCGGCGTAGCGGGCGCCGTCCGCGCTGAACACGGCCTGCCAGATCCGGTCGGTGAAATCACCACCGAGGGGCGGCTGGACGGTGAAGCCCGGTGTCCCGACCTCCTGGTTGAGCAGTGCCCGCCGCAGGACGTCGAGTCCCGAGGTGGTGAGTTCACGCTTGCGCTCGTAGTCGGCGCCGAGCGCGGCGTACTCGACCGGTCCGGAGCCGCTGCCGACGCCGATCTCGACACGGCCGCCGCTGAGGGTGTCGACGACCGCGACGTCCTCGGCGAGGCGGACCGGGTTCTCCAGCGGCAGGATGGTGATCGCCGTGGAGAGACGGATGCGTTCGGTACGGGCGGCCGCGTACGCCAGGAACGGCCATGGTGAGGAGAGGCCGCCACCGTGCAACGGGATGTGGTGCTGGGCGACCCAGCCGACGTCGAAGCCGAGTTCGTCGGCGACCACGAACAGCTCCTGTGCCCGCCGGTAGGTCTCGTCCAGCGGCCCGCGCCCCTGGACATGGGTGAGGAATCCGAGCCGGAACCTGGTCATGACGCGACGCTCCATCGGTTGGCGGGAATCGGCAGGCCGAGGTGGCCCCGCAGGGTGTCGTGCTCGTACCCGGTGCGGAACAGGCCCTGCTTCTGGAGCAGCGGCACCACGTCGGCGACGAAGCGGGACAGGTCCTCGTGGGTGCGGAACCCGACGTTGAGCCCGTCGAACGCGCCGGCCTCGAACCATGCGGCGATCGTCGCGGCGACGGTGTCGGGCGCGCCGGTGAACGGCGACGGCTGGTACCGGGTGAAGGCGAGAACCGTCTCCCGCAGCGTCAGCCCCTCCGACGTGGCCCGGCGGATGATCTCGGTGCCGCGGGTGCGGCCGCTCTTCTCCGCGAGGTGGGCGACGTCCGGGAACGGCGCGTCGAGGTCGTACTGCGAGAAGTCGTGCGCCCCGAAGGCCCGCCCGAACTGGCCGAGCTTGCGGCCGAAGTCGTTGTCGGCCTCGAAGATCTCCCGGGACAGCCGCAGCGCCTCCTCGTCGGTGCCGGCCACGACCGGTTGCGCGCCGAGGAAGATGACGACATGGTCGGGGTCGCGGCCGAGGGCGGCGGCCCGCCGTTTGATGTCGGCGTAGTACTCGCGTGTCGCCTCCAGTGTGCCGCCGGGCGCGTAGATCCCCTCGGCCACGTGCGCGGCCAGGTTGCGGCCCTCCTCGGAGACCCCGGCCTGGAAGATGACCGGCTGGCCCTGCGGCGAACGCGACAGGTTCAGCGGCCCGTCCACCCGGAAGTGCTCGCCCGCATGATTCAGCGCGTGCAGTTTCGACGGATCGAGGAACACGTCTCCGGCGGCCGGGAACGCGTCGTCCTCGTAGGAGTCCCACAGCCCGCGGACGACCTGCACGTGTTCGAGCGCCCGGCCGTACCGCGTGGCGTAGTCGAGATGCTCGTCGAGCCCGTAATTGCGCGACGTCCCGGTGTCGAAGCTGGTCACCACGTTCCAGCCGGCGCGGCCGTGACTGATGTGGTCCAGGGACGCGAATCGGCGGGCCACATTGAACGGCGAGTTGTAGGTGGAACTGAGCGTGCCGACGAGTCCGATGTGCCGGGTGTGCGTGGCGACCGCGGACAGCAGGGTCAGCGGTTCCAGACGGTTCAGATAATGCGGCGGATATGTCGCGTCGATGAATTGGCTGTCGACGATGAAGAGGGCGTCGAAAAGCGCGTGCTCGGCCGCTTTCGCCTGCGCGATGTACCAGTCGATGTCGATGCTGGCATTCTTCGGAACGCGCGGGTCCTTCCACAGATTGTGCTGCCCGGGCCCACCGACTCCATAGGCGCGGAGGGCGAGCCGGATCTGCCGGGACGTCATACCGGGGCTCCTTCGAGGTTCAAGAGCGTGCGCAACTCACCGCGGGCGGCCCGGCCGGCCGCCGCGGAGCGCAACGTGGGTGCGGAGCTGACGAGCAATCTGGTGTACGGATGAACGGGCTCGTTGATCACGGAAGAGGCGGGCCGGTCCTCGACGACCTCCCCCTGGTAGAGCACCGCGATCCGGTCCGCGACTCCGGCCACCGAGCCGAGGTCGTGCGAGATGAAGAGCAGGGCGGTCCCCGCGTCCCGCAGTTCCTTGAGGAGTTCGAGCACCTGCACCCGGTTGGCCGAGTCGAGGGCGCTGACCGGTTCGTCGAGCAGGACGAGCCGGGGCGAGGTGATCAGGGCCCGGGCCACCGCGACACGTTGCCGTTGTCCGCCGGAGAGCTCGCCGGGGAGCCGGTCGAGGAGGGACCCGTCCAGCCGTACCCGGGAAAGGATCTTGCGCACTGTGTCGTGGATGTCGGCCGAGCCCTGGATCCGCAACGGCTCGGCCAGCGACTCGGCGATGGTCAGGTCGGGGTCGAGACTCTTCAGCGGGTCCTGGAAGACGTATTGGACGATGCCGCGTCGCCGCAGCTCACGCCACTGGCGCTGGTTGAAGGCGGCGACGTCGGACCCGTCGACGACGATCCGGCCGGAGGTCGGGCGGACCAGGCCGAGGACGGCGCGGGCCAGCGTCGACTTACCGGAACCGGTCTCGCCGATGACGCCGACCGTCTCGCCGGGCGACAGGCTCAGAGAGACGCCGCGCAGCGCGTGCAGCCGTCCGACGCGCCGCCGGTAGTGGACGTCCAGGTCGCTGATCTCAAGAAGGGACAAGGTACCGCTCCAACCCGTAGGACTCGTGCTCGGCGATCAGGAGCTGCGTGTACTCGTGCTCCGGGTGGTAGAGGATCTTCTCGACCGGCCCCTGCTCGACGACCTCGCCCTCGCGCATGACCAGCACCTCGTCGCAGAACTGGGCGACGACGGCCAGGTCGTGCGAGACCACGACCAGGGCCAGTCCGGTGGTGTCGCGCAGGTCGGCGAGCAGGTCGAGGATCTCGGCCTGCACCGTGACGTCGAGGGCGGTGGTGGCCTCGTCGGCGATGAGCACCTTCGGTTCGGCGGCGATCGCGGCGGCGATCAGCGAGCGTTGCAGCATCCCGCCGGAGAGCTCGTGCGGGTACTGATCGAAAACGGCCTTGCCCAGCCGTACCGAGGAAAGGAGCTCGATCGCGTGCAACCGCGCGGCCTTGCGTCGCAGGCCGAGCTTGACCCGGACGACCTCGGCGACCTGCGAGCCCACGGTGAGCGACGGGTTGAGGTAGGAGGCCGGGTCCTGGAAGACCGCGCTGATCGTGGAACCGCGCAGCCCGGTCCACTGCTTCGGTGTCAGCGTCGCGACGTCGTGCCCGTCCAGGTCGATGCGGCCGCTCGCGATGGTGAAGTGCTCCGGCAGGATGCCGAGGGCCGCCCGGCAGGTGATGGTCTTGCCGCTGCCGGACTCGCCGACGATGCCGACAACGCCGCCGGGTTCGAGGGTGAAGGAGACCCCGCGGACGATCTCCCGGCCGTCCACGTCGTTGCGGATCCGGACGGCGTCAAGCGCGAGCACGGACATCGGCACTCCTTTTCAGCAGCAGGGCACGCCCGGCCTCGCCGGTGACGTCACGGATCGCATCGGCCAGCGAGTTGCAGGCCCAGACCGTCGCCATGATCAGCGCGGTCGGCACCAGCGGCGCCCACGGACGGAAGCTGAGATAGCCCAGGTCGGCGGCGAGGACACCACCCCAGGTCGGTGCGGGCGGCTGCACGCCGATGCCGAGGAACGTCAGGCTGGACACCACGACGAACCCGATGCCGGCGGTGTTGGCCAGCGCCACCGCGATCGGCGGGAGCACCTTGACCCAGACGTGCTTCCGGACGACCCAGCCGACCGAGGCGCCGGAGATGATCGCCGCCTCGACGTACGGGGAGCGGGCCACCGACAGGGTCGCGGCCCGGGAGACCCGGAAGAACAGCGGCGAGATCAGGATGCCGACGGTGAACATGGCCTGCGGGATGCCGTTGCCGAGCAGGGCGGTCACGGCGACCGCGAAGACCAGGAACGGCAGCGCGATCAGGGTGTCGGCCAGGCGCAGCGTGACCCATTCGAAGACCGTGCCGAGGTAGACCGACAGGATGCCCGGGATGACCCCGGCGACCAGGGCGACCAGGGACACCTGGATCGAGCCGAGAACGCTGATCCGGGAACCGTCGAGGAGCCGGCTGACGACGTCCCGGCCCAGGTAGTCGGTGCCGAGCCAGTGCGCGCCGGACGGGCCGGCCAGGATGTCGGCGCCGCCTTCGAGCGGGTCGTGCGGGGCCAGGAACGGTCCGGCCGCGGCCAGCAGCACGATGAAGACGAGGATGCCGACGGCGATCCGCCCGGACGGCAGCTGAAGGATCCTGCGGACCATGTCAGACCCCTCTCGCCGACGCCGGGGTGACCCGGACCAGGATGACGTTGACCAGCAGGTTGAAAACGACGACCAGGACCACCGAGACGACCAGGACGCCCTGGACGGCCGGCACGTCACCGCGCTGGGCCGAGTCGGCGGCGAACTGCCCGAAGCCCGGCATCCCGAAGATCGACTCGGTGACGACGGCGCCGCCGAGCAGGTTCGGGAACTTCATGCCGAGGACGGTCAGCGCCGGGCCCATGCCGTTGCGCAGCACGTGCCGGAAGAAGATCCGGCGAGGGCTGAGGCCGCGGACGACCGCGCCGGTCACATAGTTCTCGCGGTACGCCGCCACGAGCCCCGACCGCAGCTGGCGTGCCACGTCGGAGACCGTGTCGAAGCTGAGCGCGACGGCCGGCAGCACCAGGTGCGCCAGCCACACCCCGAAGCCCCGCTCGGCCGGGATGTAGCCGGCCGACGGGAACCAGCCGAGCGCCACCGCGAAGACCACGACCAGGGCGATGCCGACCACGAACGACGGCATCACCGAGATGAACGTCATGAACCCGGTGATCGCCCGGTCCACCCAGGTGGTCCGGCGTGCCGCGGCCAGCACGCCGAACCCGAACCCGAAGACCACACCGATGATCAGGGCCAGGCCGGCCACCGAGAGGCTGATGATCGCGCCTTCGAGGAGCAGCCGGGAGATGTCGGCGCCGTTGAACCAGCTGACGCCGAGGTCCCCTTTCAGGACGTTGCCGAACCAGTCGAAGTACTGGGTGAGGAAGGGCCGGTCCAGGCCCCACTCGTGTTCGATCTTGGCGACGGTCTCCGGGGTGGCCGACTCACCCAGTTGCAGGTGAGCCGGGGAGAGCCCGCTCAGCGCCCGCAGCGCGAACGTCACGAACGTGGCGACCAGAAAGACCGGTACGAAGATGGCGATCGTACGGACGAGACCGCTGAGCAGGCCCTTCATCAGCCGACCGTCAGTCCGGTCCAGTGGAGCTGGCCGGGGATCGGGGCGAAGTCCGACACCTTGGGGCTCTTCACGAACAGGTTGGGCTGCGAGTAGGTGAAGACCAGCGCCTGGCTCTCCAGGCCGGCCCGGGTCGCGGCCTGCAGGTTCTTCTGGTAGTCGGGCGAGTCCAGCGGAGTGCTGCGGGCGGTCGCGACCGCGGCCTCGAAACCGGCCGGCTCGTACGGGGTGCTCAGGTTCAGCGGGCCGTTCGGGCCGAAGTGCGCGGTCAGGGTCTGCACCGGCGACTCACGGCCGGTGGTGCCGTAGATCGACAGGGCCAGGTCCTTGGCGAAGAACGGGGTGGCCCAGTTCGGGTCGACCTTGATGTTCACCGTGATGCCGGCAGCGCCGAGCTGCGACTGGATGATCTCGGCGGCCGTCGACTGGGCCGAGATGACCAGGTCGACCTTGATGTCACCGGGCTGGTAGCCGGCCTCGGCGAGCAGTGACTTCGCCTTCTCCACGTCGTACGGCCAGCGGTTCGCCGACTGCTGGTCGTACGCGAGGTAGTTGCTCGGGAACGGCTGGTCGGTGGCCGTACCGGAGCCGAAGGTGACCTTGTCGACGAATTCCTGGCGGTTGGTCGCGTGCCGCACCGCGTCGACGACCTTGGGGTTGTCGAACGGCTTCTTGTTGATGTTGATGCTGATGTTCGCGGCGTTGTAGCCGGGCTGGATGACGACGTCCAGCTTGGACGCCTCGGCCGCCTTGATCTGATTGGGGGTCAGGCCGGCCAGGTCGTAGACGCCGGTCTGCACACCGGAGACGATGGTCGCCGCGTCCGGGGCGGAGAGCAGCTCCACCTTGTCGATCTTGATGTTGGCGGCGTCCCAGTAGTCCGGGTTCTTCTTCAGGTAGACGTGCGAGCCGGGGACGTTCTCGGTCACCACGAACGGGCCGGCGCCGACCGGATTCTTGTCCAGCGCGGCCGGGTCCGCGGCCGCCTTCGGGCTGGGGATCTGCGCGACGCGCTCGCCGAGCAGCAGCGGGATCTGGAAATCGGTCTGGGTCAGGTCGATCACCACGTCGGTGTCGTTCGCGGCGGTGACCGTCTTGATCGAGGTGAGGTCACCGAAGAGCGCCGAGTCCTTCTGCGTCTTGGCCCGTTCCAGGTACGACTTGATCGCGGCGGCGTTCAGCGGCTCGCCGTCGGTGAACTTCAGGCCCTTGCGCAGGTGGAAGGTGATCTGGTCACCCTTGTCGTTGTAGTCCCAGCTCTCGGCCAGGCTCGGGACGGCCTCGCCCTTCTCGTTGATCTCGGTCAGCGAGGCGTAGGCCAGGGAGAGGATGCGGAACTGCGCGCCACTGCCGGAGACCACCGGGTCCCAGTGGGCGGGCAGGGTGACGGCCCAGCGCAGGGTCGACTCACCGGTTGCGGCGCCGGCACCGCCGTCCCCGGCGCAGCCCGCCAGCGCCAGTGGCAGTGCCAGGAGAGCAGCGGCCCATTTCGTGTTCTTCATCAGGAGACCTTCGCGAGGGAGTGGATGTTGCCGGGGACGGGCAGGCCGAGGTTGCCGCGCAGGGTGGTGGACTCGTACTCGGTGCGGGCGACGCCGCGTTCGCGCAGGATCGGCAGCACCTCGTCGGTGAACCGGGCGAACTCGCTGGGCACGGTGACGGTCAGGTTGATGCCGTCGAAGGCGCCGGCCTCGAACCACTTCTGGATCTCGTTCGCCACGGTGAGCGGGGATCCGGTGAACGGGGAGCGGCGCGAATCGATGCCGTGCTGCACGACCTGGCGCAGCGTGAAGTTGTTGTCCTTCGCCAGCTTCTTGATCTTCTCGGCGTGGGTGCGGAAGCTCCGGTCGCCCAGGTCGCCGAGCTCCGGGAAGGGCGCGTCCAGGTCGTACCGGGTGAAGTCGTGCCAGCCGAACGGGCGGCCCAGCTCCTTGAGCGCCCGGTCGAAGCTCTTGCCGCCGATGATCGCGGACTCCTTCTCGCGGGCCTGCTCGTCGGTGTCCGCGATGATCGGGCTGATGCCCGGGACGATCAGGACGTGCTCGGGGTCGCGGCCCTTGGCGGCGGCCCGGCTCCGGATGTCACGGGCGAAGGCGACGCCCTCCTCGATCGTCTGCGCGTGTGTGAAGATCGCCTCAGCGATGCTCGCGCCCAGGTCACGGCCCTCGTCGGAGTCGCCGGCCTGGAAGATGACCGGCTGCCCCTGCGGGGAACGCTGGAGGTTCAGCGGGCCGACCACCTGGAAGTGCTCACCGATGTGGTTGAGGGCGTGCTGCTTGGTTCTGTCGAAGAAGACCCCGCGCTCCTTGTCGCGCGGGAAGGCGTCGTCCTCGTAGGAGTCCCACAGCCCCTGGACGACGCGTACGTGCTCCAGCGCCCGGCCGTACCGGGTCGCGTAGTCGTAGTGCTCCTTGCGGCCGTAGTTGCCGGCGGTCCCGCCGTCGCCGGTCGCGACCACGTTCCATCCCGCGCGGCCCCCGCTGATCACATCGAGCGAGGCGAGCCGCCGTGCCACGTTGAACGGGTCGTTGTACGAGGTGGTCAGCGTGCCGACCAGCCCGATGTTGGTGGTGTGCACGGCCACCGCGGACAGCAGGGTCAGCGGTTCGAGCCGGTTGAGGTAGTGGTTCGGCGAGTCCGGGGTGATGAACTGGCTGTCCACGATGAAGACGTGGTCGAACTTCGCGGCCTCGGCCTGCTGGGCACGGGCTATGTACCAGCGGATGTCGACGCTGGCGTCACCGGGGATCTCCGGGCTGAGCCAGGTGTGATGCTGGCCGGGTCCGCCCACGCCGAGCAGCACGGCACCTAATTTAAGGGTCTTTTTCGACATTTATGGACCTTTTCATCTATCGATGAGATTTTTTGGGGTTGGCGCCTCGGGCGGCGGCACCGGCTTCAGTATCGGCAGGCCCCGGCCCGGACGTCCAAGGAGAGATCGTGATGACAAGCCATCACGGTCGCTAATCAATTCCTAGTAGACTGATAGGTATGAGTCGGTATCTCGACATCGCCCCGCTGCGCAGCCTCGTCGCCGTCGCGGATTGCGGTGGATTCCAGCGCGCAGCCACATCGCTGCACCTCAGCCAGGGCGCGGTCAGCCAGCACGTCCGCCGCCTGGAGACCGCCCTCGGCCGCACCCTGGTCGAGCGGGACGGCCGTGGCTCCCGCTTCACCACCGACGGCGAGGCCCTGCTCCTGCACGCCCGGCGGATCCTGGCCGTGCACGACGAGGCCCTGCACGCCTTCGGCGCCTTCGACGACGAGGGCGAGCGGACACTGGTGATCGGCTCGACCGAGCACGCCGCGGCCCAGCTGCTGCCCGACCTCACCGCCGCACTGACCGCCACCTTCCCGGACCGGCGCATCCGGTTCCGGATCGACCGGGGCGCCCAGCTGCGGGCCGCGCTCCAGGAGGGCCGGATCGATCTGGCGCTCCTGCTCGGCCCGGCGCACGAGAGCGACGCCCGGACCGTCGGGGAGCTGCACCTGACGTGGTATTCAGCTCCCGAGTGGACATCGCCGGCGCCCGGCGAGCCGGTGCCGCTGGTCTGCTTCGACGCACCGTGCGCCATTCGCAGCCTGGCGCTGGAGACGCTCGCCGCCAGCGCTGTACCGACCGAGGTCGGCGCCGAGGCGGCACACCTGGCCGGGGTTCAGGCGGCCGTGCGGGCCGGCCTCGGAGTGGGACTGATGGCCACACTCGGCCAGCGGCCGGAGGGGCTGGCCGTCCGCGACGACCTGCCGCCGCCGCGACCTCTGGAACTCTCGGTCTGGCCCCGCCGCGGCCTGCCCGCCGACCTGGTCGACGGGGCGGCCACAGCGCTGACGAAGATCCTGACCGGCGCTATCCACCATGGCTGAGGGCGACCCGGCGCCCTTCGCTTCGGACGACAGCCGCTCGGTGCTATTCACCATGGTTGAGGGCCACGTAACGGCCGGAGTGGTAGACCAGCGGGGCCGATGCCTCGCCCAGCCCGTGCTCACCGGTGAGCGGGCTGGCCAGCACGATCGTGTGGTCGCCGGCCTCGACCCGCTCGACCACCCGGCAGACCAGGCGGGCCAGCACCCCGTCGAGCAGCGGAACCCCGTCGGGACCGGGCTGCCAGGCGCCGTGCTCGGCCAGCCGGTCGATCCCCCGGGTCGAGAAGGTCCGCGCCACGCGCTCCTGCTCCTGACCGAGCACGTGCACCGCCACGGTGTCGGCGGCCTCCACCGCGGGCCAGGCCGACGCGCTCTTGGCCAGGCAGAACGAGACCAGCGGCGGATCCAGCGAGACCGAGGTGAACGAGGTGGCGGTGAAACCGGTGGCCGGCGCACCCTCGGCCGGCGCGCCGGGGGCGGTGATCACCACGACGGCCGCGGCGTGCAGGCGCAGCAGCTGACGGAAGAGGTCGGCGTCCACAGTGTCGGCGGGGACGGCTTGCAGGGTCATGACGGGCCTCCATCGTGTTGCGGTGGGTACAGCTCTTCGCGATGCGGCGTGTGATGCCCGAGGTCACGCGCCGCCAGGTTCGCACCACCGACGGTGCTCTGTGAGTGACCGGCCCGTCAACCCGCTTCCCATATCCTAGTAAACCGATAGGATCTCATTGACATAAACGGGGTTGACGGCCCAGGATGCGGGCATGAGCGAGCACGATGCGTTCCATCAGCGCCTGCACCACATCGCGTCCCACGCCCTGAGCGGCGACACCGCGCAGACCACCGGGATGCGCCGCGTCGAGGCGATCAGCGGCGCCACCGTGGGCAGCCGCAACCTCTGGATGGGACAGACGCACGTCGCCGCGAGCACCAACTCCGGCAACCACCACCACGGCGAGTCGGAGACCGCGATCTACGTGGTCAGCGGCAACCCGTCGTTCGTCTTCCTCGACCCCGGGCAAGGCGAGATCCGCGTCGACACGAAGCCGGGCGACTACATCTACGTACCGCCGTGGGTCCCGCACCGCGAGGAGAACCCGGACCCGGACAACGAGGCCGTCGTGGTCATCTCCCGGACCACCCAGGACGCGATCGTCGTCAACGTCCCCGACCTGACGTGGGTCGGCCCCGTGGCCATCGGATCCGAAGACTGAACCGGCCTTCGACGCGGCCGAGGCCGCGGTGAGAACGAGCCCGGGGTTCGACCCGCAACGGCTGTAACAAGTGTGACCATGGGTGCATGACGATCCGGGTCGCGATGTGGTCAGGTCCCCGCAACATCTCGACGGCGATGATGCGCAGCTTCGGCTCGCGCGCCGACACCGTCGTGTCCGACGAGCCGCTCTACGCCCACTACCTGGCCGCCACCGGACTCGACCATCCCGGGCGCGACGAGATCCTCGCGTCGCAGCCGCAGCGCTGGGAGGACGTCGCCGACACGCTGACCGGGCCGATTCCCGGCGAGCCGGCCGTCTTCTACCAGAAGCACATGACCCATCACCTGCTCCCCGGGATCGGGCGCGATTGGCTGGGCAAACTCACCCACGCCTTCCTGATCCGCGACCCGTCGCACGTGGTCGCGTCGTATGCGAAGGTGCGCGGCGAGCCGACCCTGGAGGATCTCGGCTACCCGCAGCAGGCGGAGATCTTCCGCACCTTCGGCGGGCCGGTGGTCGACTCGGCCGACGTGCTCCGCGACCCCGCTCGCACCCTGCGGCTCCTGTGCGAGAGCCTCGGCATCCCCTTCGACCCGGCGATGCTGTCGTGGACACCGGGGCCGCGGCCGGAGGACGGCGTGTGGGCCCCCCATTGGTACGCCTCCGTGCACGCCTCAACCGGCTTCGCCGCCTACAACCCGTCCCCCGCCGAGGTCCCCGAGCGCCTGCGCCCGCTGGTCGCGGCGGCCCGCCCGTACTACGACGAACTAGCCGCCCACCGCCTCTGATCGCCGGCCGTCGCCCAGCAACCCCTCACGCAAGGCATTCCCGCCCCCGGCGACGGCCGGCGCTTCCGGCCGTCGCCCAGCAACCCCACACGCAAGGCATTCCCGCCCCCGGCGACCGCTGGCGAACCTTCGGCGCCCGGCGAGCGTTCGGCGGCGGGCTTGTCAGGCTGCGAGGAGGCGGATGCCGTTGGCGGCGGCGTGTTCCTGGTAGATCTTGGCGACCCTGGCCGTCAGCGGGCCCACTGAACCCTCGCCGATGCGGCGGCCGTCGATCGTGGTCACCGCGGCGATCTCGCCCATCGTGCCGGTGCAGAAGACCTCGTCGGCGGCATACATCTCGGTCAGTGACACGTCGCGAACCACCGCGGGGATGCCGTGGCGGGCGGCCAGGTCGAGGACCGTCTGACGGGTGATGCCCTCGGGGCAGGCGGCCGTCGTCGGGGTGACCAGGCGGTCGTCCATCACCGCGAACAGGTGGGTGGCGTTGGTCTCGGCGACGAAACCCCGCTGGTCGAGCATGAGGGCGTCGTCGGCGCCGGCCGCGTTGGCCTCGATCTTGGCGAGGATCGAGTTGATCAGGTTGTTGTGGTGGATCTTCGGGTCGAGCACGTCCGGGGACGGGCGGCGGATGCTCGACGTCGCCAGGGTGAGACCGCCGGTGTCGTAGACCGGGGGCTTGTGCTCGGCCAGCACGATCAGGGTCGGGCCGGCCCTGTTGAGCCGCGGGTCCATGCCGCTGGTCACCTTCACCCCGCGGGTCAGGGTGAGCCGGATGTGCACCCCGTCGACCATGTCGTTGGCCCGCAGCGTGGCGGTGATCGCCTCGATGATCGTGTTCTCGGCCGGGATGTCGGTGAACCCGAGGGCCAGCGCCGACCGCCGTAGCCGGGCCAGGTGCTCGGTCAGCCCGAAGATCGCGCCCTGGTAGAGGCGCAGGCCTTCCCAGACGGCGTCACCGCCCTGGACCACCGAGTCGAACGGGGAGAGGCCGGGCTGGTCACGGTGCAGCAGGTTCCCGTTGACCCAGTACTGGATGCCGGCGTTGCGCTCGTCGTACCGCTGAAGCATCCGGCCAGCCTACCGGCGGAGGATGCCGGGCCGGCCCCGCACACGGCAGGACCGGCCCGGCGCGTATCCCCGGAGGAATCAGGCCCGGCCGCCGGGGACCGAGACCTGCCGGCGGGCCAGGTCCTGCAGGATCTCGCTCGTCGCCGACGTGCCGAAACGCGTCACGCCGACGCCGGCCATCGCGATCATCGCGTCCAGGGTGCGGACCCCGCCGGAGGCCTTGACCTGCACCTTTGGGGAGACGGCGGAGCGCATCAGCGCGAGGTCGTCGATGGTGGCGCCCTTGGGGGCGAAGCCGGTGGAGGTCTTGACGAACGCCGCGCCGGCGCGCTCGGCGGCCCAGCAGGCGGCGAGTTTCTGCTCGTCGGTGAGGTACGCCGTCTCGAGGATGACCTTGACGTGGGCGCTGCCGGCGGCCTTCACGATCATGCCGATCTCGTGCTCGACGGCGGCGATGTCGCCGGAACGGAGCCAGCCGACGTTGAGCACCATGTCGATCTCCTTGGCGCCCTGGTGGACGGCCAGCTCGGTCTCAGCGATCTTGATCGTGGTGGCGGTGTCGCCGTGCGGGAAGCCGACGACCGTGCCGACCATGACGTTGGTGCCGCGCAGCAGGTCGACGGCGACGGTCACGTCACAGGGCCGGACGCAGACCGAGGCCACGTCGTACTTCTTGGCGATCGCGCAGCCTTCGCGCAGGTCTTCCAGGGTGAACTCGGGCCGGAGGATGGAGTGGTCGATCATCTTCGCGATCTGCGGCACGGTGAAGTTCATGAAACAGGACGGTAGCTGTCTAGACAGGTGGTTGTCTAGACAGTCTCAGGGTGTCGGTAGGGTGTGCCTCATGTCCGGGGATCCCGATTTCTCGCCGCGCTACTTCCGCATCGAACAGGCGCTGCGCGCACAGATCGCGAAGTCCCGGCCACATGACCCACTACCGTCCGAACCGGAGCTCGCCCGCGAGCACGGCGTCAGCCGGATGACCGCCCGGGCCGCCGTGACACAGCTGGTCAACGACGGTCTGGTCTATCGTGCGCCGGGCCGCGGCACGTTCGTCGCCGTGCCCAGCGGGCCGCGCCGCGCCGACCACCTGATCCGGCTCAGTGAGGAGATCCGCAAGCAGGGCAAGCGACCGTGGGCCAAGGTGGTCGTCGCGGAGCTGCGCCCGCCGACCGCCATCGAGGCCACCCGGCTGCGGCTGCGCAAGGGCGACGTGTTCGCCATCCACCGGGTCCGGTTCGCCGACGACGAGCCGATCGCGTTCGAGCGGGCGATGTATCCGGGGACCGTCGGTGACCTGCTCGCCGCCGACCTGTCCCGTTCGGTGCACGAGGCGCTGGTCAAACTCGGGCACACCCCCGTGCACGGGACGTCGACGATCCGCGCCGAGGCCGCGACCATTGAGGACGCCGATGAGCTGGGCGTTCCCGTCGGTTCGGCGCTGCTGATCGAGGAGCGGCTGATCCTCGACCAGAACGAGCGGCCGCTGGAGCTGAGCGAGTCCCGCTACGCCGGCGACCGCTACCGGCTAGACGTCGCGTTCGGTGTCGAGCCGCTCGTCCAGTAGGTGCAGGGGCGCGGCCTCGATCCCGGCGGCGTCGAGCGCGTCCCAGTAGGCGGCCGCCTGCTCCGGGCGTACCGGGCCGTCCACCAGTGGCAACGCGGGCACGGCGGCGTGCAGCAGTGACTCCAGCTGGCACGACGCGATCGACCCCGGCAGGTGGCGCTTGACCTCGGGCAGGCCGGGCGCCGTCGTCCGGACGGTCTCGCCGCAGTCCAGCAGGCCGCCGCCGACGATCAGCACGTCGCCGCGGGTGCGCATCCGGGCCAGCGCGCGGGATGTGTCGAAACAGTGCGGGAACGAGTCGTCGACCAGGATCGTGCCGGCGCGCAGGCGGTCCACGTCCAGCGTGCGGGGGCCACTGCTGGTCGCGGCGATGATCACGTCGGCGCGGTAGACCGCCTCGACGTCCGTCGCCACCGCGGCCGGGGTGTCCAGGGTCGCGGCCAGCTCCGTCAGCCGGGTCGCGGCGGCCGGCAGATCGCACAGGATCAGGCTCGCCGCGGGTTCGGCCCGGGCCAGCAGCAGGCTCAGCGACGACGTGCCGATCGAACCCATGCCGAGCACGGCGACGACGCAGTCCGGCAGCTTGCGGTCGCGGGCGGCGAGCGCGGCTAGGACGGTGCGCACCACCGCGGCCGCGGTCACCGCATGGCCGGAGGTCAGGCTGACTTCGCTTCGGAGGTACGGGGAAACGGCCGCACCGTAATTCGTGTTCGCCGGGATCATCCCCGCGAGCGAGACCGTCCGCGCCCCGAGCCCGGCGGCCAGGTCGACCGCCGCCGCGACGTGCTCCGCCAGCCCCTCCTGTCGCAGCTCGTCGGCGAACCGGGGAACCGCGACGAACCCGGATCGGCCCAGCGGGGTGTCGACGGTCTCCAGCAGGCGCGGCCGCCCGTCCGGGAAGACCGTCCGCCGGATTGTCTCCCGGTCGAGGGCGGGCAGCAGCCGGCGGATCGCCTCGGGTAGCGCGGTGACGTGCTCCGGCGCCGGCAGATAGCCGACAAGTCCGGCATCCACCGTCTGCCCTCTGCCGATCTTGACCGTGTTACCACCGGATCCGGTGGTAACACGGTCAAGATCGCGAACGGGAGCGCTGGCGTCGCGAACAGGCGCGGCGGGCGCGGCGGGCGCGGCGGGCGCGGCGGGCGCGGCGGGCGCGGCGGGCGCGGCGGCGGTGAGGGCTGTGGCGATGGCGGCGGCCAGGTCGTCGGTCACCGTCTGCGGCAGGCGTGTCCGGAGTGTGAACCGCAGTCCCCCGTCGACCGGGCGGACCGCCAGCAGGATGTCGGTGCCCGGTGGGACGGCGAGTTCCGCGTCCGTGTCGTCCCAGGTCAGGCGGACTGCCGCCCCGTCCAGAGCGCCGAGCGCACCGAAGTCCAGATAGGTGAAGAAGTACTGCCAGCCCTGCGGCGCGGTGAACGTCCTGGTCCGGGCTTCGATGACGGCCGCGGACATCTCGGCGGGCCCCGCTTCCGGACCGGGCCGGACGGCGACGGCCGTCGCGCAGGGGCCGAAGATCCGGCCGATGTCGGGCAACGCGTGATCACGACCGGTCACCGCGACGCCGATCACCGGGTCGGTACGGCCGGTGACCGTCGCCAGCGCACGATGGTAGGCGGTCAGCACCGGCACGACCGGGGTCACTCCGGCGGTCTGGGCCTGTTCCCTGACCAGGGCCGCGTTCACGGTGAACCCGGCCGTGGTGATCGCCCCGCCGACGCGTATCGGGCCACCGTCGTGCGGGGCGATCTCTGACGGCATTCCCTCCAACCGCGACACATATTCCCGGAATGTCGCCCGAATCGGCTCCAGTTCGGCACCGTCGTAGACGGCCAGCAGCTCCCGCATCAGCAGCGCCACGCTGTAGCCGTCACCGACCAGATGGTGCGCGTGGACCAGCAGGACGTGCTCCTCGGGGCCGTACCGGAGCAGCCGCAACCGCACCAGCGGCCACCGCGCGGGGTCGAACCGGTGCTCCCGCTCCGCCGCCAGCTCCTGGTCGAGCGGGCGCGGTGACGCTTCGTAGCCGACCGCCGCCGTCACCGACCGGATCTCCCGCTGCACCGGCGGGCGGGCGCCCGCGGGGAAGACGGTTCGCAGCATCGGATGCCGTACGACCAGCACGTCCACGGCCCGCCGGAACCGCTCGACGTCCAGCGGTCCGTGCAAGCGCGGCGCGGCCAGCCAGGTCGACGGAACACCGACCGCGTCGGCGAGCAGGAATCCGCGCTGCGTATCGGTCACCGGAAAGTCCCCGGCAGAGGCGGAAGCCGCCGAACCGGGAGCCACGGAGGCCACGGAGGCCACGGAGGCCACGGAAACCGCGGAGGACGGGAGCGCGGCCGGGAGCGCGGCCGGGAGCGCGGCCGGGTCGGCGGACGTCTCGTCGAGGACGGCGGCCAGTGCGGCGAGCGTGCGATGCCGGTAGAGGACAGTGGGCCGGGGCAGCGCCGACCGGTGCTCGCCGAGGCTCGCGAAGAGTTCCAGCACCCCGATCGAGTCGCCGCCGAGCGCGAAGAAGTCGTCCTCCCGCTGGACGGACGCGACCCCGAGCTGGCGCGACCACAGGTCGGCGAGGAGCCGTTCGGTCCCGCTCAGCGACTCCTCCGGCGTGGCCCGCAGCGGAGCACGGTCGATCTTGCCGGTGGCGGTCAGCGACAGCTCCGCCACCACCTCGAACCGTGCCGGCACCAGGTGTTCCGGCAGCAGCGCGGTCAGGTGGGCACGCAGTTCCGGACCGTCCACCGACGACGACTGCACCCACGCCACGAGCCGCCCGCCGTCGACCAGCACCACGGCCCGCTCCACCGCCGGATGCCGCCGCAGCACCGCCTCGACCTCGCCCGGCTCGATCCGGAAACCGTGCAGTTTCACCTGATCGTCGGCCCGCCCACGGAACCACAGCACCCCTTCGGCGTCGAGTGTCCCGAGGTCGCCGCTGCGGTACCAGCGCCGGCCGTCCCGCTCCACGAACACCGCGGCGGTCCGCTCCGGATCGTCGAGGTAGCCGTCGGCCAGCCCGGTGCCGCCGATCCAGATCTCCCCGTCCGGCCCGACGACGTCGACGACCGCCCCGCCGACCGGACGGCCGATCGGCAGCCGGGTCACGTCGTCGGCCGGACGTTCGTCGATCAGGTGCCAGGTCGCGTTGATCGTGGTCTCGGTGGGGCCGTACAGGTTGGTGATCCGCTGGCCCGGGCCGAACAGGTCGAACCATCGCCGCACATGCGCTGGCGACAGCTCCTCACCGCCGACGTGCACCCAGCGCAGCCGGGACAGGTCGGCGCCGGTCCGCTCGGCGGCTGTCAGCAGCAGTTCCCACAGCGTGGGGACGGAGCTCCAGACGGTCACCCGGTCGCGGACGAGACGGCCGGCCAGCAGCTCCGGGTCACGCACCGTGTCCCGGTCCCAGGCCACGACGGTCGCCCCCACCAGCAGCGGTGCCAGGAGTTGCCGTACCGAAGCATCGAAACAGATCGACGCGGTCTGGGCGAGCCGGTCGCCGGCCCGGTAACCGAAGGTGGTGATCGCCCAGTCGAGGTAGCCGGTCATCGCCCGGTGGCTGACCGCGACCCCCTTCGGCTGCCCGGTCGACCCGGACGTGAAGATGACGTACGCGGTGTCGTCCGCCGCCGCACGGACCGGTGCCGATCCGGCCTGACCCATGGCACGTCCATCGACGTCCACCAGCGTGAACTCCGGTCCGAGCGCCTCCGCGACGGCCCGCGTCCCGGCGTCGTGGAGGACCTCCGACACGCCGGCCCGGGTGAGCAGGCTCGCCAGCCGGGCCGTCGGATGTGCGGCGTCCATCGGCACCCACGCCGCACCGGCTTTGAGGATCGCGACGAGACCGATCACGGTGCCGGCACCCGGGCTGGTCAGCAGCCCGATCCGCCGGCCGCCACCGACAGCGAGCCGATCCGTTGCCGCATCCAGTTCGCGATAGGTGAGCGGCACGCCATCGGTCAGAACCGCAACCCCATCGGGTGTACGGCGACATTGCTCCCGGATCCGCTCGGCCACCCCCGCGCCCGGCCGGTCCAGCAAGGCTCCCGCCACCAGCCCTTCCCCCGCCGCCCCCTCCTTCTCCGCCGATCTTTGGACGGCCGCCGGGTGCTCGTCCGCGAGCCGCTCGACGGTCGCCAGGTGTTCCTCCGCGAGCCTTTCGACGGTCGCCGGGTCGAAGAGCGTGACCGGATGGTTCCAGGAGAAGTGCAGCGTGCCGTGCGCCTCGAAACAGACCAGGCCGAGCCGGGTGGCCGCCGACGCGGTCCCGGCGGTCGTGGCGAGCACGTGCGCCGCGGTCGCCCCGGCGTTCGGGAACCGGGCGAAACTGAAACTCGCCGGGCTCGCGGTCCGCGGCCCGGCACCGTCCGCCGCCAGCGCCCGAGCGAGATCAATAGTGGACACGGATCCGCGCTGTTCGGCCGTCAGCCAGAGCTCACGAATCCGCCCGGCCAGCTCCGCCACGCTCTCCCCCGGGCGCGTCGCCACCAGCACCGGCAGCGTGTCGGCGAACGGCCCGACCATCCGCCCGACCCCTGGCAGCCGGGATTCCCGCCCGGCCCGGGCCACCGAGACGGGCACCTCATCCTGCCCGCTCCACCGTGCCAGGCAGCGCACATATCCGGCCAGGAGCAGATGGAAGAGCGAAACCCCGGCGTCCCTCGCGACCGCGGTCAGCTTCCGGGTCGACTCTTCGTCCAGCACCATCTGATGTACGGCGTACGGCCCGCAAGGCTCGTCCGCGGCGTCCCCGTCGAACGGCAGGGACAGCCGCGGATACCCCGCCAACACGGTGCGCCAGTGATCGATATCGGTCGCCTTCGGAGCTTTGCGACCGGCTTCGTGCTCCGCGAACGTGGCCACGGGCGACGGCCCCGGTTCGCTTCCGGCATACAGCGCCCAGAGTTCGTCCCCGAGCACCGCCAGGCTGTAGCCGTCGACCGCGGCATGGTGCGCGACCACGATCAGGCGGGACTGTTCCGCACCGGTCGCGAGCACGGCCCGGATCGGTCCCTCCCGCCCCAGGTCGAACGGCCGATTCCGGAGTTCGACCTCCCAGTCCGGCTCAGACCGCTGTCCCGAACCTTCCGCGACAGCCAGGTCAGCGACGGCGAACCAGGAGGGCCACTCCCCGCCCGGAACGGTGAACCGCTGCCCAGCCGGACCGAACCGCACCCGCAGCATCGGATGACGACGTTCCAGCTCGGCGAACGCACGGGCCAGCCGCAACGCGTCGACCGGTCCGGCCAGGGTCTGCCGCACGAAGGCGTAGGCCGGAACTTCCGGATACAGCCGTCCGGTGGTGACGAACGCCAGCTGGACCGGGCTGAACGGGAACTCCGCCGCCCCCGCCAGGTGCCCGACGAGCTCCGCGATCGTCCGGTACTCGAAGAACAGGGTCGTCGACAGCGTCCGCCCGAGTCGTCTCTCCAGCTCCTTGACCAGGTCGACGGCGGTGAGTGAATCCAGCCCCAGAGCGAGGAACGGCTCATCGAGACCGATGTCCCCCGGTTCCCGCTCCAGAGGCCCGGCAAGCAGCCCCCGAACGGTCCCCACCAGATCAGCCGCCGTGACACTGCCCGGCCCGGTCGCCGGCAGGTCAGCCGTTTCCCCGGCACGTTCCGGTGCGGGACCCGCCGCCGGGCCGGGCCGTGCGATCCCGGTCGCTGTCTCTGCCGGGGCGACCAGCACCTGCGGGGCGCCGACGGCGGCTGCCGCCCAGAGAACCTCCGGCACCTGATCGATCGGGAGCACGCCGCCGGCCGGCCGGAGCCCGTGCGCCGCGGCCAGGCCTCCGCCGGTGATCGCGGGCAGGTTGACCGCCACGAACGGACGGCCGGCGGCACTCTCCGCGGCCGCGAACGAATCCAGGAACACGTTGCCCGCGACGTAATCGCCGACCGCGCCGGCCAGGCCGGGCATCACCGAGGAGACCGAGGACAGCGCCAGAACCGGTGGACGCCGGTCGCCGAGGGCTCGGGTGAGCAGGATCGTCCCACCCGTCTTCGCGGTCAGGCCAGCGGTGATCTCCTCCGCCGACTTGGCGCGCAGACTTCCCGGCCGGACCGTTCCGGCCGCCTGGATCACCAGGTCGAAGTGACGGTCCGCCACGAGCGCGGCGACGTCCTCCGGATCGGTCACGTCGGCGACCCGGTAATCCACTGTCGCACCGAGTTCGCGCAGTTCAGCCAGTAGACCGGCCGGTTCGGCGGAACGTCCGGCCAGCAGCAGCCGCGGCCGGCCACGCCGGGCCAGACACCGGGCGATCTCCGCACCGACCGCCCCGGCCCCGCCGACGATCAGGTAGCTGCCGTCCTCCGGGGGAAAGGTCGGATCACCGGCTGCGGCGGGCGTGAACGAGCGGGACAGCCGTCGATCGCCGCGCCGGACGATGATCTCGGCGGGGCCGGGCCGTGGTGGGCTGGTGGTCTCCTGCTCCAGCGCGGACCGTCTGGCCTCGTGCGAGTCGGCGGAGCCGAGGTCGATGACCCGTACCCGGGCCCGGGGGTTCTCGTCGGCGAAAGCCATCGCCAAGCCGCACCAGACCGCATGCCCGGCGTCCGGGGGATTCCCGCCCGCCGCGAACAGGTCACGCGTCACCACCAGCAGAAACCCGTCAGCCGGCGCCGCGGTGATGGCCGCGAGCGCGTCCCCGGCCTCCGGCGAACCGGCGACCACCACCGTGGTGGCGACCGGCGGGGCGGGCTCAGGCAGCGGGCACGGCACCCAGACCGGAACCATGAGTGCAGGCCGGCCCGAGCCCGCGACATCAGCGACGCGAACCGGCGGGACCGGCAAAGGCGGCGGAGCAGTACGAGCGGTGCCGGCCGGTGGGGCGGTGATCCAGTAGCGGCGGCGCTGGAACGGGTACGTCGGCAGGGGCACGCGGCGGGTGCCGGCGTCCAACCGGCTGCGGTCGAGTGCGGCGCCCCGGAGCCACAGTTCGCCGGCCGTTCCCAGGATCTCGGACGCGTTGCCGCCCGCGGCGAGGACGGTCGTTCCACGTACCGGAGAAATCGTCAGAGGCGACCCGCCCACCGCGACCATCGTGTCGAAACCGGCCGTGCACAGCCGGTCGACGGCGTCGGCGAAACGGACCGGCCGGACCGCGTGAGCCGCCAGATAGTCGCCGTCGAACGTCGCGTCCCACTCACCGGTGACCGTACTGAGCTGCGGAATCACGGCAGGCCGGGTCGGTGGCGCGAGGCGGGCGAGGGCCTCGGCGACCGGCGCCATCGCCGGTGTGTGGAACGCGTGCGACACCGCGAGACGCCGCGCGGCGATCCCCTCGGCGGCCAGTCGGTCCGCGGCCCGGTCGATCGCCTCGCGCGAGCCGGCCAGGACCGCGCGGCGGGGCGCGTTCACCGCGGCGACGACCACGCCGTCCAGGGCCGGAAGGTCGGCCGGTGCGGCGGCGACGGCGAGCATGGCGCCGGGTTCGGCCAGGTCAGCGGTGAGACGGCCGCGTTCGGCGGCGAGCCGGACGGCGTCGACGGCGGTGAGGCGGCCCGCGGTGACGGCGGCCGCCAGTTCGCCGACGCTGTGGCCGGCGACCGCGTCCGGCCGGATGCCGCAGGCCGCGAGCTGCGCGGCCTGCGCCACCCCGAACGCGACCACCAGCGGCTGCGTGACCTCGGTGCGGGCCAGATCGGACATCGAAACGTCCGGGTCGGTGCACCATCCGACCAGCGAACGTCCGGCGACCGGGCCGGCCGCGGCGGACACCTCGTGGAGGACGGCTCGGAACGCCGGGGCGGTTCGGTACAGGTCAGCACCCTGTCCGGGCCGCTGGGTGCCCTGGCCGCCGAACAGGAAGACCACGCGGGCGGGGCGGGCCGGCGGCGTTCCCGGTTCCGTCACGGCAAGCTGACCGGCGAGGTCATTTTCAGTCAAGACCGCGATTCGGTACGGGCCATCGTCGCGCGCGGTCGACGCGGTGGCACAGACGTCCGCCACCGGAAGTCCGGGATGGTTCCGGAGGTGGTCCGCCAGTTGCGCGGTGACCGCCCGTAGTCCGGCCGCATCACGCGCGGACAGGGTCAGCAGATGAGGCCCGCCCGGGTGTTCCGCGGTCTGCTCGCTCCCGGCCAGCGCCTCGCTCCCGGCCAGCGCCTCTCTCCCGGCCAGCGCCCCTCTCCCGGCCGGTGCCTCTCTCCCGGCCGGCACCTCTCTCTCGGCCGGCGCGGTCAGGATCACGTGGGCGTTCGTTCCGCCGAAGCCGAACCCGTTGACACCGGCGACGAGCGGCCCCGTCCACGGCTGCCGGCGCGTGACCACCTCGAACCCGGCCGCCGCCAGATCGAACCGCGGCGACGGCCGGTCGTGGTGCAGGGACGGCGGGAGTTCCCGGTGCTGGATCGCGAGGATCACCTTCACCAGAGCGGGCAGTCCGGCCACATTGAGCAGGTGGCCGATGTTCGTCTTCACCGAACCGAGCAGACGGGGACGGCCGTCGCCCCGGGGCGGGAACGCATACGCCAGGGACCGCGCCTCGATCGGATCACCCACCGCGGTTCCGGTGCCGTGCGCCTCAACATAGGTGACATCGGCCGGATCGACACCACATTCCCGGTACGCGTCGACGATCACCTCCCGCTGCAGCAGCGGATTCGGGGCCATCAGGCTCAGCGAACGCCCGTCGTTGTTGACGGCGCTCCCCCGGACCACGGCCAGCACCCGATCCTCACCAGCGTCGGCGAGCCGGCTCAGCACCAGCGCCGCACCACCCTCACCGGGCACGAACCCGTCCGCGTCAGCGGAGAACGCCCGGCACCGTCCCGTCGGCGACAACGCCTGCGCCTCGGTGAGCAACGCTTCCCCGGTCGGGGTCAGGTTCAGGTTGACACCACCGACGACGGCGATGTCACAGTCACCGGCAGCCAGGGCACGGCGCGCCAGATGCAGCGCCACCAGCGCGGAGGAGCAGGCGGTGTCGACGGTGACGGCCGGCCCGTGCAGATCCAGGAGGTGCGCCACCCGGGCGGCGATCAGGTTCCGCAGCCCCCCGGTGAGCGCAAACGCCCGCCCTTGCTGCTGCGACCCCGGCCCCGCGCCGTTTCCAGGTCCGGCGCCCTGACCTGTTCCCGCTCCCCTTCCGGTTTCCGTTCCCGTTTCCGCTCCCGTTCCCGTTCCCGCTCCCGCTCCCGTTCCCGTTCCGGTTTCCGTTCCGGCTCCCGCTCTCCTTCCGGTTTCCGTTCCCGCTCCCGTTTCCGTTTCCGTTCCGGTTTCCGTTCCGGCTCCCGCTCCCCTTCCGGTTTCCGTTCCCGCTCCCGCTCCCGTTTCCGTTCCCGTTTCCGTTCCCGTTCCCGTTCCCGCTCCCGCTCCCGCTCCCGCTCCCGCTCCCGCTCCCGCGATGATCTCGGGATAGGCGCTTTCGCCGACCGCTACGTAGAGTCCGATCTTGCGGTTGTTGCGGCGGGGTCCGGCATATCCGGCTCGTTCGAGTGCTTCATGGGCGAGTTCCAGAAAGATCCGCGCATGCGGATCGAGCAGCCGCGCTTCTTCTTCCCCAATCCCGAAATATCCGGCATCGAAGGATGCCGGATCTTCGAGAAACGCCCCGTACCCACCACCGGGCCACCGGCTGACAGCAGTGACACTGTCCCGCCCGGCAAGAAGGTTGTCCCAGAACTCCTCCGGCGTATCCGCCCCGGGAAAACGGCACGCCATCCCGACGACCGCCAGAGCCCCCGACCCCACCCTGCCATCGTCAGCGAAGGATTCCCCACCCCCCGACGCAGCCAGAGAATTCGCGACGGCACCGACGCCCGAGACGTTAACGACGTCCGGCACAGCCACGGCGATCGCGACGGCTGCCTCGCCCGGCACGGAGACGGCGATCGGGGTAGGCGCCACAACCGGCACGGAGACCGCGATCGGGGTAGGCGCCACAACCGGACCGGAGACCGCATTCGGGAGGGGTGCCACAGCCGGGACGGCGCCTGCGAGCGGGCGGGGCGCGAGCGTGGCGGCTCCGAGGGCCAGCAGCCGGTCGGCGAGGGCCGGGACGGTTGCGCAGTCGCGGAGGATCGCCGGGTCGAGGGTGCGACCGAACGCGTCCTCCAGCCCCGCCAGCACCTCCATCGCCCTCAACGAGGAACCACCGATGGCCAGGAACCGATCGTCCGGCCCGATGGTCTCCGCAGGCACTTCCAGCACCCGGGCCCAGATCCCCCGGACGACCCGCTCGACCTCGGCCCGCCCCAGCGGCACGCCCGACCAGCCACCGCCGGGCGCCTGACTCCCCGCAACCACCGAAACCGGCTGGCTCTCAACGCTGTCGCCCGGCGCCTGAGACAGCGGTGACGACCAGCCGGTGCGCTCCACCCGCCCCTCGGCCGGCTCCGTCGGCACCCGACGAGACACCGAAGCCCCGCCAGGCGAACCCGGCTGGCTCCCACCGCTGTCGCCCGGAACCTCAGACAGCGGTGACAACCGGCCGGGTGGGTTTGCGGGATGGGTGGCGAGGCGGTCGTCACCGCTGTCGCCCGGAACCTCAGACAGCGGTGACAACCGGCCGGGTGGGTTTGCGGGATGGGTGGCCAGGCGGTCGCGGAGGGGCTGGCGGCGGAGTTTCCCGCTGGTGGTTCGGGTGAAGGTGCCGGTGGGGACGACCTCGACCCGTACGTCGTCGTGGGCCAGAGCCTCTGCGATGCGGGACCTGACCAGGGCGGGCAGGGCGATCGGGTCGGGGCGTACCGCGGGGGCGGAGAGGAACACCGCGACCCGTTCGTGGCCGGTGGCCGGGTCGGTGGCGCCGACCACGGCGATCGGACCCGGGGCCAGTCCGGGGGTGGCGGCGGCTACCTCTTCCAGATCGGCGGCGTGGAAGTTGCGGCCGTTGATGAACAGGACGTCCTTGTGGCGGCCGGTGACCACCAGACGGCCGGCGCGGAGGAAGCCGATGTCGCCGGTCCGCAGCCAGTCGCCGTCGAAGGCCGCGGCCGTGGTGGCGGGGGCACGGTGGTAGCCGCGGGTGACGTTCGGACCGCGGACCTGGATGTGCCCGACGAGGCTGTCCTCCAGCACGACACCGCCGTCGTCCACAATGCGCAACTCACAGCCTGGCACCGGATAACCGACGTCCATCAACGCGACCACCGGCGACGCCGCGGGATCGGCGACACGCGGCCCGGAGGCGGGATCGGCGACACGCGGCCCGGAGGCGGGATCGGCGACACGCGGTGACATGGCGGGACCAGCGACAGGCCGCGACGCGGCGGGATCGGCGGCAGGCGGCGCGGGGAGGGAACGGGCGGGGAGGGCGACGCCCCGGGCGAGCGCCGCCCGGCTCAGCGTGACCGGCACGGCCGGTTCGCCCAGTGGTGGGCAGGTGACGGCGACGGTGGCTTCGGCCAGGCCGTACAGGGGCTGCATCGCTCCGGCGCGCAGTCCGGCGGAGCGCAACCGGCTGGCGAACGTCTCCCACACCGACGGCGAGATCGGTTCGGCGCCGACCATCAGCAAACGGACGCTGGACAGGTCGAGCGAGGCCAGAGCCGGCTCCGGGACGCGACGGTTGACCAGCGCCAGCGCGAAGTTGGCCGCCGACAGGACGGTTCCCCGGTGGCGGGACGCGGTGCTGAGCCACAGTTCGGGGCGTTTCGCGAAGGCCAGGGGGCTGATCCGGACCTGGCGGCACCGGGCGTGCAGCGGCGCCAGGTGGGTGCCGATCAGGCCCATGTCGTGGAAGTACGGCATCCACGTCACGAACACGTCGTCTGCGGTGAGGGCTCCGGCGCGGGACGCCTGGTCGAGGTTGGCCAGGACGTTGGCGTGGGTGAGTTCGACGCCTTTGGGATCGCCGGTGCTTCCGGAGGAGAACTGGAGGAAGGCGAGGTCGTCCGGCCGTACCGGATGAGGGGTCTGCAGAGGCAACGCGGACCGGAGGTCGCTCGCGGAGAGCAGGGTGCCGCCGGGCGTCGCGGTGTCGCCGGCCAGAGGCGGACCGCCGAGGTGACGCCAGACGGCGGCGAGGCGGTGCGGCTCCGGAGGCAACGGCACGGGCACGGCCCCCGCCACCACCGCCCCCCAGAAGAGCCCGAGGAAGTCCACCCCGTCGTCGGCGACGACCGGCAGCGGATCGCCGGGTGCGACGCCCGCCTCGCGCAGGCCGCCGCCGATGCGCAGCGCGTCGGCGAAGAGTTCGGCGTAACTGACGAACCGGTCCGCGTGCACGACGCCCTGACCTGGTGCGATGGTCGCGGCGCGGGTAAGCACATCGGTCAGCGTCATGATCATGACCCTATCGACGGACGCAACCCTCAGTTTGTCCTGCGGGTGTCCGATCGTGATGACGTGCCGGACCTGTTCCTGCTGGCCAACCTCATCATCATGGTCGCCTACGCGGCGATCATGGTGTCGATCGTGGTACCCGTGCACCGGGCCGGGCAGCTGGGTTCGAACAAGCTGGCGACCGCCACCGCGATGATCTTCTGCAGTTGCGCGGTCGGGCACGGCTTCCACGCGGTGATCGCGTGGCGGACGCTGGCGGCACTGGACCAGGTGCACGCGCACGGCGCCGGTCCGGGCTGGTCGTCGGCGTCGGCGGTCTGGGACGCGTGCACGGCGGCGGTCGGCGTCTACTACTGGACTCTGCGGCGCGGGTACGGCGTCCTGCTCCAGAAGGGCGCGATCTACGTGGATCCGTGGGGTCAGTGGCGACTGGACGAGGCGGACGCGCGGGAGCGGGCGGCCCGTGACCTGGCCGACGCGCATCAGGCGACGCTGGCCACGATCGTGGAGGACAGTGCCGACGCGATCATCGGGCTCACCCCGGACGGGATCATCAACGCGTGGAACGGCGGCGCGGAGCGGATCTTCGGCTGGACCGCGGCGGAGGTGCTGGCCAGGCCGGCGACGATCTTCGCCGACGCGGCGGGTGCGGGCCAGCAGGCGGACATGCTGGCGCGGATGCGGGGCGGGGAGGGCAGCTTCTCCTACGAGGGCCGGCGCATCCGCAAGGACGGCCGCCCGGTCGACGTGGCGTTCACCGTCACGCCGGTCACCGACACCGCCGGCGAGGTGATCGGGGTGTCGGTGATCGCCCGGGACGTGTCCGCCGAGAAGGAGGCCGCCGCACGTCAGCGGGCCGTGCAGGAACGCAGTGATCAGGCGAAACGCATGGAGAGCCTGGGAAACCTGGCCGGCGGGGTGGCGCACGACTTCAACAACATCCTGGCGATCATCGCGAACTACACGGACTTCGTGACGGACGAGACCCGGGAGCTGCCGCACGTGCAGGCCGACCTGGCGCACGTTCGGACCGCCGTGGACCGGGCCACCAGCCTGACCCGGCAGCTGCTCACGTTCACCCGCGGCGACACCATCCAGTTGCGCGACGTCGACCTGAACGCGGCGGTCGCCGAGGTGCACGCCGTCCTGGAACGCACGATCGGCGAGCACATCACGCTGATCGCGGTGCCCTCGCCGGAGCCGCTGTGCGTGCACGCCGACCCCGGCCAGCTGCATCAGATCCTGCTGAACCTGGCGATCAACGCGCGGGACGCGATGCCGGAAGGCGGCACCGTGGTCCTGGAGGCGAACGTCGCCGCGCTGGACGGCGAGGAACTCAACATGCAGCCGCCGCTGCCGGCCGGCACGTACGCACGCCTGCTGGTCAGCGACACCGGTGAGGGCATGTCCCCGGAGACGGCGGCGCGGATCTTCGAGCCGTTCTTCACCACCAAACCACGAGGCCGGGGTACGGGCCTGGGGCTGGCCACCGTCTACGGCATCGTCGCCGAGGCGGGCGGCAGCATCAACGTCTACTCGGAGCTCGGGGTGGGCACCACGTTCCGGATCTACCTGCCGATCTCGTCGGTGTCCGGGGTGACGCCGCCGTCGGGCCGCACCGGCAGCCCGCCGCGGGGTGACGGCCGGACGGTGCTCGTGGTCGAGGACGAGGAGGCGCTGGCCCGGATCATCACGCGGATCCTGAGTAACGGCGGCTACCGGGTGCGGGCCGCGAGCAACGGGGCCGAGGGGCTCCGGATCTTCCAGGAGCACGGCTGTGACCTGCTGCTCACCGACGTGATCATGCCGGAGATGACCGGCCCGAAACTGGCCGAGCTGACCCGCCGGGAGCGGCCGGACCTGCCGGTGCTGTTCATGTCCGGATACAGCAACGGGCTGCTCGGCACCACGCACGTGCTCGACGAGGGGATCGCGTTCCTGGAGAAGCCGTTCACCAGCGGCGATCTGCTGCACAAGGTGTTCACCACGATGGCACATGACATCTGTCATGGATGATCGCTGACTCCGGCGACTGCCCCCGCCACCGGAAAACGCGAACCATGAATGCATGAGCACACAGACGATCGAAGTGGATGGACTCCGCCAGCGGTACGGGGACTTCGAGGCAGTCCGGGGCATCGACTTCAGCGTCGGCGGCGGGCAACTGTTCGCCCTGCTCGGCACGAACGGAGCGGGCAAGACGACCACGATGGAGGTCCTCGAGGGGTTCCGTCCGGCGGCGTCGGGCAGTGTCCGCCTGCTGGACGCCGACCCGTACCGGAACCGGAAGGCCCTGCGCCCCCGGGTCGGCATCATGCTGCAGGAGAGCGGCCTGATCGGTGATCTGACCGTCGCCGAGACCGTCGACCTCTGGCGGGACCTGCACGCGAACCCGATCTCCCAGGACGAGGCCCTGAAGAAGGTCGACCTGTCGGACCGGTCGGGTGTCGCCGTCCGGCAGCTGTCCGGCGGGCAGAAGCGCCGGCTCGACCTGGCGCTCGCCATCGTCGGGCGGCCCGAGGTGCTCTTCCTCGACGAGCCCACCACCGGCATGGACCCGGAGGCCCGGATCGGCACCTGGAAACTGATCCAGGAACTCGTCGCCGGTGGCACGACCGTGCTGCTCACCACCCACTACCTGGAGGAGGCGGAGCGGCTCGCCGACCGGATCGCGATCATGCACCGGGGGGAGATCCGGATCGCCGGGACCGTACCCGAGGTGGTCTCCGGTCACGGTGACCGGATCGCCTTCCGCGTCCCCGCGCACACCCCGATCGACACGCTGCCCGCACTCGACGGCAGGGCCCCGGAGATCACCGTCGCCGACGGGTTCCCGGCCGCCCGCTACACGGTGACCGGCGGCGACCCCGACGGCCGCGCACACCGTTCGATGGCGGTGCTGCTGGCGTGGACCGCCCAGCGGAACGTCACCCTGGACCGGCTGTCGGTCCGTCCCGCCTCCCTCGAAGACGTGTTCCTGAGCATCGTGGAGGACCAGTGAAGACCGATCTCGCGCACATCTACCGGCTGGCCCGGCTCGACCTGACGATGATCTTCAGGAACCGGTCGGCCCTCACCAACGCCGTCATCATGCCGCTCGGTGTCGCCGCGTTCCTGGTGTTCAGCGCCGGGCAGGGCGACCGCGACGCCGTCGAGTTCCTCCTGACCGGGCAGATCGCCGGGCTGCTGATGTTCGCCCCGCTGGTCAACCTGGCCGGCTTCTACACCAGCCGCCGGGAGGAACTGGTCCTCAAACGACTGCTCGGCGGACCGGCGTCGGCGACCGCGATCCTCGGCGGCAGCGCGGCCGGCGCCACCGCTGTCTACCTGCTGCAGGTCCTCGCCGTCACGATCACGGCAGTGATCATGGGTTTCGGGCTGCCCGGCAACCCGCTGCTCGTACTGATCGCGGCGCTCGGTGGGGCGGCCGTGTTCGCGCTGCTGTCGATGGCCATCTCCGGGTTGAGCTCGTCCGGTGAACTGGCGCAGCTGGCGACCGTACCGGTGATGCTCGTCTGTCTGATCCTCTCCCCCGTGATCGTGCCGGCCGAGGTCTTCCCGGACCGGCTCCAGCAGGTCGCCGGATTCCTGCCGCTGACGCCGATCGCCGACCTGGTCCGGGCCGGGTACGGTGCCGCTTTCACCTGGTCGTCGCTGGGACTGCTGGCCGCGTGGGTGGCCGTCGCGGCGGTCCTGGCCCGGCGGTTCTTCCGCTGGGACCCGCGGCGCGGCTGAAAGTTAGGGTGTCGACATGACCAGCGCGATCCAGCGGGCCCAGCGGATCACCATGTGGAGTCTGGGTTTCAGCCTGATCCTGGCCTGGTTCGGCGCCCTGGCCGGGATCAGCCTGTACGCGATGGAGGACCGGCTGTCGGCACCGCGGCTGACCGTCACACTCGCGGCGATGCTGGTCCTCACCTGGTCGATGGTCCGGCTGCTCCGGGCGGTGTCGCTGTTCTGGCCGCGACTGGCCCGCCGCAGCCGGATCGACACGGTGATCTCCGGGGCTGCCGTCCTGACCGTCCTCCTGGTGCAGGACGCCAACCCGGCGGGCTGGGGCATGGTCTCGATCGCGTGGATCAGTCTGGTCACCGTCCGTTCCAGCCGGCTCATGACAGTCCTGCTGGCACTCGGCACGGCCGCCACCGGTGTCGTCATCGGCATCGTCAACCCGGGCCCGCAGGTCCTGCCGATCGGTGCCTACGCGGTCATCTACGGCGTGATGTGCCTGACCCTGCCGTGGGCGAACAAGCTGTGGATCTGGATCCTCGACCTCGCCGAACAGGCCCACCACAGCAAGGACGCCGAGGCCCGGCTCGCCGTCACCGAGGAACGGCTGCGGTTCGCCCGCGACCTGCACGACCTGGTCGGCCACAGCCTGTCGGTGATCGCCGTGAAGAGCGAACTCGCCGGCAAACTCACCGCCATCGACACCGGCCGGGCCGCCGACCAGATGGCCGAGGTCCGCGCGCTCGCCCAGGACAGCCTGCGGCAGATCCGGTCGGCGGTCCGCGGCTACCGGATCCTCGACCTGGCCTCCGAGATCGCCAGCGTGCAGGCCATCCTGGAGGCAGACGGCATCCGCTGCAAGGTCGACCTGCCGGAGACCGCCGTCGACCCGGAAGCGGCCGGGCCGTTCGCCTGGGTGGTCCGGGAGAGCGCCACGAACATCCTGCGGCACAGCTCGGCCAGCTGGTGCACGGTCACCCTGCTCGCCACCGACGGGTCAGCGGTCCTCGAAGTGGTCAACGACGGTGCCGGTGCCGCCGTCGATCAGGGCGGCACCGGCCTGGCCGGCCTCGCCGAACGCCTCGCCGCCGTCGGCGGTACCCTCACCGCCCAGCCCACCGGCGACGGCCGTTTCCTGGTCCGTGCCACAGCGCCAACCGGGGTCGCCGCATGATCCGCGTCCTGCTCGCCGACGACCAGCACCTCATCCGGGAGGCGCTGGCCATGATGCTGGAGTTCGAGGCCGACCTGACGGTCGTCGCCCAGTGCGGCCGCGGCGACGAGGTGCTCCCCGCCGTCACCGCCCACGACCCCGACGTGATCGTCCTCGACATCGAGATGCCCGGCCTCGACGGCCTCAGCGTCGCCGAACGCCTCCCCGGCCGCGCCATGCTCATCCTCAGCACGTTCGCCCGGCCCGGCTACCTGCGCCGCGCCATCGCCGCCGGCGTCCGCGGCTTCATCCCGAAGGACGCCTCCAGCGCCGAACTGGCCGAAGCCATCCGCCGCATCCACGCCGGCGGCCGCTACCTCGACCCGGAACTCGCCGCCTCCGCCATGATGGCCGGCGAAAGCCCCCTCACCGACCGCGAACGCGACACCCTCGCCCTGGCCGCCTCCGGAGCCTCGGTCGCCGACATCGCGGCCCGCCTGCACCTCACCGAGGGCACCGTCCGCAACTACCTTTCCAACGCGATCACCAAACTCGGCGCCCCCAACCGGCTGACCGCGATCCACCAGGCCCAGCGCATGGGATGGATCTGACCTTCCGGTACGCCGTCGGCCGCCCCCAACCGCGCCCCACACCGCCCGTGGCTCCCCCGCGACGTCCCCCCGGCTCAAGGCCCCAGCGCGCCCGCCGGGCTTGCTGCCCACTCACCACCATCAGTGCGCCGCCCCACCATCAGTGCGCCGCGCCACCATCAGTGCGCCGCGCCACCATCAGTGCGCCGTGGCATTGAAGGCCTCGATCCGGCCCGGTAGGTCGGTCAGGGTGTCGATCCGCATGTCGGTCTCCAGTTCCACACGCGGATCGTCCTGGTGGATGTAGGCCCACGGACCTCGCCGGATCAGTGCGGTCCGGAAGCCGGCCGCAGCCGCGGGAAGCACGTCGTTCTCCAGACGGTCACCGACGTAGAGCGTCTCCTCCGGGCAGAACGGCACCCGCCGCCCGACCGCATGGAAGAACGCGATGTCAGGTTTCGACACGCCCCAGTCTTCGGAGGTCCCGATCATGTCCACCGGCAGGTCCAGCGCCCGCAGGTCACCGCCGGCCCGGACAGGCTGGTTCCCGGCGATCCCCAGCCACAGGCCGGCCGCACGCAGAGCAGTCAACGCGGGCCGCACATCCGAATAGAGGTCACCCTCGCCGAACCCCTCGGCCCGCCCCGCCGCCGCCCGCTTCACCCGCTCCGCCTCGACATCGAACCCGGGCCGCACCAGCTGAAACGCCCGCCGATGATCAAGCCCGGCCGCAATCACCGCCCCGAACACCGCCGAGAACGTGTGCCGCGGCACCCCGATCCAGTCCGCCCACTCCCCGAAGATCCGCGTCTCGTCCACAAGGCACTCACCGACATCGAAGATCACCGCTCGGATCATGCCGACAGCTTAAGCGCCGAACCCACCACCCGTATCGAAGCGACTACTTCCCGCACCCACGTCACCGACACCCATCCAGCCCTCGGACCCCCACCGCCAACAACCACACCCACCCGGCCAATGGGAGCAGACACCGCCCCCAGACGGGTGACGCCCCCACCCAAACCGAACACGGGCGCACCCACCGCCCCCGCAGCCAACAACCACACCCGACCGACCAACGGGCGCGCACACCGCCCCCAGACGGGCGACGCCCCCACCCAAACCGAACACGGGCGCACCCACCGCCCCCCACAGCCAACAACCACACCCGACCGACCAACGGGCGCGCACACCGCCCCCACAGCCAACAACCACACCCGACCGACCAACGGGCGCGCACACCGCCCCCACAGCCAACAACCACACCCGACCGACCAACGGGCGCGCACACCGCCCCCAGACGGGCGACGCCCCCACCCAAACCGAACACGGGCGCACCCACCGCCCCGACGGACAACAACCCGGGGCTGCACTGCACCCAGGGGCAGCACTGCGACGATTGATCTTGGTCGGCGGGTCGTGGGCGACGTCTCAGGGCAGTTGAAACAGCGGTAACAGCCAGCCAAGGTCAACACCCGAACCGGGCCCGCGAACGACAGCAACACTCCCGACAACCATGCACAAGCGGGCGGTGCGGGCGGGCGACCAGTGGGGACGCACGAACGGCGAGGGCGGGCGGGCAACGAAAACGGGCGAAGAACAGCAGCGCGAAGGCAACGAAAACAGACGAAGAACAGCAGGGCGCGGGCAACGGAAACGGGCGAACAACGGCGGCGCGCGAACGGCGCGAACGGTGGGAACGGCGGGAACGGCGGTTGCGACCTGGGGGAAGGGTGGGAACGGCGGTTGCGACCTGGGGGGACGGTGGGAACGGCGGTTGCGACCTGGGGGAACGGTGGGAACGGCGGTTTGCGACCTGGGGGAAGGGTGGCGAGGGCGTCGATAGATGGCTGTCTGGATGGATTTGTGCGGGACGAGCGGGTGAGGGCGGCTCTCGGACCGAGTGGAGGGGGGCCGGGGTTTCAGGCGGGTTTCAGTTCGACGGGGATGCCGTTGAGGACACTGTTGCCGGAGAGCGGGTCGATGACCAGTTCGTCGGTGAGGATGTTGGAGTTGACCCCGGGGCTGGTGGCGGCGACGGACAGCCGCGTACCGGGTGCGTCGTGGCCCCATCCGTGCGGGAGGCTGACGACGCCGGGCATGACGCGGTCGGTGATCTCGACGGGCACGGTGACGGTCCCGGCGCGCGAGGTGACCTGGGCGGGTTCGCCGTGGGTGAGGGACAGCCGGTCGGCGTCGGCCGGGCTGACCTGCAGCGTGCACCGGTCGCGGCCTTTGATGAGGGCCGGCACGTTGTGCATCCAGCTGTTGTTGGAGCGCAGGTGGCGGCGCCCGACGAGGACGAGGCCGTCGTGGCGGCGGGTCAGGGCGGCGTGCAGGCGGGCGGTCTCCTCGACGAGAGCGGGTACGACGAGTTCGACGGTTCCGGACGGCGTGCGTAGCACCGTGGGGATCCGCGGGCGCAGCGGGCCGAGGTCGATGCCGTGCGGGTTGTCGACGAGTTTGCGCAGGTTGAGCCCGTCAGGTTGGGCGCCGAAGCGATCACCGTAGGCGCCGGAGCGCAGCGCCACGTCGAGGAGCCGCTCGGACGGGTGGTCGCCGGTGACCCGGTCGTGGAGTTCGGCGGGCACGTTCTGCAGCGCCTGCTGGAGCAGGAGGTCGTGGAGCGGGGCCGGGTCGGTGTCGGGCTGCCCGGAGATCATCAGGGTGAGCCGGGCGAGGATGTCGCACTCGTCGGGGACGGCCGGGTCGGGCGGGAGGACCGGCGGGGAGTACGCCGCGAAGTTGCGCACCGACAGGGCCAGGAACGAGAAGTCGTAGTGGCCTTTGCGGCTGGGATCGGCCGGCGGCAGGATCACGTCGGCGTGCCGGGTGGTCTCGTTCAGGTAGGGGTCGACGCTGACCATGAAGTCGAGTCCGTCGACGGCCCGGTCGAGTCGGCCACTGTTGGGGGTGGACAGGACCGGATTGCCGGCGATCGTGAGCAGCGCACGGACCTGTTCGTCGCCGGGGGTCTCGATCTCGTCGGCGAGGGTGGCGACCGGGAGTTCGCCTTTCACCTCGGGCAGCCCGCGAACCCGGCTGTGCCAGCGCCCGGTCCGGAACCCCTTGCCGCGCCGTGCCTGGTCGGTGAGGTGCGGGGCGAGCGGGAACATGACGCCACCGGGCCGGTCCAGGTTGCCGGTCAGGATGTTGATCACGTCGACGAGCCAGCTGGCGATGGTGCCGAACTCGACGGTGCACGTGCCGATCCGGCCGTAGACGGCGGCGGTGGGTGCGGCGGCCAGCTCCCGGGCCAGGCCGCGGATCCGGTCGGCGGGGATCCCGCAGGCATCGGTGACGGCCTCCGGAGCGAAGCCGGCGGCGAGGTCCTTCACCGCGGAGATCCCGCTGACGTGCCCGGCGATGTCGCCCAGGTCGACCAGGTTCTCCGCGAACAGCGTGTGCACGATGCCGAACAGCAGGTACGCGTCGGCGCCGGGCCGGATGAACAGGTGCTCGTCGGCGTGTGAGGCGGTCACCGTACGGCGCGGGTCGACGACCACGAAGCGACCGCCGCGGGCTTGCAGCGCCTTGAGCCGGCCGGGGAAGTCGGCGGCGGTGGCGAGGCTGCCGTTGGACTCCCACGGGTTGGCACCGAGGATCAGCATGAAGTCGGTCCGGTCCACGTCCGGCACCGGAATGATCAGCGGGTTGCCGAACAGGTAGCCGCACGACACGTGTTTCGGCATCTGGTCGACGGTGCTCGCCGAGTAGACGTTGCGGCTGCCGAGGGCACGCAGCAGCGGGGTGACGTAGAGCCCGCCCGACATGGTGTGCGCGTTGGGGTTGCCCAGGTAGACGGCGAGCGCGTTCGGCCCGTACCGCTCAAGGATCGGGCGCAGGCCTGCCCGGACCGCGTCGAAGGCCTCGTCCCAGGTGGCCTCGCGGCCGTGGACCAGCGGCTGCCGCAACCGGTCGGGATCGTGGGTGAGCTGCGCGAACGTCGCCCCTTTGGGGCAGATGAAGCCGTGACTGAAGACGTGCTCGCGGTCGCCGCGGGCGGCGGTCACCCGGTCGCCGTCGACGGTCAGTTCGAGGCCGCAGGCGGCCTCACAGAACGGGCATGTCCGGTACGCGGTCCGCATGGCTCTCTCCCGACGCTGGGTTACCGGTCAGTATCGTTGCACTGGCCGTGAAAAAACACCCCCGGGCGGGGCGGTGAAAGAACGTCCCCGCTGCCGGACATGAGTCAGGGTGGACCTCGTGAACGTGGACTCGCGCCGGGCGCGGTTCGAGACCCTGGCGCCGGCGGTGATCGACGCCGTCCGACGCTATCTGGCCCGGCGCACCGACCCGGCGACCGCCGACGACGTGCTCTCCGAGACGTTGCTGATCTGCTGGCGGCGGTTCGACGAGATACCCGCCGAGCACCTGCCGTGGGCGTACGGGGTGGCCCGCCTCTGCCTGGCGAACGCCGAACGCGGGCAGCGACGCCAGTTCCGCCTGGTCACCCGGATCTCCCGGCTCGACCCGCCGCCGCAGACCGTCGACGGGCCGGCCCCGGACGACGACGACCTGGGTGCGGCGCTGCGCCGGCTGCGGCCGGAGGACGCCGAGATCCTGCGGCTGTGGGCATGGGAGGACCTGGCAGCGGCCGAGATCGCCGTGGCCCTCGGGATCACCGCGAACGCGGCGTCGATCCGGCTCCACCGGGCCAAGGAGAAACTGCGAAAGACCATGACCTCTTCCGGACATGAGGAGTCGACAGAGGGGAGCCGGCCGTGACCGACGACGACGATCTGCGTGCACTGCTGAGGCGTGCCGACCCGGCCGCGTCGCTGGAACCGGCGTCCCCCACCCAGGTCGCGCATCTCGTGGAGGAAGCCATGTCCCGCCGCACGAAAACGTGGGCGCTGCCCGTTGCCGCCGCGCTGGTCCTGATCGCCGGCGGAGCCGCGTGGGCGATGACCAGGCCGGAGACGCCACCGGTCCCGCTGGCCGTCCCGATCATGACGACGTCTGAACCCACCGCCGGGTCCGTCGTCCTGTTCACCACCGGCGTGCAGGCCAAGTGCCGCGAGCCGGAGGCCGCCCGCCTCGCGGAGTCCGCCGACTTCGCCTTCGAGGGCACCGTGCAGAAGATCGAGAACGGTCGCGTCACCCTCGCGGTGTCCCGCATGTTCCGGGGCGATGTGGTCGGCCGGGTCGAGGTCGCCCAGCAGGGTGAGATCTCCGAGACGATGCTCGGCAGCGGAAAGTTCGAGATGGGCAAGGCCTACCTGGTGTCGGCCGCCGACAACAACGTGATGATCTGCGGTTACAGCGGCGAGGCCGACTCGATCGGGCTCAAGGAACTGTACGAAGCGGCCTTCTGAGGCCGAGCCTCACGAAGCGGCCTTCTGAACCGGCTCGTCGACGACCGGATGACGCAGGCCCGGGTGGTCCGCCGGCAGGTTGCGGCGGATCACCCACCAGCTCACCGCCAGGCACGCCGCGACCAGCGGCCCGGACAGCAGGACCCGCGCGGTGCCCAGCGCCGCCAGATATCCGGCCTGATAGAGCGGCAGGAAAACGGCCACCCGGATCACGTACTGCGTGACCCACACCCAGCTGCCCCGCGAATACGCCCTGAGCAACGCGGGGTCACGCCGCCACCGGGTCCGCTGCCCGAGCACGGTGCCGACCACGATGCCGAGCAGCGGCCAGCGGACGACGATGCTGATGGCCCAGACGAGCACGCTGGCCGCGTTGCTGAGCAACTGGATCAGGAAGAAATCCTCCGCCTTGCCGGTGTAGAGAGCGATCAGCGCGGCGACGCACACCACGAGCAGCCCGATCAGAACAGCGCGCGGCTTGTCGCCTTTACGCAACCGCCAGAGCGACAGCCCGATCGCGACGATCACCGCGGTGATCGCGCCGGCCCAGATCGAATCACCGAAGGCCAGCCAGCCGGCCACGAACCCGACTGCGGGCAACGACGCGTCCACCGCGGCCCGCCGCCCGTTCAGCAACTCCGCCAGCGTTTCCGGTTGCGCCATGTCCACCCGCCCCTGAAGAGGTTAGGGCAGCCTAACCCGCGCCTCCGGCGCCGTCGACGTCAGGTGGGCGTTTCTCTCACCCTTACTTCCTTCATTCCCGGTACGGCTACGCGAACCCGCTCGAAGTCGGCCGCGAGGCCGGCCCGGCCCGGCACCGAAACGCGACCGCCGGGCTGTGTCCGGCGGTCACCGTTACTTCGCCGCCCGTCGCCCAGGCAGGTTTCGCGAGACGCGAAACCGTCGTGAGCGACGGCCGGCGGGTGGGTTCAGCGGTTCTTGGGCAGCAGCCCGGCTGAGCGCATGGCGGCCCGCAACGGGTCGAGCGGCTCACCGGCCGGCGCTGTCAGCGTGATCCGGCTCGGCCGATTCTGATCGCCGTCCCTGCTCGGTTCAGCTCCATCGACATGCCCGTGATACCCCATTGATGCGCCCACGTTGGCCCCGATCAGGCCCGGGTGACCTCCGAACGGTGCGCCCATATGACCTCCCATCGGTGCGCCCGAGTGGCCTCCCATCGGCACGCCCGCATGACCTCCCATCGGCGCCCCCGGATGGCCTCCCATCGGCACGCCCGTATGACCTCCCATCGGCGCCCCCATCGGCGCGCCCATCGCCGCGAAGTGGGGATGGCCGACGGTGGGGACACTGACCGGGATCAGGCCGGACTGGGCCATCATGGTCCAGAGTTCGGCCAGGATCGGGTGCGCGGGCGGACTCGTCGTCACCGGCGGGACCAGGCCGAGCGCCACCACCGCGTCCGGCAGGCCGGCACCGCCGCGGGTGGGATCGCCCAGCGCCAGCGGCCGGCAACTGCCCTTGATCAGTTCGAACAGCCGGTCCACCCGGGCGCTGTCCCGGCCCGCGAACCGGCCCCGGAAGTCCGGGTGGTGGGCCAGCAGCAGCGCCGCCAGCCCGGTCACGTACGGCGCGGCGAACGACGTGCCGTCCCAGGCCGCATACCCGGACGTGGGCACCGACGACACGATCGCGACACCCGGCGCGCACACGTCGACCTCAGGCCCGTGGCAGGTGAACGAGGCGGAGAAGTATCCGTCGACGGTCGGTACCCCGTACACCCGTGTCGCGTGATAGCTCTCCGGCGGATAGTCGCCGAGCCGGCCGATCGCCGCGACCGCCAGCACCGACGGCAGCGACGCCGGGAACAGGACCGGGCCGCCGGTGCTGCCGGCGGCCGCCACGCAGGCGATGCCGGCCTGCCGGGCCTCCTCGATCTTGCGGGCCACCAGCGGCGACGCCTGCGCGTTGCCGAGACTGATATTGATCACGTCGATGCGTTCGGCGATGCAGTGGTCGATCGCCTCGATCAGATCGCTGAACCGGCCGTCGGGCATGATCCGGCACGAGTGCAGGATCGCCTCGGGGACGACACCGACGATGCCGTGCCCGTCGTCCGCGCCGCCGATGATCCCGGCGACGTGGGTGCCGTGGCCGACCGGGTCCTCCCATCGGTCGCGGTCACCGGCGACCCGCCCGGCCAGGTCGGGATGCTCGCCGGAGGCGCCGGAGTCGACGATCGCAATCCGCACCCCGTCACCGCGGAACGTCGGCGGCAGGGCGTCGAACCGCATGGCCCGGCGGGCCCAGCCGTCCAGCGGCCGCTGCGGGAAACCCGGGAACGTCTCGGCGAACGACGGGCAGGTCACCAGGTTGGGTGCGTCGGCGGTCAGGGCGGGACGGCCCAGCCACACCGCCCAGTAGTCCTGCCGGGGTTTGACGTGCACCCCGTCGAGGGCGTGCAGCACACCGGCCGGCGTGTCGATCTGCACGGTGCCGTCCTGGCCCGTCACCCCGCGCAGCAGGTAGGTCTCGTTCATCAGGTAGACCTCGGCGCCGGACAGCGGACGCCCGTCGCTGCCGGTGACCAGGAACGAGACGCGGGCGACCTCCCCGGGCGGCATCACCGAGGGGTCGGGCATCGGGCCGGCGTAGCTCAATTGCAGATCCGGCTCGACGTGCGCGGCACCGGACGCGGTGAGCATGGCGGCCCGGTCGGCGTCCATCTCCACGACGGCGAAGCTCGGTGCGGTGGTGACGACCCGGTGCACGGTCGTGGCGGTGTCCTCGCCCAGCCGGTCGAGGAGGCGGCCGGCCTCGGGCGGGGCGCCGAGCGGCGCCACCAGGTAGCGCTCGCGCCGCGAGCCGACCGGGACGGCGGAGTTGTGGTCGGTCATCGGATGCTCCGATTCGGTTCGGGGTGCGGCCGGATCCGATGGGACGGATCCGGCCGCGGTGGTTCTCTGCAGGCCACAGAGAGGTGTTACAGAGCGGGCAGGCCCGGGACGGTGGCGCGCAGATGCTGCACCGTCTGGAGCACCGCGGCCGACTGGTGCAGGCTGGCCGCGTACTGCTGCGCCGCGTACTGCTGAACGGCCGTGACCAGGCCCGGCGCCAGGGCCGCGACCTGCGGCAGGACCGGTGAGGCCGCCTCCAGCCAGCGGTAGCACCGCTGAATGCTCGCGGCCGCCGGTTGCCGCATCGCCTCGACGGGAGGTTCCGCCACGAAAGGCCCGAACGGCATCGTGCTGATGTAGGTCACGGCCGGCTCCGGGTCAGTTCCACATCTGCTGGCCGTACGGCGAGCCGAACCCGCCGTACATGGCGCCGGGGTGACCCTGCTGCCAGTGCCGGGCCATCGCCTGCTGGATCTGCTGCTGCTGGATCTGCTGGGCGATCGCCTGCTGGATCTGCTGCTGCTGAATCTGCTGGGCGATCGCCTGCTGAATCTGGACCTGCTGGACCTGCTGGGCGATGGCCTGCTGCACGTGCTGGGCGATGGCCTGCTGCAGGTGGTGCTGCTGGTGGAGCTGGCCGTACTGCTGCTGGCCGTATTGCGGGTGCTGGCCGAACTGCTGGCCGTACTGCTGCCCGAACTGCCCCATCAGCTGCGGGTCGAGCCCGAGGCCCGGGCCGTACGCCGCGCCGAGGAACTGTCCGCCGAAGCCGGAGCGCATCGGATCGCTGAACGCGGTCGCCGGATTGGTCGGCGCGTACGTAGCCGTGCTCATGGTTGTTCTCCCCTCGGTCTGCGGGCGGATCCCCGATGACCCGTCCGCGTGCCGAAACGCAACGTAATCGAAACAATTCGGAGCGTCATGGGAGTTCGGGAAACCCTGCGGCCGCCCCGTCGGGCGAGGACACTGAACGCGCCGTCAGGCATGATGTCGATCGTGTCGTTGACTCGCCGGAGCCTGCTCGGAGGCGGGCTCGCCGCCGTCGCCTCCGCCGCCGGCTGCACCTCCCCACCGACTCCCGACCCCGGTCCCGTCGTCGATCCGGTTCTCGAAGGCATCGAGAACATCGAACCGGTCGCCCAGACGCAGGCCGCCTACCTCGCCCCGTTGAAGGCGACGCTCACCCGTCACCTCAAGCCGACCAAGGCGAACCCGAAGCATCCCGTCTACGCCGGGGCGGCCGCCGTCGTCCTGGTCGACGGACGGGTCACCGCGAGTGTCGCCGTCGGGCACGCGCTGCGTTACAAGGCCGGGCCGGTCCAGCTGCCGGTGGCGCGACGGGTGGCGATGCGCACCGACTCGGTCTTCGACCTGGCGTCCCTGACGAAGATCTACACGTCGATCCTGCTGCTCCAACAGGTCGACCGCGGTCTCGTCGACCTGGACGCGCCCGTGGTCCGGTATCTGCCCGGATTCACCGGGGCGGGCAAGAGCGCGGTCACCGTACGCATGCTGCTCACTCACACCGCCGCCCTGCCCGTCGGAGCGAACGTGAAAGGCCGGCCGACCCTGGCCGCGAAGCGGGCCGCCGTGCTCGGCACCCCGCTGATCAAGGGCGTCCAACCCGGCGGTAGCTACCGGTACTCGAGCGTCGGGCTGATGGTCGCCGCCCAGATCGTCGAGAAGGTGACCGGGAAGTCCCTGGACGCGGCACTGAAAGCGGGCATCGTCACGCCGCTCGGTCTCACGTCGACCGGGTTCAACCCGCTGAAGTGGCTGCCCGGCAAGGCGCGGATCGCCGCCACCGACGCCCGCAGCTCACGCGGGCTGCTCCGCGGCGTGGTCCACGACGACGTCGCCGCCCGGATGGGTGGTGTCATCGGCAGTGCCGGGATCTTCGGGACCGCCTACGAGGTCGCGCTCGTCGGTGAACTCCTCCGCAACGGCGGTGTCCTGCACGGCAGACGGCTGCTGTCCGCGGGGATCGTCACGGAGATGCTCACGAATCAGAACCGTGGCCTGCCCGCCGTCGACCCCGACCGGCCCGGCCGGCCCTCCGCCCACGGGCTGGGTGTCACGCTGGGCCAGCCGTGGTTCATGGGCCGGCTGTCGTCGGCGGCGTCGTTCGGGCACACCGGTTTCACCGGCACGTCGTTGCTCGTGCACCCCGGTCACCGGCTGGTGCTGGCCCTGCTCACGAACCGGGCACATCCCAACTGGTCGTGGGCCGACCCCGACCCGATGCGCGTCGCCGTCGCCGACACGATCGCCGCGCACCTCTGACCCGTACCCCCGCCTAGGGGTTCTTCTCGTGCGGAAGCAGCAGGGTGGGGCTGGGCCGCTCCCAGACGCGGGCCGGGTCGTTGAGCGGGTCCACGTGCCAGAGCAGCACCGGGACGGTCGCGGTGACCAGCCGCCCCGCCTCGATCGTGGCCACCGAATCCTTCGTGGAGAGCGGCAGCCCGGCGATCTTCAGACCGGCCAGGTACTCGGCGGGGGCGGGCCGGTCGTCGCTGTCGGCGAACGGCAGGAGCGCGTCGGCGAGGATGACCGCGTCCCAGGCGGGCAGCAGGAACCCGCCCAGGTCGTTGGGGTGGCAGGGCTGGCTGGTCATCTTGGCGGCGGCGTCGAGAGTGCAGGCGTCGCGCAGTTCGCCGCTCGCGGCGGCCTCGGGAGCCCGGTCGGCGCAGGTGAAGCTCTCGCCGGCGGTCATCCCGAACAGTTCGTGGAAGTGCTGGATCTGACCGGTGAGCACCCGCAATGACGAGTCGGTGAGCGCCGAGCACCCCGGACCGCCGACGTAGTAGTCGACCGGCCAGTGCGCCATGCTCACCGCCCGCATCTGGTAGTTGGCCATGAACCGGCTGACCGAGCTGTCGGCGATGACCAGGCGCGGGAGGCGGTGGCCGCACACCTCCTTGATCCGCTGGACGAAGTCGGCGAAACGGGTCCACCGGTCGGCGAAGTAGATGACCGCCGGCGGGCCCTCGGCGCCCTCGCAGATCGACTCGTCGATCCGGTCCAGGGCGGCGACGTGCCGGGCGCTCGCCTTGTCGTTCGGTGCGACCGCGGCGAGCAGGTCGTTGACCAGCGACGTCGTGTAGAGGTCGGTGGCGTTGGGGTGCTGATAGACGTCGAGCCGGTAGCCGTCGGGGAACTCGTCGGCGAGCCGGACCGCGGTGTCGGTCGCGTAGGTGAGGTTGGGCGGCGCCAGCTGGAGATAGCCGGCGCGGTCGACGAACGGGCGGCCGGGCGCGCCGAAGTCGGCCAGCAGGTTCGGGGCGATGAACGGGATCCCGGCGTCGAGCAGGCTGTTGATCGCGCTCTGGGTGGTGTCGCGGCTGTCCCCACCACCGATCACCACCAGACGCGGGCCGAGGGCGTCCCGCTGCTCGATGATCATCTTGGCGATGTCGGCGGCGTGCCGGACGTCCTGGGTGGCGTCGGCGATCACCACGTGCAGCTGGTGCTCGGTGGTGTCCTCGATGTGCTTCTGCGCGAAGAGCATCGCCCGCAGCTGGTCCCGCTCGGACGGGTAGTCACGCCCGTCCGCACAGCCGGTCCCGCCGCCGGGCGGCGGATCGCAGGAGAGCGCGCCCAGCCAGACGACGGTCAGGTCACCATCGGCGAGCGGCTTGTTGTTGTCGAGGATGCGGCGTTCCAGTCTGGTGGTGACGGGGTCGCGGCCGAACGCGGTGGCCGCGAACACCCCGGCGTCGGCGGTGTCGAGCAGGCCGTAACAGCGGGTGCCGTCGGCGGTCGCGCGCAGCACGGTGATGCCGGTCGACGTCGGCAGCGTGTAGCAGTTGTGCATGACACCGGGCAGCCAGTCCGCCCGGGTCCAGCCGAGGAAACCGAGCAACAGCGTCAGCACCGCCAGCACCGCCTGATGCGTGATGGTCAGGGCGGGCTGCTTGAACAGGCCGACCAGCTTGTCGGAGACCAGCACCGGCAGGATCACCGCGGCCAGCGACACGGCCAGCGCCCGGGCCTCGGTGCTGCCCTGGAAGAAGGTGGCAACGAAGACGGTCGCGGCGGCGAAGACGACGGCCGTGGTGCCGAGCACCAGGACCAGCCGCAGGTTGGGGCTGAGCAGGGTGGCGATCGCGGCGAGCGCGACGGTCACCAGGATGGTCCAGACACCGACGTATCCGGTGATCCCGGCATGCACGATCAGCACCAGCAGGGCGAGGATCGCGGCCAGCCGGGACCGGGGACGGTCGGCGATGAACGACGGCAGGCTCGGCGCCTCGGCGGCCGCCCCGGACAGTGCCGACCGCACCCGGGTGGCCAGCCTCAACAGCCCCCACAGAACCGCCGCCGACGCCAGGACCAGCACGATCGACCAGAACCCGGCGGCGCCGGCGAGCAGCGAACGGACCACGATGGCCGCGGCCAGCACGACCGCGGCCACCCGGAGAAGTACGTCGGCGGTCAACAGGGAACGCAGCAGACGACCCCGGTCGGACATCGACACCCCTCTCCGTCGGCAGGTGCTGCCGATGGTAGGGCGGGCCGTCGACTACAGGCGGGAGGCCTCCGCCTCGATCGTCGTGTCGTCACCGTGGCCGGTGTGGACCACCGTCGCCGCCGGCAGCGCGAACAGCCGCTTGCGGATCGAGTCGACGATCAGATCGGCGTCGGAGTAGGAGCGGCCGGTCGCGCCCGGACCGCCGTTGAACAGGGTGTCACCGGTGAAGACCTCGCCCAGGTCGGCCGAGTAGAGGCAGACGGCGCCGGGCGCGTGACCCGGTGTGTGCAGCACCTCCAGCACCGAACCGGCCACCTCGATGCGGGCGCCGTCGGCGAGATCGATGTTCCACCACACGTCCCGCCCGTGGGTCAGCTCCCACAACGGCCACTCGGCCGGATGCAGCAGGATCGGCGCACCGGTACGCTCCCGCAACTCGGGAGCCACCCGGACGTGGTCGTCGTGGGCATGGGTGCAGACGATCGCCACCAGACGCCGATCGCCGACCACCTCGAGGATCGCGTCCACATCGTGCGGGGCGTCGATCACCACACATTCCTCGTCGTCGCCGACCACCCAGATGTTGTTGTCGACGTCGAAGGTCTGACCGTCCAGGCTGAAGGTGCCGGAGACGACACCGTGATCCACACGCAGCATTCTTCGATTGTCCGCTAAGCACTTCGGGAAGCGGGAGCGTTACAGGGGCATGGGGTTCGAGGAGTTCGCGGGAGCGCGGCTGGCAGCGCTGTTGCGCTACGCGACCGTGCTGACCTGTGACCCGCATCAAGCCGACGACATCGTCGGCGAGGTGATGGTCCGGGTCTCCTCCCGGTGGCGGCGGATCGCCGCGATGGACCAGCCCGAGGCGTACGTGAAACGCATGGTCCTCAACGAGTTCCTGTCCCTGAGACGCCGGTGGGGCCGGGTCGTCCCGATGTCCCACGAGCAGCTCGACACCCGGGCCGCCGCCGTCGACCCGCTCACCGAACGACAGGAGCGCGACGAGCTGGTCCGCCGGGTGGCGGCGCTGCCGGCCCGGCAGCGCGCGGTGATCGTGCTGCGCTACTTCGAGGGGCACACGTTCGACGAGATCGCCGAGTTGATGGGGAGCCGGGCCTCGACGGTCCGGGCACAGGCGTCGACCGCCCTGGCCAAGCTCCGGTTGGAGGCTGAGGTTCGATGAGGGACGAGGACATGCTGCGCGACGCGCTGTCGGCGATCGCCGGCCGGGCGCACGATCCGGCACCGGTGGCCGCCGGGATCGAGGCGCGGGCCCGGGCCCACCGGCAACGCCGTGGACTGCTGGTGGCGTCGGCCGCGGCGGTCACCGGGGTGGCCGGCGCGGCGGCGCTGTGGCCCCGGCCGCACACCCCGCAGCCACCGGCCGTGACCCCCGCCCCGTCGCCGTCGCCGTCGGCCATACTGCCGGTCAACTACCGGCCCACCTGGCTGCCGGACGGGTTCGCCGAGGTCAGCCGCTCCGGCACCGGCCCGGAGTCGCAGACCCGTACCTGGCAGCGCGGCGACGACCGGATCCTGCTGTTCCTGACCTCCCGGTCGCGGTTCGACCCGGCCGGGTTCCAGCCGGCCGTCCTGGGCGGTCGCCGGGCCTGGGTCGTCACCGGACCGGGCAAGGTGTGGGTCGAGGTCGGCGACGGGCTGATGGCCGGCGTCTCGGTGCCGCGCCTCGACCCGACCGGCGAGACGACCCGGCGGATCGCGGCCTCGATCGTGCCGGACCCCGGCGCGGTCGCCGCGGTGTCGCTGTCGTTCGGCTGGCTCCCGGAACGATTCGGCGGCCCGGTCAGCGCCGAGCTCAGCGGCACCTCCGAGCACTGGCGCGAGACCCTCCGGGTGGGTGGGTCACCGGAGGCTCGCACCGCGATCGAGGCCGAACTGCTCTGGGAGATCTCCACGTCCAAGGGCACCCCGGCGACCATGCGCGGCCTGCCCGGCTTCGTGCACCTCGGCGACTCCGGCGTCGGTTGCCCCGACCTACCGGCTTCGGTGAGCGATTGTCAGGGTTTCTCAGCATTCGCCAAGGTCGAGTTCGCCGGCAGCCGCATTCTCCGGGTCAAGATCGGCATGGGGTACGAGGTGAGCCGCGCCGAACTCATCAGGATCATGAACGAGATCGTCCTCGGCCCGGAACCGGACACCTCATGGTTGCCCGCGACCTGATCAGTCGTCGTTCCTGACCCGCAGCCGCGGCAGTCCCTGGTCGCATCCGGTCAGCTCGACCTTCAGCCGGTCACGCCCCCGGACCGCCCGGAACTCGCCCTCGTCGTCGTCCTGCTCGTGCACCTCGAACCCCTGCGCCGGGGACATCGAGATGATCCGCTCGCAGTCGGCGACCACGGTCCCGCCGCCGGTCGGGAAGGATCTGACCGTGTCCGGCGCCGGGCCCGCCGCCTCGGACGGGTCCGCCTCCTTGGACGGCGTCGCCGGCGGTGGCGGCGACGTCTCCTCCAAAGCCTGCCGCACCTCGTCCTCGGTGATCGCCTCACCCTGCCGGGACGTCAGCAGCCCCGACCCGACCAGGCCCACCCCGACCACGCCGACCATCACCGCAAGGAACGCCGCAACGATCCAGCCGAGAACGATGACCAGGGGAAGCCGGCCCAGCCGGTCGATGAGTCGCACCCGGTCACTATCCGCCGGACGACGATAAGCCGGGCACCGGACACCACTAAGGGAAGGTTAAGAAGGACTTTTCCACCGAACCGAGGGGCTACCGTGCAGCCGTGGCGAGACTCCTGCTCATCGAGGACGATCCGGCGATCCGCACCACCCTGCTGCGTGCGCTGCGGGAACGCGGGCACGCCGTGGCGGCGGCCGCCGCGGCGATGGAGGGCCTGCAGACCGCCCTCGCCGAACGGCCCGACCTGATCGTGCTCGACCTGGGCCTGCCCGACCTCGACGGACGCGAGCTGCTGCGCATGCTCCGTGCCGTCAGCCGCATCCCGGTGATCGTGGCGACCGCCCGCGACGACGAGACCGAGATGGTCCGGCTCCTCGACGCGGGCGCCGACGACTACGTGGTGAAACCGTTCACCGCCGCCCAGCTCGACGCGCGGATCCGGGCGGTACTGCGCCGCGGCGGCACCGGCGGCCCCGAGAGCACCCCGGTGCTGGAGGTGGGCGGCCTGCGCATCGACCAGGCGGCCCGAACCGTCACCCTGGACGGGGCGGTGGTCGAGCTGACGCCGCGCGAGTTCGACCTGCTGCACCATCTGGCGCTACGGGCCGGCCAGGTCGTGACGAAACGGGAACTACTCAGCGAGGTGTGGCAGGTTCCCTACGGCGGGGCCGACAAGACCGTCGACGTGCACCTGTCCTGGCTGCGCCGCAAACTGGGCGAGACCGCACAGGACCCACGCTATCTGCACACGGTCCGCGGCGTCGGCGTCAAACTGAGCGGGCCGGCGTGAGGGCCCGGCTCACGCTGCTGGTCGCGGCGACGACGGTGCTCGTGCTGCTGGCGTTCCTGGTGCCGCTGGCGGTGCTGGTCCGGCAGGTCGCCCAGGACCGGGCACTGGGCCGGGCCGACGACGTGGTCCAGTCGATCGTCCCGCTGGCCGCGACCGGTGACACCACGGCGCTGCGGCTGACCGTTGAGGCGCAGACCGTACCGGTGACCGTCTTCCTGCCCGACGGCGGCATCCTCGGCACACCGGCGGAAGCGACACCGGCGGTCCGCCTGGCCGCCGCCCAGCACGGCGCACTGACCGTCACCACCGGCGCCGGCCAGGAACTGGTCGTCCCGGTCGTCGGCACCGGCGGTGCCACCGTGATCCGGACCCTGGTCACCGAGGCCGAGCTGACCCGCGGCGTCACGAGGGCCTGGGCCACGCTCGCCGCCCTCGGCTTCACCCTGGTCCTGCTCGGCCTGTTCGTCGCCGACCGACTGGCCCGCACCATCACCCGCCCGATCAGCGAACTCTCCGCCGTCTCCCACCGCCTGGCCGGCGCCGAACTGACCGCCCGAGCCGACCCGTCCGGCCCACCGGAACTACGCGAGGTCGCCGGAGCCCTCAACCACCTGGCGTCCCGCATCCAGGACCTGCTGGCCGCCGAACGCGAACGCGTAGCCGACCTCTCCCACCGCCTGCGCACCCCGCTCACCGCGCTGCGCCTGGAAGCCGAGTCCCTCCGCGACCCCGACGAGTCGGCCCGGGTCGCGGCCGCCGCCGACCAGCTGGCCCGGGCGGTCACCGCGGTCATCCAGCAGACCCGGCGAGCCGACCCCACCCCGGACACCGCCGGCTGCGACGCGACGGTGGTCGTGGCCGCGCGGGTAGCGTTCTGGTCGGTGCTGGCCGAAGACACCGGCCGCCCCCTCCACCAGGAGCTACCCGCCGGCCCGGCCCGGGTCGCGGTCGCCGCCGACGACCTGGCGGCGGCGCTGGACGCGCTGCTCGGCAACGTTTTCGCCCACACACCCGACGGGACGGCACTGGCGGTCACCCTCGCCGCTCATCCGGGCGGCGGCGCGACCCTCACGGTGGCCGACGACGGTCCCGGTTTCCCCGCCGCGCACTCGGAGTCACCCTCCGGCGACGTCGCCCACCGCGGCACCTCGGGCGGCGGGTCCACCGGGCTCGGCCTCGACATCGCCCGGAAGATCGCAAGCTCCTTCACGATAAGCCCACCGGGTCCTGGAGGCGCGGTCATCCGGCTCGACCTCCCCGGTACGCAAGAACCGTCCCCCTGACCAATCCAGTCGGGCACGGCCCCTTCAACCACGCGCGCGGGCCCCCATGCCGCCGAACCGCCCGCACCCGCCATCCCCGCGCCCTCACCGCGCTCCATCGTCCCGCCGTTCCCGCGCCCTCGGCGTTCGGCGCTCCCGGCGCCCTCGCCATCCCGGCGCCCTCGCCATCCCGGCGCCCTCGGCGTCCCGCCCTCCCGCCCTCCCGCCCTCCCGGCGTCCCGGCGTCCCGCCCTCCCGGCGTCCCGGCCTCCCGCCCTCCTGGCGTCCCGGCGGCCTCGGCGTCCCGCCCTTTTGGCATCGCGGCGCCCTCGGCGTCCCGCCCTCCCGGCATCCCGCCCTCCCGGCGTCCCGGCCTCCCGCCCTCCCGGCGTCTCGGCGTCCCGCCCTCCCGGCGTCCCGGCGGCCCGGCGTCCCCAGAAGTGTGGGCATCTTCAGATGAGCCGGCTTCGGCGATGACGCCGCCGGTGCGGCGTTCACCGACGGCTACCGGTTAGCGGCCCATCCGACCGATCTTGCCCGGTTTACCACCGGAAACGGTGGTCCGCCGGTCAAGATCTGGCACGGAGCCGTGTGGGTCTCGTCGCCGGAGCACTCACAGTGACGAGAGCGCCGGCGCCGAACGGCGGGACGGGGTGCGGCTGCCCGAGGATTACCGGAATTTCCTGCGCCATGTCGACTCCGGCGTCCGCGGCACGGTCTCCGTGGAGGTCCTGACACGACACCGCCCTCGTCAACGGGAAATCCCGGCCCCGTATGTGCGGGGCCGGGATCGGATCGGCTGGATCAGTCGTCGTCGCCACCGCGGCCACGATCGCCGCCCTTGTCGTCGCCACCCTTGTCGTCACTGCCACGACCGCGGTCGTCGCCGCCCTTGTCGTCGCCGCCGCGGCCACGACCCCGGTCCTCGCTTCCCTTGTCGTCGCCGCCCTTGCGGGTGCCGCCCTTGTCATCGTTCTTGTGGGCACCACCCTTGTCGTCGTTCTTGCGGGCGCTGCTGTCGTCGCTGCTACGGCCCCGGCCACGGTCGTCGCCGGCCTTGTCGTCGCTACCGCGACCGCGGCCACGGTCGTCGCCGGCCTTGTCGTCACTGCCGCGGCCCCGCCCACGGTCGCCGTCGGTGCGGTGGCGGGTGATCTCGCCGGTGGCGGCATCGACGTCGATGTCGTGCTCGACGCCGCCGACGATCACGTCGACGTCCCAGACGAGCCGGCCGTGTTCGGTCTCGCGTTCGATCGACTCGACGCGGCCGCCGCCGGCCGCACGGACCGCGATCGCCTTGGCCTGCGCTGCGGTGACCGCCGCACCGCCGGTAGCAGAACTGCTCGACGCCGACGGGCTCGCCGAGTCGTCGGGGCCGGCCGACGGGCTGCCCGAGTCGTCGGGGCCGGCCGACGGGCTACCCGAGTCGTCGAAACCGGTGGAGTCGTCAAAGCTCGCGGACGGGCTGGGGTCGGCGGACGGGCTCTCGGAAGCCGTCACCCGCGGCCGGCTGTCGTCGGCACCGTTGTCGGCGAGCGCCGCACCGCCGAAGCCCAGCGCCGCCAGCAGACCGGCCGTCAGCATCACCGCGGCGACGTTCTTCTTGACCTTCATCGTTCTCCCCCTCGGGTCTTCCTTCCATCCGGTGTTCCGGACAGGGAGAACTTTCGCGGGAAGATCACTATGGGCGCGCTGTGTGAAAGTTAAGGCCGCGCTAACGCCGGCACGGCAGAGACCGGCTCAGGCGAAACGGCGACCGCCGACTCGGCTAGTGCGCTGACCAGTACGTTCACCGGGTCGCCCGGCCAGATCTTGACCGACTGGTCGCCGCTCGACTGTCGCACTTCCGTGAATCCGCCGCCTGGCCCGCCTCCGAATTCTGCGCCGGTGACGCCGGTCCCGAACTTCAAGCGCCGACGATGTTGCGACTCCACGCTGACCGGGAGTAACGCAAGACCATCGCCGCGACGGGACCCCACGACCGGCGATATGGCCGAGACCCGCACGGCCGAGGCCCGCACGGCTGGCGATAGCGCTACTGGCCGATTTCCGTCGGGCCGACGGCGGGACGGGAATCACCACCGGCGGGTCCGCCACCTGCAAGGCCGCCGCGGTCCGAGCCGTCGCGGCCGCCGCCGGCGGTTCGGGCCAGGCGGGTGAAGATCCAGGCGGCCGGTGCCAGCAACCCCGCGGACACCAGCAACGCCACCGGGATGGACGTCCGCCCAGCCAGCGCGCCCAGCGGCGGCCCGCCCACCACCTGCCCGAACGCGTCGAACTGGCTGTTGACGGACAGGACCGTGGCCCGCGACGACGAGTCGATCCCCCGGTTGAGCCAGGCGGATTCGAGTGGCCCGCTCAACGCCCGCGCCGCGTCGCGCGCCCACAGCGCCCCGACGGCCGCCCACAGTGTTCCGGCGAGCGCGAACCCGGCCATCCCCACGACCTGCACGACGGTCAGCACCGCAAGCAGCCGACCCGGCCGATCAGTTTCGGTCAGCCCGGCTCGCTCGACGCCGTAGTTGACCGCCAGGCCGATCAACTGTCCCACGATGGCGAGCCCGGCGAACCAGGCCGCCACCGACGGCGGCCGGAAACTCTCCATGAGATGCGCCGTCCACAGCCGGTCGAACGCCTCCCCGGACAACCCGGCAAGCAGGCTGACCAGCAGAAACGAGCGAATCAGCGGCCGCTGCCGGGCCTGCCGCACCCCGGCCGCGAAGGTGTCACGCATCAGGGTGAAGGTCAGCCGGTCCCCGGCGGCGGCCGGCGTGAAGTGCGGTTCCTTCATGATCACGACGAGGACGGCGGCGAGCACGAGATAGCCCCCGCCGGCGATCAGCATCGGCATCCGTAGATCGAGCGTCCCGACGGCCCCGGCCGCCACCGACCCCAGGATCATCGCGCCGATCCCGAACCGCCGGCCACGCAGGAAAACGTGCGTGAGCTGGTCTTCGCCCACCTCATCGGCGATCCACGCCTCGATCGCCCCGGACGTGAACGTGTATCCGATCCCCCACACGACCTGCGCCGCGAGGATCCAGCCGAACACCGGCAGCGCCCCCTGCAGAACCAGGGAAAGACCGATCAGAATCAGCCCTATCTGTACGGACAAAGTCCGCGACCGTGCATCTGCGAGGACCCCGGTCGGCACTTCCCCGAGCAGGCAGGTGATCTCCATGACGGTGCCGACGAGCACCAGCTCGACCGGTGTCAGATGCGCCACCCGCACGTGGAAGACGAGCAGCAACGTGAAAGCGAACGTGAAGAGGAACCCGGAGACCGCGCTCAGCAGGTAGTAGACCCGCCGCTGACTCAGCCGTTCTCGGGTCACGGCCGTCACTGTAGTGCCGCTATCCTCCCCGTACCCATGAATATCGTCTTCCCCCGCGTGTGCCGCGGTTTCCGGACGACCTGTCCGGCGGTGCGGGAGGCGCACCCGCTGAGCATCAACGCGACGTCGGTACGGCTGGACGATGTCAGCTACTACATCACTGGACAGATCGTCGTGAGGTGGCCATGAGACGAGCATCGGCTCTGCCCGCGTTGTTGCTGCTGACGGCGTGTGCGCCGCCGGGCACCGTGCCGGGGACGGGACGGTCGGTGCCCGTCGAGCCGGTGCCGTCGGTGTCCGTCGTGTCGTCGGCGGTGCCCGACATGGGACCCCGCTGTGTCGGCGGGCTCCTGGTCCGGGTCAGTGGGGAGGACGCCGCGTCGGGGCTGCGCGCCGTCGGCATCGAGTTGCACAACTGCGGCACGAAGCCGTACCAGATCAAGGGTTATCCCGAACTCGCCGTCCTCGGCGAGGACCGGGAGCCGCTCGACCTGCGTGTCCTGCACGGTGTCGGCGAGGTCACCGCCCTGCCGCCGTGGCAGGTCGAGCCGAAGGAGGAGACCGTCGAACCGGGCGGATCGGTCTCCGCCCTGCTGGTGTGGCGCAACCTGACGACCGACGCGGAGACGGTGGCGGTCGGTGAGTTCGTCCGGGTCGCCGCCGCCCCCGGGGCGCCCCGCCACCTGCTCGAACTCCACATCGACGCCGGGAACACGGGCAAGGTCGCGATCAGTCCGTGGGTCCGCCGGAGCTGACGGGCGAAGCGGGCCGCCGGGCTCTGAGGCGGGTCGCCAGGTGGTCGCGAGGCTGGCAGGATGGGCGGGTGGATCTTCGTGTCGAGCCCTGGCAGCGGCCCGCCCATCGACCGTCCGGCCGGGAGGCGGCGGTGTTCCTGGTCGTCTTCGCCCCCGGCGAGGTGCTGACCGGGCTCGATCTGGCGGGCACGGTCCCGTCGACGGCGCCGGTCGACGCGCTCGACGTGCGTCTGCACCGCCATGCGGACAGCCCCGAGTGGGTCGACGGGTTCCGCACCGGGCCGCTCCGCAGCCTGGCCGAGCGGGAGCTGCCCGACCTGCGGCTGCTGGACGCGGCGACCTGCTGCTACTCGATCCAGGTGCGGGTTCAGGACCCGGCCGACCTGACCCACCTCCAGCTGGCCTGGGCGGTCGCCGCGGCGGCGTGCCGGTCCGGGGCGACGGCGGTGCTCGACGTGTTCGCGCACGACTGGTCGTCGGCCGAGGCCATCGCCGGGCTGGACCCGCGACGGCCGTTCACCGTGCTACGCGAGATCAGCGTGGTCGCCGAAGCTGACGTCTCCCCCGGGTTCGGGCATGCGGTGCACACCCGGGGGATGACCAAGTTCGGTCACCCGGACCTGGTGATGGGGGTGCCGAAGGATCAGCTCGGCGAGGCCGCCGAGATCCTCAACCACCTGGCCCGGATGCTCGCCGAGGGGCACGTCCTCAACCCTGGTCAGCAGCTCCGCATCGACGATGCCAAGACCCTCGGGGTGGTGCCCTACGTCCCGGGCGGCCGCATTCCCGACGTCCGGCTGATCGGCGACGGCCTACTGATCACTCCCTGACCGCGCCTCGCTCACCTCGACCACAGGGTGACGTCGCTGCCGACCGCGACGGCGAGGGTTCTGCCGCTCGGGGAGGAGCCGGCCGCCCGCAACGGCATGTACCGGGCATGGAAGACGTGCCACCAGGTCTCCCCGTGGTCACCGGCCGGTAGAGGTGGTGAGGGTCGCATCCGGCCCGGCGGAGGCGGCCGGGCCGGGACGGTACGCCGGCGTCGCGGGGGAATCACGGGACGGGGTGGATCGGGTGGGGCGGTTCTAGCCCTACGAACGCTGGGGTTTGATCCACCGATGCAACAGGAACGCGGCCAGGAGACCGGAACCACCGACCGCGACGGCCGCCGTCGACAGTGTCGCGACCGCGGTGATGGCACCGATCAGCAGCGGTCCACCGCCCTGGCCGATGTCGGAGCACAGCCGCCACGCGCCGAGGAATTCGGCGCGCCCTGCGGACGGTGACGCGTCGGCGCCGAGGGTCATGACCAGGCCCGCGCTGAGGCCGTTGCCGACGCCCATCAGCACACCGACCGCGGCCAGCCCGAACACCCCGCCGGCGAACGGCAGGAGGGTGTGGGCCACGCCGAGGAGGGCCATCGCGGGGACGGCGGCGGCGCGGCGGCCGTGGCGGTCCATCAGTTTGCCGGCCGGATAGAACAGCAGCATGTCGATGCCGCCGGAGACGCCGTAGATCAGGCCGATGGTGGCCGGGGACAGGCCGAGGGAGACGCCCCACAGCGGGAGGATCGTCTGCCGGGAGGCCCGGAGGGCACCGACCAGCAGCACGGCGAAACCCAGGGTCCGGAGGGTGCGCTGATGGGTACGGATGATCGTCCAGAGGCGGGGGCGTTCGGCGCCGGGTGGCACGGCGCGGTCGTGCGGGACCGGCGGCAGGACGATCAGGACCACCGTGGCGAGGCTGACGCCGGCGATCGCCACCAGGTAGGCGCCGTCGAGGCCGGCCAGATGCATGGCTCCGGCGCCGAGGAACGGGCCGGTGAAGGTGCCGATCCGGCCGACGCCGCCGAGGGTGGACATCGCGCGGGCGCGGAGTTCGGGGCGGACCGCCTCGGTGAGGTAGGCGTGCCGGGACAGCGCCCACGCCGAACCGCAGATGCCGAGGAGCGCGACGGCGGCGCCCAGCAGCAGGACGTTGGGGGCGAACATGCAGGCCAGGAGCGCCGGTACGGCGAACGCGGACGCCGCGAGCATGGTGCGCCGCTCCCCGACCCGGGAGATCATCACGCCGGCCGGCAGGGAGCCGCTGATCTGGCCGAGCCCGAGCAGCCCGGCGACGACGGCCGCGACCGCGGGGTTGGCGCCGAGGCCGGTGGCGGTGAGGACGATGACGGGGGCGACCGCGCCGATGCCGGTGGAGAAGACCGCGGACGGCAGGTAGACGGTGGGGCCGAGCTGTCGCAGTGTCTGGCCCTGTGCGGCGGTCCCGGTCATCGGAGCAACGGTAGCGGTGCGGCCTGGCGGGGACCTCGCCAGGCCGCACCCAGGGGGTTAGTCCAGCTGACCGTCGTAGTCGGGCAGTTTGTAGGTGCGCTCCGCGTGCCCGCCGCCGAGGTCGGTGGCGCTGTTACCGACGTTGGCGACGATGGTGTAGCCGCGCTTCTCGATGTCGATGCGGGCCTTGGTCTTGAGGGTCTGGTTGTCGGAGAAGTCGAAGGTCGGCCGGGTGTAGATGTCGGTCCACTGGTATCCGACGACGCTCAGGTTGATCTCGGTGGCCGCTTCGATGATCTCCGGCCGCGCGGTGACGAAGAAGACCGCCGCCCCGTCGGCGCGGGCCTGCCGGGAGAGCGCGAGGACGCTGGGGGTGGCGTCGTACGGCTTGTACTTGCTCTGCAGCGCGGTGTTGTCGATGTCGAGGACGATCGCCGCGCGGATGCCACTGGCCGGGAGCCGGTCGTCGAGGTAGTCGGCGGCCTGGTCGGTGACGGCCTGGACGTCGGCGAGCCAGGTGGCGCGGGACGGCAGGGCCGCGGCGCTGGCCGGGGTGGCGGCCGCGCCGGTCAGCAGAGCGGCGGTGACGGTGGTCACCAGAATGCGGAGGGAGAGGGTTCGCATGCGCCACATTATCGATGATCATAGATGAACGGAAACTGAAATCCGTTTTGTCGCGGTGCGAAGATGACGTTCATGGAGAAGATTCCCACGTTGTTCCAGCGCGACCCGGAAGACCGTAAGCGCGTGCTGCCCGAGGCGAACCCCGCCTGTCAGTGGGTCCTCGACGGCGAGGGGATCGCCACCCGGAAATACGACGGAACCTGCGTCCTCCTCGACGACGACGGCGTCTGGTGGGCCCGCCGCGAGGTCCGGCCGGGCCGCACCCGCCCGCCCGGCTACCGGCCGGTCATGACCGACGAGAACACCGGCAAGACCGTCGGCTGGGAGCCGATCGAGCAGTCCAGCTACGCCCGATACCACGCCGAGGCGGTCGCCGGGTCGCCGCAGGCGCGCCCGTCCGGCACCTACGAGCTCATCGGGGAGAAGATCAACGGCAATCCCGAGGGGGTACGGGGACACATGCTCGTGGCACATGCTGAGGCGGAGCGCCTGGAAGTCCCTCGGGAACTGGCCGGACTCCGTGCATGGTTGCTCGCGCACCCGAAGCGGGAGGGCATCGTCTGGCACCACCCCGACGGCCGCCGGGCAAAGATCAAGTACCGCGACTTCGCGTGACCAGCGGCTCGCTCCGGACCACGGGTCAGCGCGCGGGCCGGCGCGTGGGTCGGCGCGCGGGCTTCAGCGGGATGGGCGGATGGCCAGGTAGGACAGCCAGCCGACGCCGACGATCAGGCCGAGGGTGATCAGCCGGTAGAGGACGACCACCGCGATCGCGATCTCGGTGCCGATACCCCCGGCCATCAGGCCGAGGATCAGGGCTCCGTCGATGATGCCGAGGCCGCCGGGAACGATGGTGATCGTCCCGGCGGCCATCCCGGTGCAGAAGGCGAGCAGCAACTGCCCCGCGCTGATCGTCCCGCCGCCGACGGCGATGCAGCACAGCCACAGGCAGGCCGCGTCGAGCAGCCAGTTGAGCAGGGCGAACGTGACGGCTGCGGCCCCGTGACCGGGAGTGAGCCGGGCGGCCCGCAGTTGTTCGAGGAAGCCCTGGATACGGTCCTGACCGTGGTCGGCGGGCCGGCGGCGCAGCCGGTTGACCAGGATCAGGACGGGCCGGGTGACGGCGGTCAGGCTGTCCGGGTGCCGGGTGAGCCGGCGGACGCCGATGGTGGCGAGCACGCCGGCGACGGCCAGGGCGGCGAAGGTGTGCCAGTCGGGCGTACCGCTCGCGGTGACGGTGCTGAACGCGGTGATGGCGGCGAGCGCGGCCGCGGACAGGATGCCGGACAGCGCGATGCACCAGGACGCGACGGCGGGTGAGGCCCCGAAGCGGCGCATCTGGCGGAAGTTCAGGGCGGTGGAGAACGCCGGCCCGCCGGGCAGGGTGACGCTGAGCGAGTGGGCGGCGTAGGCGAGTGCCATGTGCCGCAGCATCGACACCCGGACCCCGGCCGAGCGCAGCAGGTGGCGCTGCATCCGCGCGTAGGCCTGCATGGCGGCGGTCCCGGCGAGCAGCGCGGCGGCCAGCCAGCCCGGGTGCGGAGTGTGCAGGTGGGCGACGGCGCCGGCGAGCGAGCGCCACCCGAGGGCCAGTTCGGCGCCGAGGACGGCGGCGACGATCACCGCGACGGCCCAGGGCATCCGTCGTGGCGGCGCCTTCTCCACGAAGGTGGTCATGCGCGGTCCCGTACTTGGTAAACAGATGTTGACTTAAAAACCGTATCGGCGTACGGCATATCTGGTCAACGGACGTTTACGTCACATCAACACGCCGGATAAGCTGGCACAACAGAGTGGAAGGAGGGCCGTGGAAGCGACTTCACCGCGCCGGCGGGACGCCACCAAGACCCGGCAGTTGTTGCTGGAGGCGGCTCTGCAGCGGTTCACCAGGGACGGCTACGCCGCCACCACGGTGCGCGACATCGCCGACGACGCGGGTGTCAACGTGGCCCTCATCAGCCGCTACTTCAAGTCGAAGGAGGGGCTGTTCGAGGCCTGCCTGACCAGCAGCGTCGACGAGATCAGGCGCACCACCGGCGACACACCGCTGAGCCGCACCCCGGAGGCGATCGCCCGGCAGATCGCCGGCCCGTGCACCCAGGGCCTCCCCCACCATCTGGTCCTGCTGCTGCGCTCGTCCGGTGACGAGGCCGCCGACCGGATCCGGCTCGACCTGCTCAGCTCCTACGGCAGGCGACTGGCCGCGGCCGCCGGCTGGCCCGAGGACGACGAGACCATGCTGCTGCGGGCGCAGATCGTGCTCGCCGCCTCGGCCGGGATCGCGCTGTTGCGTACCAAATCGGGCCTGGAGCCGCTGGCCTCGGCCACCGCGGAGGACCTGGTCGCACCGTTGCGCGACCTGGTCGACGCCCTCCTCCGGAAACCGTGATCACGGCCGGGTGATCCACACGTCGTCGACCGCCCCGTGGAACTGGTCGTTGTCGCCGTGGGCGCTCTTGCCACCGACGTTGAGCGACATGGCGTTGTCGATGCGCAGCCCGGCCGGGATCGGCACGCCCGCCCGGGGCACCCCGTCGACCAGGATGCCGAGTGTGGCCGGACCGCGCCTGCAGGCGAGCCGGTGCCAGGCGCCGTCAGCCACCCCCACGTCGGCGATCACCAGGTGGATCCTCCGCGACCCAGCACCCACGAGCACGCAGCTGGGCCGTCCCGCGCTGCCGTCGATCTGCAGCTTGTACTGGCTGCCCTCGACCGCGTAACCCTTCTGCAGCACGTTCTGCCCGTCGGTGGTGTGCCGCGGCGACAGCCGCACCGTCGCACCGAAGCTGAACGGCGCCGTTCCCGGGTTGAGTTCGGGCCGGTTCAGCGCCCGCAGGATCAGCCGCGGACAGGGTTCCCGCGAACACGGCGACGGGAACCGGACGGCCTGGCCCGGACCGTGCGGCACCCACCGGACCCGGCCGTCGTTGCCGGTGAACGCGGTCAGATCGGCCCACGGCTCCGGCCCCTCGAACCCGTACCACGCGATCGTCTCCACCGGCGGCACACCGGGCGTCACCCAGACCGCCGACGACGAGCCACCCGGCCCGCGCGGGACCACGGCCCCGGGCACGACCAGCATCACGACGATGAACACGGCGAACACCAGCACCCGGCGGCAGAACCTCACACCGGGTCAAACGCCGGCGCCACCGCTGCGGTGTCGGGCTCCGGGGCTGACCAGGCCGGTGTCGTAGGCGACGATCGTGGCCTGCACCCGGTCGCGGACGCCGATCTTGCCGAGCAGCGCGTTGACATGCACCTTGACCGTGCCGGTGGTGATGCCGAGCGACTCACCGATCTCGGCGTTGGACAGGCCCCGGGCGATCGCGACCAGCACGTCCCGCTCCCGTGGGGTCAGCGCGTCGATGCGCGGGTCGGCCTCCGGCGCCGCGGACACCGCTCCGGACGCGAAGGCGTCGATCAGGCCGCGGGTCACCGCCGGGCTGAGCATGGCGTCACCGGCCGCGACGGTACGCACAGCGGCCACCAGGTCGGCCGGCTCGGCGTCCTTCAGCAGGAACCCGGACGCGCCGGCCCGCAGCGCCTGGAACACGTACGCGTCGTGGTGGAACGTGGTGAGCACCAGCACGCGCGGCGGGTTCGGCCCGCTGGTGAGCCGGGCCGTGGCGGTCAGGCCGTCGACACCCGGCATGCGGATGTCCATCAGGATCACGTCGGGGTGCAGCGTCCCGGCGAGCTCGACCGCGGCCGCGCCGTCACCGGCCTCGCCGACCACCTCGAGGTCCGGCTGCGAGCCGACGATGGCGGCCAGCCCGGCCCGCACCATCACCTGGTCGTCCACGACCATCACTCGGACCGTAATGGCGACACCTCCGGGGGAGTTCTTTCCGGGCGGCCGCCGAGGCCGTCCAGCAGCGAACGCATCGCGGTGAGGGCCCGCCGGGCCGCGCCCAGGACCTCGGTGAGATCGCCGCGCTCGGCCGCGCCCGGCACGTCGGCGGCGTGCCGCAGGACGTCCTCGTGCAGGCCCGCCGCGATCCGGTGGCGCTCCAGCAGGGCCTGGAACGCGGCCTGCTCCAGCTCGGTGGCCAGCCCGTCGGCCTCACGTTCACGCAGGCGGTCCCGGCGCCGCCGCCCGGCGAACCCGAAACCCCAGCAGGCCGCGGCCGGTACGGCGAACACGATCGCGATCAACGGCGTCATGACGGCGACGAACGCCACCCGCTCGGCCGTCCCGCCGAGGGCGAACTCCTTGTCGGAGTCGTCGACCGCCAGCAGCACGGCCATCACGAACGCCAGCGTCCCGGCGCTGACCGGAACGGCGAGCCAGGTCAGGCCGGGCCGGCTCCCCCGCGCCGCCACCGCGTGGACCGCCGCGAAATCGACGACACACCCGAACAGGAGCAGGTAGCCGAACTGGGCCGGCACCGGGCCGGGCACGACCAGCAGCGGCACGAGGAGACCGGTCACCACGACGGCCGCGAACGACCACCAGGCGTCCCTCCGGCGCCACAGCAACGGCACCGCATGCACGACCTGGGCCAGCAACATCACAGCGGCGGCGGTACGGGGCAGGCCCTCCTCGCCCACGGCCATGATGCTGGTCACCACCACCACCAGCAGAAAGACGAGGGCGGCCGAGGCCGCGGTCGGACCACGGAGCCAGGGGTACGCCGTCCGCACGCTCCCGCCGTCTCCCGGCAGCACGACCCGCACCCGCCAGCCCCCACCGTCGCGGGGCCCGGCGGTGCACTCCCCGCCGAGTGACTGGGCCCGCTCCCGCATCCCGCTGACGCCGCGCCCACCGCCCAGCCCGGTCACCTGCCCGGCCGCACCGTCGTCCTCGACCAGCAGCTCGGTCGTGGTGTAGCGGACCAGCACATGCGCGCCCGGCGCGTACCGCAGGGTGTTGGTGAGCGCCTCCCGCACGATCCCGTAGACCGCCGCGGCCCGGTCCGGCGGTGGATCGCCCTCCGGCAGGTCGACGGTGATCCGCTGGCCGAGCGCGCGGAAGCCGTCGGCGAGATCGCCCAGCGACGGGGTGTCGTCGCGCCCCGCCGTCACGGGCAGGATCGCGACCAGCCGGCGCAGCGCCTCCAGCGTCTCCCGCCCGGTCCGCGCCGCGAAGTCCAGCGCCTCCGCCCGCAGCTCGGGCCGCTGATCACCGAGCATCTCGGCGGCTGAGGAGTTGACGACGATCGACGTCAGGTGGTGTGCGGTGACGTCGTGCAGCTCCCGCGCGAGGCGGCGCCGCTCGGTGTCGGCGGCTCCGCGCCCGGCCAGTCGCGCGGCGTCCAGCCGGCGGGCCGCGTCGGCACGCTCGGCGTTGAAACGCCGTCGCCGCCGTCCGAACAGGAGGACCAGCCCGTAGAGGACGACCGCCGCGGAGAAGGCCTGCGCCTGGAAGGCCCAGTCCACACCGGGCTCACCGTCCTGCACGACCGAGGCCAGCAGCTGCTCGGCCATGGCGGTGGCGAAGACGGCCGGCAGGAACCGGCCCGGGGCGTGGACGGCGACACTGAACAGGGCGACCAGCGGCGTGATGGCGAGGAACAGCAGCGCGTCACCGGTCTCGATCCACTGGCTGTCGACGGGTGCGACGAGAACCGCGACCACGTTGCCCGCGAGCACCACGGCGAACACCGGGAGAGGCCGCTCCCGCCGCCGGCTCAGGGCCGCCCCGGCGAGCAGGCAGGCCGCGATCACGACGGTCGCTGCCAGCCAGCCGACGGGGTCGCCGGCGATCAGCGGCAGACCCGGCCAGAAGAGGAGCTGGCCCGCGACGAGCAGCCCCGGAAGCGTCCACCTGGCCATGGACCGGAACTCTAGCGAGAGGCGACCTCCGCCGGTCGCCTGACCCGCGGGTCGGCGTGACGGCCCATGACTTGGAATCGGGCATATCTTGTAACCTGCGTTGCGCAACCAGCCACACGCCATCGGCCTAGACTCAATCGGGCTGACCACATGAGGGGACTGAGGATGATGAGTGCCGGGGATTCGGCAAAGGTGCACGACGCCCGCGGCCCGGAAGCCTTCGCCCAGCTCAGGGAGCTGGAGCAGCAGTCCGAGCAGATCTTCCACAACCAGCTGACGCACCTGCCCGGCCTCCTCCAGCGCCCCGGCTACGCCGCCGGCCTCCTCGGCGGCATCACCGGCCTACCCGGCGGCGATGCCGGCCTGGCCGAGCGGGTGAGCCAGCGGGTGCATCGCGCGACCGCCTTCGAGGAGCGACTGCGGGGCACCGACCCGCCGCACCTGTGGGCCGCTGTCGACGAGGCCGCACTGCGCCGCAACGTCGGCGGGACAGCCGTGATGCGCGACCAGATCGCCCACCTGATCGCCCTCTCCGAGCTGGCGACCGTGCATCTGGCGATCGTCCCGTTCGGCTCGGGCAGCCATCCGGGACAGATCGGCACGTTCGAGGTGCACGAGGTCGCCGACGGGCAGAGCGCCCTGTTCTTCGAGGGCGCCGCCGGCGATGAGCTGGTCGTCTCCGACCAGGAGCGAGCCCGGTCCCACCGGGACCTGGTGAAAGGCCTGGTCGCGTCGTCGGTGACGGGGTCCGAGGCCAGACACCTGCTGGAGAAGATCAGCGACGAGCTGTGAGCCCGGGGTCAGCCGAGACCCTTGAGCTGCTCGACGAAGTCGCGGAAGGCGGCCACCGGAAAGGTCAGAACCGGTCCGGCCGGGTCTTTGGAATCACGGACGAAGACCGCGCCGTCGCGGTCCGCGATCTCCACACATGCCCCGCTGCTGCTTCGACGGCTTTTCCGCCACGTGAGTTGACCCGGGCCAGTCATGTGAACCTCCCGTAGATCAAGCACCCCGATGGAGCCGATCAACCACACAGAGTACCGGAAATCCAGAACCGTGGATGGCTTGCACAATCGGGCACTGACCGGCTCGTACGATAGGATTCGGCGGATGGAATTTCGCCACTTGCATCGCGCAGATTTCGAGGGAGCCGACCATGCCCGTGTCGGCTGAGCCTCCGGTGGAAGTGGGCCCCACGATCGCCCGGCATCTCGTCCGGCAGCGTCTGCGGGAGTTGCGCGAGTCCAGCGAGCTGTCCCCGGCCACTGTGGCCGAGCTGACCGGCTGGTCCTTGTCGAAACTCAATCGCATCGAGAGCGGCGACGTCACCGTCCAGCCTTTGGAGGTGCGGGCGCTCCTGCGCTTCTACGGCGTCGAGGACAAGAACGTGGTCGACACCCTGGCCCGTTTGTCGCAGGCCTCCCGGACCCGGCAGTGGTATAGCAGATATCGGCTGGCCGGCGACTTCCAGCGGTTCGTGGCGTTCGAGCACGAGGCCGCCGTGATCAACATCTGGCAGCTGCTGCTCGTCCCCGGCATGCTCCAGACCGAGGAGTACGCTGCGGCAGTCACCGCCCTGTCCATGCGCCGCAGTCCCGGCGACAAGGATGTGCTGGCGCTGGTCAAGCTACGGATGGACCGGCAGCGGGCGTTCCGGGAGCGGCTGGGCCAGCCGGGTTCGCCGCGCATCGTGGCAGTGATCGACGAATCGGTTCTCCATCGCCCCCTGGGCGGGCCGGATGTGTTGCGGCGCCAGCTCGATCACCTGCTCGCGCTGGCGGAGAAGGACGACACCTACACCCTCGGCGTGACCCCGCTGAGCCTGGCGCACCACTCGGGAATCGGCGGCACCTTCGAGTTGCTGCAGTTCGCCGGGTCGGATCACGGCGACGTGCTGTTCGTGGAGACCGCGGCCGGCACGGACGCTCTGACCACTGAGGAAGAGCAGACCGGCCTGTTCAAGACGATCTTCCAGGACCTGTTGAGATATGGGCTGACCGGCCAGGACGCGCTCGACATGATCCGCGCGAGGCGTGCCGCCCTGCCGGGCGCCTGAGGCCGTGGAGGCCGGCAGCCGCCGCGAAACAGCCCCGGCGAGGACCGACCTCGACGAAATCCGATCGGCCGGGAGCCCCGGTCCTCTGCCCGGTCGCGCAACGGGCCGCCGGGCGATCAGCCGCCGGGCCGAGTCGTCTGCCGGCCCGGCGTGGAGGTCAGGGACGGGGATCGCGGTTGGCCTCGACAGCGCGGATGACCGCCCGCCGGACCCGTTGGAACTCCCTGCTGTTCCGGGAGCGGTAGAGGACGACGCGGCGTTTTCCGCTGGTCGCCTCCAGGGTCGCCCAGCGGGAGCCGCGCCGCTCGCCGAGGAT